>JAGFCA010000013.1 GCA_022394755.1 Candidatus Poribacteria bacterium
CTGAAACTGTCCCAATATTCACTGTCACTTCACCCGGATCGCTGTCAAAAGTAATTGTGATACTATCATTTTCCGATATATTCGCTCCATCAGCAACAGTCGAACTAACAAATGATGCGTCGGGGTTTTGAGTCTCATCAGAAGTGCCCTCTTCCATAGTTTCAGTCTCCGTAGAGGGGTCACCCTTTGTACCATCAGTTTCCGTAGAAGGATCCTTCATCATACCTACAGATGTAACTACGTCATCCTCTTTCGGACCTTCATCGTCAGGCATCGTGACAGGTTTCATAACCTGATTTTGCATTTCATCACATCCAACAGCAAATACAATTAAAAGTGTGATTGAAATTATAGATAATATTCTCATTAATTATTCCTTCTTCTAAACTTAGCTCTAACGAATTATTTTACCAATTCTATTAAGTCGAACGTTTGTTACTAACTTCCAAACTTCCCAGAACTTCATCGGTCGGTTAGCTGTTGACCACATGATCATAAATGCTTGTCCCTTAATGTCGTCCACATCAACAGGTCCCCAAGTTCGACTATCACTACTAAAGTCTCTGTTGTCTCCCATAGCAAATACCATGCCTTCTGGTACTACATACGGTTTACCTTCAGGAAAGTTATGACTCAAATGGTATTCAGAACTGCGGAAGGGTGGAAAATTTTGTCTATATTTGTTGTTCGGTATATGTTTTGTATATTCTTCATCAACTTTTACACCGTTGACATACAACTCTTTACCCTTTGTATAGACTGTATCCCCTTCAACGGCCACAATACGTTTGATAAAGTGAAGGTCTCTCTCGTGTGGCGGAATAAAAACAAACACATCTCCTCGTGCAGGTTCATGGAAATCGAAAACCTGTATATCAGTTCCAGGGATTTTGACACCATACATAAACTTACACACCAAAATGCGATCACCGATGAGGAGAGTATCTTCCATTGAACCTGAGGGGATCAAATACGCATCAACTATAAACGGACGGAAGAACCCAAAAACGAAAATCAACACGAATACATATCCCTTAATCTGATGCAATTTTGCTAATATTGTTCTGGTTGGTTGTAATTGCTTCATATTAGACTCCATATACATAAATCGGCATCGCCAATTGTTGGAGAGGTCAGAAACCCAACAAAATACCACACGTATAATTGGCGTTGATTCACTCCAACTATCAAATCAATCTTATTTTTTTAAATTCTCTTAAGTTCACCCCATAAAGTAGTGACTTTATCTTCAGGTTTTATACTATATCTAATCTGTGAATTAGTTATCAATTTAGGATCGCCTATTGCAGGATGGTCACACCAAGATGTATCTAAACCACTATCAATAACAATTCTCAATACTATTGCATCAAATGGAATAAAAAAACTTATTTTTTCATAATTATCTTTACCAGTTAATAAATCAGATTCATACATTTTTTTCTGATCAATTTCAAATGTAAATATGCAACTTCCACCTACAAAACAACTTTCATTTTGATGTTTGTCTATCTCAAAATCTCTATCATTAGTTATTCCAATATACCCTTCAAAAGCAATATAGTTATTTCCTACTAAATTATATTTAAGAGATGAGACTTTGGGATGATCAGGGGGAGATAGTGAAATGCCTCTTTCAAAAGTAGCATTTCTAATAATGATAGGATTACCATTATTAGTT
The DNA here is from genome assembly GCA_022394755.1 of Candidatus Poribacteria bacterium. Classification (GTDB taxonomy): domain Bacteria; phylum Poribacteria; class WGA-4E; order WGA-4E; family WGA-3G; genus MSPOR6. Next base: position 1,682 of record JAGFCA010000013.1, read on the forward strand.
CTATTATCAGAAATGGTTTGCCATCCCCAACCATTCTTAAATTCAGCTGAAGGATTAAACGGTTTTAATCCCACTTCATCAGGTAGAGTTTTTTTACCTGAATTAATGTTAAGATATACAACATCTTTTGATGTATCTTCCTTAATAGTTATCGGTTCTAAGTCTTCCTCAAGTCCTAAATCTTCATTCTTATTGCGGTGATTAGTTTGTTTATCAACGATCTCTTCTTTAAATCTTGGAGGCATAGTAAAATCGTATCTATGATGAGTAAAAGCACCTAAAGTATCCATGATCATAAAGGTTAGATGGTTTTTTCCTATGAGTTTACTTCTACCTATCCTCATATCTACATTAGTATTCTTGCCATCTATATTTTGCCAACCTATTACCAATATATCACTATCCATAACGACAATTTGGTATAAATCGTTTGGGCTCGTAATGTCAATTTTGATACTAATTATATCTTTTTCTATTTCTTCCACATTAAGTACTTGATTAACTTTTGGATGTTGCCATTTTATTATTCTATCAAGATTAAAAAAATAGTGTTTGTCTAACCACCTTGCTTCATACTCTAATAACTCTTTTCCTGATCCCATTATTGTATTCGCTGTTCCAGTATGATACAAACTAAATGTATGTCCTATTTCATGTGCAATTAATCTAGCCATAGAGGTATTTGCATTTTCTGCCACTATACACGAACCACCAAAATTTGAATTATATATCGGCCATCCAACACCCCATTGACAACACCCCCGATGTAAATTAATTGTGTCAATACCACCTACAATAAAAACATGTACATTTTTTTGATCTTTAAAATTTTCTGGTAATTCTGAGTTTATATTATCCCAAGTATTAGATTGGTATATATGAGATGGACGGTTAGTATTTATTACATTTACTTTTATATTTTCGTTGTTTTCTCTTTCATATTTAAAGATTTTATCTCCAAAACCGTTTCTTGACATTTCGTCCATATATAATTCCTGAACATCATTCATCCATCCTCTAATTTTATCGAATGGGACATTCTGCACATTATTTGGTTTAATGTAAATTGTTTTTACTAAATAATTGGCATTAGCAGATAATGCTACTAATATTAAGAATAAAGTTAATAAAAATCTAAATCTTTTCATAATTCCAAATTATCACCTACGCACTCATATTCAGAATCAACATATTCTTCTTAATTCCATATTGTATCACCTATCTCCGTTTTAAATCTGCCCATCTTACCCATCGTTTTCCATGTTGGGATACAGATAGAGGATCTTCCTTCTCTTGTTCCTGTCCATTTTGTTCCTGCTCAACTACCTCCTGCTCATCTTCTACTTGGCCAGCTTCGTTACGAACTCCCATGCCTTCAGCCGGACTATTCTCCTGAAGTGTAAAATCACCAGCATCTGCATTTACAAACAGAGGATCTTCATCTATGTTGTCCTGATAGGTCAAAAATCTCTGTTTGCCATTCGGATCAATTCCCATTAGACCGTTTTTAATATCGCATGACTTAATGGAAACGATTCCTCCAGCGAATACTTCCGCATGTGTCCTATCAGAAGTATTATCCCATACGATTGAATTGGTCATTCTGAGTTGACCTCGATCATTAACATAAATGCCACCACCCCTATTTCCAGCAGAGTTTTTTGTAATTGTACAATACTTTACAACTGCGTTGCCAAATCTTGTAAGATCCCATATACCTCCGCCATTCTCCCAAGCTGTATTGTTTGCAATCACACAATCAGTGGCAAATAACCTTGAAGTTGGACTACAGAATATACCACCACCTTCTTCCGCTGTATTCTTATCTATAATTGAGTTTTTAATTGTTATACCTGCATAGTCTTGGCATATTAAACCACCACCAGAATTTTCAGTGATGTGGGAATTTGATATATCCATTCCAGAGAAAGAATTACAATTAACACCGCGTAAACCATTCTTAGATATAACACAATTGCGAATAAAAACACCAGCATTGACCACACAGGCAATCCCAGTACCAGTATTGTC
>JAGFCA010000086.1 GCA_022394755.1 Candidatus Poribacteria bacterium
CTTTTTGCCCATCTTCGTATGGTTGATGGTGGTAATTGGGTTGCTTCTCCAACGATTGATGCGATTTTATGATCTGGTTCTCCAGCGTTAATTGCTTCGATATATAATCTTTTTGCTTTGTCAAAGTTGTCTCTGGATTTACTTGCGATATTCCGTGTTGGTGGTGAGGAGAATCCAGTTGTATCTCCTTTATAACCCCATACGGTTAATGCATCTTTTCATGCATCTGTTTGCGACCAGCGTTCAATTGTCCTTACAGACACCTTAAAATGTTCAGCGATGATTTTTTATCACCAGATATACGCTGTAATTCGATGGAAGGATTCTGGTCTTTCGTTAGACACGCATGGTATGGTTCACATCATCATTATTCAACAAAATACACGCCACTGTATCTCGCAGAAGCCTGCAACAAATATAACTACAGAGGAACGAACATCTTTGCCAAGTTTCTTGCAGAGAGTATAGAGACAGGATAAAGTGAAATCGCTAAAGTCCAAAACGACTAATTCCGTTAATAAGAAATGTCCCATTCAAAGAGTCGGGATACGGAGATTCCTCCTACCAAAGAACAGAACACGAAATAAAGTCATAATGTAAATAAATTGATTGAAGATGGTATCACTTGCAAAAATGTATAGTAGTATAAAATGCTTACTACCGATACTACCGATTCTCCAAGATTGTTTTTTCCAATCATTTTATTAGTTATTCATCAATAGGTGTTGTAATGAATAAAATAAGATATTAATGTCTTGTTGAATTGTATCAAAAAGGATATGAAATATCAATATAGACGAATGTTCATGGTCGAACGACCGCAGAGTGAATGGTTTGGAACTCTATTCACTCTTTTCTTTATGATCTTGGTAGGAGAAATTCTGATTCACCAACTTAAATCTTTAGAATAAAATTCTAATCCTGATCTTTTCACCCAGGACAGATTCGGTTTCTAACCGAACCACATTTTTCCACCTAAAATAAAAATACTGAAGAAAACCTAAACATAACACAACAAAGTTATAAACAACAGAAATTACATAGAAAAGTAAGAAAAATCAGCAGTTTTAAAATATTTGAAATTACAATATTTCTCACAAGTACGAATTGAACGTAATGATCTACTTGCTCTTTCGTAAGGGAAGATTTCTCCTAACGTAATTTGATATATAATACTTGCTATCATAAAGGAATCTCCAAAATGGATGTTTATGTTTATAAGATTAGTTCGAATATCATGTTAAAATGGAAAGAATTGAAAAATTTACATTATAATGATTACAAATTAAAAAACAAAAAGAAAAGTAAAAGATGCAAAATCCATCATTATATAACTTTCTTCAATTTTCACAAATTGTCTTTAAACATAGTATAGTATTAGCGGGAAGAGGTTTTTCAATTCCTACACTTTGTAGGAAAAGTGTAACATTTTTTAATATATAGATAAATAAGATATAATTATTATGAATCATGCAGAAACTGTAAATTACTGAAGAATTATTCTTGTTGCAATGTAATACTTGAAAAGAAAAAGAACTCTATAATTATATGATATTCATGCCAAAACATACCTATTCTTTGAGAGGTTTAATTTGCAATAACGGAAAAAATATTGTATAATAAATATCTCTATTTGATAGAGATATGTTTGATTATCGGGGTGTAGCGCAGCCCGGCTAGCGCGTCTGCTTTGGGAGCAGAAGGTCGGAGGTTCGAATCCTCTCACCCCGATTTCTTATGCGCCTATAGCTCAATTGGATAGAGCAACGGACTTCTAATCCGTAGGTTGCAGGTTCGACTCCTGCTAGGCGTGCCTATATAGTGGTGGATGTAGCTCAGGGGTAGAGCGCCTGACTGTGGATCAGGAGGTCGTGGGTTCAAATCCCATCATCCACCTATTTTAACATGCGTCCGTAGTTCAATGGATAGAGCAATAGCCTTCGGAGCTATAAGTTGGGGGTTCGAATCCCTCCGGACGCGTGCTCCGTTAGTTCAATTGACAGAGCATCTGACTCATAATCAGAGGGTTGAAGGTTCGATTCCTTCATGACACATCTGGTGAATCATGCCTTAACAGATGCCCCATAGTATTTCTGGTGAGACAGATGTAAGAACGTTGTATAGCATTTATTAAAAACGTTCAAAAATTAATAGGGCGGGTGCTGGAATTTGGTAGACAGGATAGACTTAGGATCTATTGGGGTTACGCCTCGTGAGGGTTCAAGTCCCTCCTCGCCCACTTACATATATTCTTAATAGTATAGGTAATTAATAACATTTAAATCTGTAATTTATAGATCCTATACTTGCCTTTGATGTTATTTAATCCGACATAAGGTATTTTCACATACGAGTTTTGTCTTTTGTAAGTTGACGAAGGAGAACACAACTTGAGAGTTGAAGTCGAACCACTTGAAGGCACACAAGTTAAATTAGAGATTGAAGTCCCCCCTGAAAAAGTTGAGACTGCCTTACAAGAGGCGTATAAAACATTGCGCGGCTACGTGTCCTTACCAGGTTTCAGGAAAGGACGTGTGCCTTTATCACTAATAAAATCCCGATTCCAAGATCATATTAATTCTGAAGTAATTAGAGAAGTCGTTTTCCCTGCCTACGAAGATGCCCTTCTGTCTAAACGTCTTGTTCCGCTTGATCAACCTACATTTGAACCGTCTTTAGATAAGATCATAGTTGTTGAGAATCAATCTATTGTCTTTACCGCTATTGTAAATGTTAAACCAACAATTTCTGTTCCTAAGTATGATGAAATAGAGACTGATAAATCCCCTGTTGATGTACCTCGAGAAGATGTTGAGGATTATATTAATAAATTACGGGCACAATCCGCTACTTATGATCCTATAGAAGAGGATCGAGTCGTTCAGGAAACCGACTGTGTACGAATTGATTGGTTGTGTAAATTAGATGGTGAAGAGGTAGAAAACGAAGGTGGAATTGATGTTGATCTTGATTTAACCACCTCCGAGCTCAATGCGGATTTGAAGTCCGGCATAATAGGGATGAAGGTAGGAGAAAAAAAATCTATTCCTGTTACCATTGATGAGGACCATTCAGATCCTTCAATAATGGGTAAAGAAGTCGTATATGAAATGGATCTACATGCGATTACAACCAAACAGCTTCCTGAACTTGATGACGAGTTTGCTAAAGACCTCGGTTATGAGAATTATACACAGTTACATGGTGTCATCTGGAATAATTTGGTTGAAGAACAACGGTTAGTTCAACAGAGTAAACAGAAACAGGAAATTCTTGAACAGTTGATAGAAAAAACTGATATTGAAATCCCTGAAGATTTAGTTCAAGAGTATGTTGACCAGACTATTCAAAATGTTCATAAGCAACTTAATACTGAAAATCGAACAGCGGAAGAAGCAGGTATTGATTTAGACAATTTACCTGAAGAGGTTCGTACAGATGTAATAAAGCAAACTAAACAGAATTGGATTTTTGAAGAAATTGCTGAAAACGAGAATATATCTGTAAGTGATGATGAGTTGGAATGGGAAATTCGTCGTGCCGCTGAACAGATGAACCGAGATGCTCAAAAATATGCTGAATTATTGAAATCCAGCAATCGGTTTGAGGATTTTAGAACGCAATTACAACACGAAAAAATATATCAGTTTTTAATTGAGCAGTCTTCAGAAAAGAAATCATTGATTATAACTGGTTAGATTATAATACTACACGAGTCACCTGTAAGAATAGGAATTTGAACCCTACCTACCAATAATTCAAATTTCTTGACTTCTTGTAAATCGAGAGAATTCACATCTCTTATGTCTTTTTATGAGTTGTGGTTAGAAATTATATATTTAGTACTTATATTAATATACCTTATCAAAAAAAATATATTGTCAAACGGACAAAAATATGAATCTTGTGCCAATTGTTGTTGAACAAACGAACAGAGGAGAAAGATCCTATGATATTTTCTCTCGATTACTCGAAGATAGAATAATTATGATTGGATCTGTTATAGATGACGATACGATTGCCAATCTTGTTACCGCACAAATGCTCTTTCTTGAAGGGAAAGATCCAGATGCAGATATTATTCTTTATTTAAATACACCTGGTGGGTCAGTATCAGCAGGTTTGGCAATATATGATACAATGCGGTACATAAAGGCAGACGTTCAAACATGGTGTTTGGGTCGAGCCTATAGTATGGGGGCTGTACTCTTAGCAGCAGGAACACCTGGAAAACGTTATGCATTACCACATGCTAAGGCGCTCATACATCAACCGATGGCAGGTGGAATTGGTGGCCAAGCAACAGATATTAGCATCCATGCCAATGAGATTTTAAGAGAACGCGAAAGACTTTATAGTATATTGTCAGAACACACAAAACAAGATATCAAAAAGATCGAAAAAGATGCTGACCGAGATTTCTATATGACTGCTCAAGAAGCTCTTGAATACGGTATCGTTGATAATGTTGTCACACATCGTCAATTAGATTCATAGGACTTTATTGATACTTGTTTTTATGTAGAAATTGATATTAACTGATTGGATTTAACATTAATTCATTAATAATTATTATTAATATAGTATAAGATCATTATATTACCTATATCCTAAATTCTTCTTTCATTACTATGGTAGGTGTTGTTTTAACCACATATATGTAAATTACCTTTATCCCGAGTTCTGATTATAGGATATATTACCTGAAATTAAGTAGAATATTAGGAATAAGAATTCATACTCCTTAAACCGAACTTATGCTATATTTTACAACATTCTTGGTTATGTAGTTGGGAGGAAAATAATGTCAGAAACAGCTGATGGCAAAGTATTTTGCTCATTTTGCAATAGAGAGCGTACACAAGTTAATCGTCTTCTTCAAGGAACAGAAGCTAATATTTGTGATGTATGTATAGACTATTGTAATCGAATTCTTGAACAAGGAAATGCTGCCCCTGAAATACCAGATCAGTCAACAGAAGTTGAAGAAAAACCGATTGAAGATGAAGAACCTCCTGTATTACTACTTGAACCATCTGAAATAAAGGCAAAACTTGACGAATATGTTATTGGACAAGACCAAGCAAAGAAAATACTGTCAGTTGCTGTCTACACACATTATAAACGTCTACATCATGATAAAACAAATGATGTAGAATTGGATAAAAGTAATATCCTTTTAATTGGTCCTACAGGAACAGGTAAGACGCTTCTTGCTGAAACACTTGCGAAAGTATTGAATGTTCCATTTGCTATAACAGATGCTACAACACTTACAGAAGCAGGTTATGTTGGAGAAGATGTAGAAAACATAATTTTAAAATTAGTTCAAGCTGCAGATGGTAATATCAAACGGGCAGAGACAGGTATAATCTATATTGATGAAATTGATAAGATTACACGAAAATCTGAAAATGCATCGATTACACGGGATGTTTCAGGAGAAGGGGTGCAACAAGCCCTTTTAAAGATTTTAGAAGGAACTGTTGCGAGTATTCCTCCACGGGGTGGACGAAAGCATCCACACCAAGAGATGTGGGAGGTGGATACTAAAAATGTTCTTTTCATTTGTGGTGGAACATTTATCGGTTTAGAGAATTTGGTCAAAGGTCGTTTAGGTAGACAGAGTATTGGATTTGGTTCTGAAATTCAATCTAAACAAGAACAGAAAATACATGAGATACTTGAACAGGTGACAGCCAAAGACCTTATTAAATACGGTTTCATCCCGGAACTAATTGGCAGACTACCAGTTGTAGCAAATCTGCACGAATTAGATGAATCAGCATTAATTAGAATTCTTACAGAACCAAAGAATGCCCTTGTAAAACAATATAGGCAACTTTTAGCATACGAAGGTGTGGAATTTAATGTGACTGATGATGCTCTCACAGCGATTGCACATCAGGTAATTGAACGGGAAACAGGTGCACGTGGATTGCGTGCAGTGATGGAGACTATTATGTTGGAAACAATGTATAAGATACCATCATTAACCGAAGTGAACACATGCCAAATTACAGAAGATAGTGTTTTAGGTAATAGTCCACCAGAATTAATTAACGATTCCTCCGAAGCCCTCAAGACTGCGTAAAGGAGCAACCAATGAGTCAAGAATCTGATAGAACTTTAAGCGATTCGGCTGTTTTTTTGCCTGTTATCGCGCTACCTCCAGAATTTGAGACATTTTATCCAAAGACGAAAGCTATTGTTGATCAGAGGTTAATGGATTGGACACCTTTAACCATTGCTCGGGAAATGAGTGTGCTTGCAGCAAGAACTGCTCTTGATGCTGATCTAAAAGTATTGCTCCTACATCAAAAGACTGAACTTGAAGAAGACACTGAACCAGAACCAAATGATCTCCATTCTATCGGTATTGTAGCTACGATTGTACAGCCTTATGACCCTGAAGATGGTACACTCCGTATTGCCATAGAGACTTCAGATAGAGCAATAGTTGCAAAATGCACTAAAACTGATGGTTATTTACAAGCAGCTGTTCAGATTGTTACAGAGTTAACAGGAGTAGCTGATGCTGCAAAATCATTGATTAAAGAGGCAAAAAGTTCATTCCGTAGTTATGCTAAAGCTCATCCTAAACAAATACTTCCTGATGTCGAAAAGTATGTACGTGATATTGAAGAACCCGGGATTCTTGCTGATAATATTGCACGTTTTGGCGATTTTCCTGCAGCAAAAAGACAAGAAATACTCGAAGAATTAAACCCTATTAAAAGGTTAAATTTCGTTATAGCTCTTCTTGAAGCAGACTTGGATCTCTTGGATTTAAAAGAAGAGATACATAATGAAGTTAGAGAATCCGTACAAAAAACACATAGAGAGTTTTATCTGCAAGAACAGATGAAGGCAATTCAACGGGAACTCGGTCGAGATGAAGAAGTTGATGAGATAGATGATCTACGGGAACAGGTTAAAAATGCAGGGATGACTGAGGATGCAGAAAAGAAAGCACTTAAGGAAATTGATAGACTGGCTCAAATACCTCCTATGTCAGCAGAATCTGGTGTTATACGGAATTATGTTGACTGGCTTCTTGCTGTTCCTTGGAAAGATAAAACTGAAAATACAATTGAAATTGATCAGGCAGAGAAAATCCTTGATGAAGACCATTACGGTTTGGAAAAACCAAAATCGAATGTGTTAGAATACTTGGCTGTATTGAAATTAGTCGAACAGGTAAAAGGTCCTATTCTCTGTTTAGTTGGACCTCCTGGAGTTGGAAAAACATCGTTAGGTAAATCAATAGCACGAGCAACAGGAAGAAAATTTGTTCGGATGTCACTTGGTGGTGTCCGTGACGAAGCAGAAATTCGTGGACATCGTAGGACTTACATCGGCGCTATACCGGGAAGAATTATACAAGGCTTACGGGATGTACAGACCAAAAACCCTCTCTTTTTGCTTGATGAAATTGATAAGTTAAGTTCCGATTGGCGGGGTGATCCGTCATCAGCTCTACTTGAAGTGCTTGATCCTGAACAGAATGAAACTTTTCGTGATCACTATTTAGATGTGGAATTCGATTTGTCTGATGTAATGTTCGTAACTACCGCGAATACACGTCTGACGATCCCTGCAGCACTTGAAGATCGTATGGAAGTTATTGAACTTCCCGGATATACTGATTTTGAAAAGCATAAAATCGCTACTTTCCATCCGAATGGATTAATTCCTAAGCAGTTGAGTAGTCATGGTTTAAAAGAAGATAATATTACATTTGCAGATTCCGCAATCTTCGATATAATCAATAAATATACTCGTGAAGCGGGAGTCCGAAGTCTTGAACGGAGTATCACAACTGTCTGCAGGAAAATTGCAAAACAGATTGTTTCAGAAGATTCACCTGATTTGAACATTGATATTACGTCTCTAAATTTAAATGATTTTCTGGGTCCAGCGAAATTCACACGAACAAAGGCACAAGAACATGATGAAGTTGGAGTATCAACAGGAATGGTGTATACCCAGGTCGGTGGGGATATAGTATCTGTTGAAGCAACTATAATGCCTGGTGAAGGTAAACTGGATATGACCGGACAACTTCAAGAGGTTATGCGCGAATCTGTACAAACTGCAGTTGCATACCTTCGTTCTCGAGCAGACGATTTTGATATTTCTAAAGAAATATTTGAGAAATTTGATATACATATACATGTACCTGAAGGTGCTGTACCCAAGGATGGACCTTCAGCAGGAATTACGCTTGCAACAGCAATTCTTAGTGCCATTACGGGGAAGAAAGTACGTAAAGATATTGCTATGACTGGTGAAATTACACTACGTGGACATGTGTTACCTATTGGTGGATTAAAAGAAAAAGCACTTGCTGCCTATCGTAATGGTATTGTTGACATAATTATGCCTGATGAAAACGAAAAAGATCTGGCAGATGTACCCTCAGAAATCCGTGATAATATTACTTGGCATCAAGTAAGCGATATAACCCAAGTTATTGAATTAGCCTTTTTAAATGAATCTGATGAACATGATGGTATTGCTCCAACATCAGATGATGTAGCACTACAGAATACTGATGTGATCGGACAGACGGGGGATTAATTACATATTATCTAATTGTGAGTTGGATATAAGTAATATTTGGAATGTGGTAGATTGTTCAAGACGTATCTATCAGTGAATTTACACCTTAAATCGACCCTACATTGTGTGATTATAGGTATTAGATTATACCTAATTTCTCATAATCGAAATCACAAAATTCCAATACGGTCTCGATTAAAAATACGAATATGCGAGTAGATAAATTCTTGCAAATTTCAAGACTTGTAAAACGTCGAACTGCAGCTAACACATTGTGTAATCGGGGTAATATACTTTTAAATAATAACACGACAAAAGCAGGTAAATCGCTCAAAGTTGGGGATAAAATTACAATAATTGAAAATCGACTCCCACCAGACGATGTAGAATCCCTTACTTATGAGGTGCTGGAAATCCCATCTGGTAATGTTTCCAGGGCACGTGCCTCAACATTGTATCGCCGTGTTGAATAGTGAAAAATAAAATTAGATCGTCAACCTACCACCTACATTAATCATGTTGCCACGTATTGGTATAACTATGGGAGATGCTGCAGGCATTGGTCCAGAAGTTATAGTAAAAGCCCTTTCAAATAGTATTACATACCAAATCTGCCAACCAATTGTTATTGGAAGTGCATCCATACTTCAGGATGTTCAGAATTTCCTATCATCCAATGGAATCATTACTGAAGATGGACGACCTTTTCCAGTAATAAATCCAGTACACTCATTGAAACAGTATAAGTCTACCTATGGTAGAATTGACATACTTGATATCTGTACATTACAGCCAGAAGATTTTACCTATGGTACGATAAATCCACAAACAGGTAAGGTATCAGTTGAAGTAATTGAAAAAGCAGTAAAACTTGCATTGGATGGAGAATTGGATGGTATCGTAACCGCTCCAATTTGTAAGGCTGCAATTCAACAATGTGGTTCAACATTTCCTGGACATACAGAGATGTTGGCAAGTTTGACGCATTCGGAAAAAACTGTGATGATGTTAAAAACTTGGAACATAGAACAGAAAGATGAGAACAATTTAAATAAAAAAAGAAAAAAAGTGAAGAATTATTCAACTTTCTCATCTAATAGTATTGAGGACTTAACTGTTACTTTTGTAACTAACCATATTCCTATTTCAAAAATTACACAAAACCTATCAATTGATAGGATCACTGATGTAATACAACTTACATACGAAACACTTATGGGATTTGGAATTGAATCTCCTCGAATAGTAGTAGCAGGGTTAAATCCACACTCAGGAGAAAAGGGTATGTTCGGTAAAGAAGAAGAGGAATATATTATCCCCGCAATTCAACGTGTACAGTCTGAAGAACTTGATGTTATCGGTCCACTCCCTGCAGACACACTCTTCAAAAGAGCAATTCAAGGAGAATGGGATGCAGTTGTGGCAATGTATCACGACCAAGGAAATATTCCCATTAAAATGATTGGATTTGGTAATATTGTCAATATCACATTAGGATTGCCAATCATCAGAACTAGTGTTGATCACGGAACAGCTTTTGATATAGCAGGACAGGGAATAGCAAGCGAAACAAGCCTAATTTCTGCCTTATCAGCAGCAGCACACTTAGCGAAGAAAAAAATATGAATAAAAATATAAGCATTTCTATATTAATATCATGTATTGGGTTGTTATTTATTGTAACTGAATTTGGTAATATCGGGGTATGCGAGTCCAATATAAATACCTTACAAAATACTAATTCACTGGTACAAGACACGGACTTACTAAGTATAGTAAAATCAGATTCCAGTTTTCTTATCTTACAGTTCAAATTACCTGAAATTGAAATAAAAGAGATACAACAAAATGGGGAATCCGTTACGCATGTTTGGTTTGATGGCGCGGACTGGACATTAGATAATGGAAAACCGAAATTACCTGTATACACTGTCCCAATTGGTCTCCCATCATCAGGTCAATCTTCAACCATCATAGTCAATAAAAATAGAAAATATAAGAAAATTAAACACCCTCTTATCACTCAACGGTTGATTGACCCGTTAATTCCACACACTCTACACGACGATTCCTCGACATTACAAGATAATAAAGCCATAGAAAAGAAGAACACAAGCTTGTACCCACAAGAATTAGTTGAAGTAATTCCTGCTGGTTTTGTACGTGCTCAACGCGTAGGTGGTTTACATATTAATCCAATCCAATTTAACAATCTTACAAACCAGCTAATAATTACTGATGAGATAACTATCCGTATAGATTTCTATGGAACAACGCCTCCAGTACACAGAACTTTAGCGAATACACTAAGTGATAGTATTGTATATGAGAATCTATTCCAGAATATGTTGGTTAATCACAGACAGGCATTCTCATGGCGATTAGGTCAAAATAGGGGACAACGATCATCCATTGGTGCTGCCCCATCTGTAGCCAAGACACAAAGACGTCGATTTAAAATGTCCATATCCAGAAGTGATATGTTCCGTATTACTTATAGAAACCTAATATCTGGAAATGTGGTACCAGAGGATATTGATTTGGATAGTATTTCGGTTGAAACAAATGGCAATCCCCAAGGGTTCTATATTTTTGATAAGAATGAGAATGAAACTTTTGATTCTGATGATATGTTAGTTTTTTATGCTCGAAGTTTAAGCAATAAATTCACCGATACTAATGTCTATTGGTTCAGTTTCCTACCTAAAGGAGTGGCTGGTGATATAAACAATACTGAATCTGATAAGACTATTCGTGTTACAACACGATCAGTAGAACCGGAAACTCGAAATGTTACACCACCTACATCATTTTTATCTAAACAAAGATATGAGAAGGATGTAATACATGATGTCCTCGATGGTGTAAACATCAAATCAGAGCTGGCTGATCACTATTTTTGGACAGGTTTTCGAGGAAGAAATATACCAGAAAGTCGCAAAAATTTTCCTATTGACTTAGTTCAAGCAGTTCCACGTGAAAATATTGAACGTAATGCAACCGTGCGCGTCAGATTGCAAGGAGCTTCCTATAAAGGAGCTGCACTACATAGAGCAAAAATACAAATTAATGGAAAAGATCTTGGCGATTTAGAAGAGTGGAGACGACAAGATGCAGTTACAGCTACTCGTGATATAGAACAGAAATTTGTTCATCATAATCATACAAATATATTGAGAATTGATTCGATTGATAATAATGGCACTCCCGCTGGCTCCCACGATTTCTATCTTGATTGGTATGAAATACAGTACTGGCGTAATTTCAATGCTGAATTAGATCGACTTGAATTTAACTCAAGAACTGATCCCTTTATAGAAGGAGTTATCCACTTTAGAGTAGGCAATCTATCATCAGATATAATTGATGTTTATAAATTAAATCAGGATGGATTGACTGAAAAGCTTACTAATGGGAATGTAGCACGAGATGGCGGTAAATATAGGATATTATTCCAAGATGAAGTTAACGAATATACAACTTATTTTACAATCTCAAATAATTCTTATGCAAGTATCGGTAAGTTAACAGAAGTCCCTCATAGTACTTTACGAAATCCAACGAATCAGGCTGATTATATTGTTATTACACATAAAACCTTTTTGGATAGTGTCAAACCCTTAGTTGACTTCAGGAGTAAACAAGGTTTAACTGTCAAAGTAGTAGATATTGATGAAATTTATGATGAGTTTAGCGCCGGTCTCTTCTTCCCGGTTGCAATTCAGAGATTCTTAAAATATACTTATGACACTTGGAAGAAACCTGCTCCTACCTATGTGCTGCTTGTTGGTGATGCACACTACGATTACAAAGGGGTCATCGTACAACGTTATCTCAACGACCCAAACTTTCATGGGAATTATAATCTCTATCCCATTTTTGTTCCAACCTATCATGCATGGGCACCTGCAAGTGGTGAAACAGCTATGGATCAAAGGTTTGTTAACGTAAGTGGAAGTGATGCACTCCCTGATATGTTCATTGGAAGATTATCCGTTCAAACAACTAAAGATCTTGATGAAATGATACAAAAAATTATAGATTATGAAGAAAATCCAAAGATTGGTCCGTGGCAAGCAACTATCGTTCAAGTTGCAGATGACAATCTTGATAATCCATCTGATGAGATTTTTGAATCTTCACGGGATGCTCTTGTTGAAGAGATTATTCCATTTTCATATCATACAAAACAGATCTATTTACGGAAAATTCGCAGTCCGGAAAAGACAAAATCACTAATCCTTGATGCTATTGATGAGGGGGCAGTTGTATTAGAATATGCAGGACATGGAGGAATCCATACATGGGCAGATGAGTCTATCTTACACATTAAGGATACAGAAAATCTAAGGAACAAATATCTACCATTCATAATTACCACAACTTGTCTTAATGGTGAATTTGACAAACCTCAACAATTTGGATCGCATTCTCTCAGTGAACAGTTCTTATTAGGCAAATATGGAGCTATCGGTTCACTTTCTGCTACCAGGTTAACATACGCTGAAGCTAATAGACAATTTGATCGTGATCTATTTATTTCCATGTTTCAAAGAACACCTCTTGACACTAAAAATGGTGGACAGTTAAAGATACCACAGAACCCTACACTTGGCAAAGTAATTACCGATGCCAAAATCAATTTCATTACACGAACTCGAAATCCACAATGGATTCTTGGGGCAGAACAGTATACGCTCTTTGGTGATCCTGCCACTCGACTTGCTCTACCCAAACTTGATATTAGGGTTGAATTAGAAGATCTTGTTTTGAATGATAGTAAGAAGATTGTCATTAAGAATAATGATGTTGGTAGACTTGATACAGAAAATACATGGTGGAGAATAGAAGACTTTAGTACAGAGAATCTGCTTGCTACTGCCATCTTCCACAATCACTTTGACGATATACAAGGTAATGAAATTTTCCAACGTATAAAAAATAGAGTTTGGAAAGGGGAATATGGAACGATACGTATAAATATACCTAAAGCTGCTGTTCCGGGTAGAGGTGTTGTTCAACTACTTGCTTATGATGACACCCGTATGGCGATAGGGGGTGCTGAATATTGGGTAAAAACACCTATTATCTCCAAGATCGTTGAAGACATAGATACTACAGATACACATACTCTTTCTCTACATGTACTCGTTGTAGATGATGTGCCTGATGGAAAAGGTATAAATAATATACATGTAGTTTGGGATGATACTGTTGAGTATAAAGATAGGACAATCATCATGGAAAGGACTAATCCTCCGCCCGGTCAGGAAACTCCAACTGGTGGAAAATGGTTTAAACTACAATCTAATATTCCTTTACCACATGGTGGAAAGACAATCCGATACCTCATTCGTGTAACTGACAATACCGGTTTGGTTGTTAGACATCCTGAAAAGAATGTACGAAAGTCTGTAAATGTACCTGAAGGTCCAAACATATATATAGGTACAGATGGATCAAGTATCCCACCAATTAGATATTCTTACGATGATGAAGTTGGAAAGTATGTATTAATTGCTGAACTGCTAAATAATGGTGGCAGAACTGTAAATGTAGATATTGACTTAGTGTTTTCCGAAGGTAATCCTGATAAAGAAGGAGATCTGATTGTAGATCCTGATGCTAATATAATTGGTGTAGTGACCGTTACCCGATCTGATTGGGAGGATGCTGAAACTGCCTTACAGCATGCTCTCATTAAGCTGTATTTAGATAAAAATCTTGCAACAGGTTTACATAAAGTTTATGTTTTAGCTGATCCAGAGACCGATTCTGAATCCGAACCAGTCATGAATAACGAGGATGTTGATCAAGATGACAATATTAAACGCTATAAAGGAAACATAGCAGAACCGAATGATTATGACAATAAGAAATCTGTTTCATTTATTGTGAATGAATTCTTCTATGAACCGAATAAACCCCTATCTGCTTTTAGTTTGGATAGAGTATTTGATCTTGATATACCGGATTCCGTTGGTAAGTTTGATAGTAATCGTATCGCACTATCGGTATCTTCGAGTGCACCATATACCCTTACACAACCAGAAATGAAATTCGCTCCAATTCCTCGTGTTGCTGCGCTCCGTCGTGGTTTATTACGGACAGGTGAGGATCGGTCACAACAATATGAAGTTTCATTTCGTGCTTCAGATGTAAAATTGGATAAACCTATTACACTAAAGTTACGATTTGACATTAGTGGTATAGAAGATGTCGTTAGGGAAAATACACCATGGAAAGAAGGGAGCAAGTTCTATAATGAAGCCTTAATTCAAGAAGCAGAAAAACTCGGTATTTATACATGGCAGCCAACATACGAAAAATGGAAACGGCTTCCATCACAAGTCAGTTATGTTTCTGGTACGAATAAACCTAATCCTGAGGATGAAGGACCACTGTTTAAACTTGACAGTTATATAACACCTGTCCAAACCGAAAACGCTAATAAACAGCCTCTTCTCCGCGAGAATATCAAAATTAATTCAGATTTAACACCTGCGGCAACCTGGGTGATTATGTTTATGGATTCTAACCAATATGAAGTTTATCGAAAAGACAAACATCTAATTCTTGTACATAAACTGGATAAAATTGGATACCTTGATATTCCATACAGAGAGGAAACTTATGGAATTGAGTTTCTGATTCCAAGTAAATGGAATTTGACTCCGGATATTGATCCTAATACACCGATCGTACCATTTGAATTTGGGGATATCCTCATTTTTGTAACTGATCACTCAGGGGAAGGGGGTGTCATATTAAGAGATACTCGAAATCAGAATGTAGGTAATGGAACTGCAGTTATAACACCACGACTCAATCCAAAAGAAGAATTTGAAATTGGGGATTGGTTTCTATTCTTCACATCACGTGAATATTATGAGATTAGAGACAAAACAGGATCACCAATCATATTACCTAATGACGAGAAAGCTGAAGGAAGAATAAATGAAACCTTGTATCTCAGTCATCTCGGTATGGAAATAAATGTAACATCAAGCTCTGTTCCTTTCACTTTTGGTGATAAAATCAAATTCAGTAGTGCTTGGGTAGGAACAATTACCGCAGAAACTACAGAGCTCAACCCATTCACACTTATCAGTAATGAAGACACTACGCCACCAAAATTTAATCTTTGGGTTGATGGTCTTGAAGCACAAGTCGGTAGTGTCATCGCTCCACGTCCTCTCATCTCTATCTTACTTGAAGATGTCAGTGGAATAGATCTTGATAAACTGGTCATCCGAAGAGGAGACAACGGAAAACCACTTCAACCGATCACTGATCATAAATTAAGAAATCCCAAAAACGTCCACACTATTCCAATAGATTATAAACCGATTCTGTTTCCAGGTGAATATGCTTTTGAGATCGAAGCTTACGACTATAACGGAATCCCTATTGGTGGAGACGAAGGGAAGGTGGTTACACGGTTCACTGTTGTTGATTTTCCAGATATTGAACCTCCTGTAATTGAAGTACTCGTTAATGAACAAGAACTATCGGTTCAGGAAGTTTTACAGGATTCGATTACAGATGGGAACATGGATGATAGTGTTCGTATTTCTCAGCAACCGAACTGCAAAATACTAATCACAGACGATATTGCTCTTGATGATACTCTTTTTAGTATTAGTTTTAATAGGGTTACACTTGATGATACTACCCGTCGTTATCGTGAATTTGATAGTGCCACTTGGGTATTTGATGAGGAAAACCCCATTAATGCAAACTTCAGTTTCGCTCCTGACTTAGAAAATGGCACATATAGACTACAAGTGTCTGCTACAGACACAAGTGAAAATACAACTGAAATTGAAACTTTCTTCACTCTTGATGAGGCTGTAACTTTGAGTGAAGTTTTTAATGTCCCCAATCCAATTGAAAAAGGTAAGACGTTCTTTACATATCAGTTGGCACAACCTTCTGATGCTGTAACTATTAAAATATATACTGTGAATGGAAGACTCATCCGTACTATTGAAGATGGAAGTGCAGCCAGAGGGGCAAATGAGACTTTTTGGGATGGTAGGGATCAGATAGGTATTAAATGTGCCAACGGGGTATATTTATATCGTGTGATCGCACACACTGGGGATGAGAAAGTAGAAAAAATTGGAAAACTTGCAATCTTACGATAAAACAATCAGTCTTTCAAAGAATTATTGCATAGGAGAATAATCTGTTGGTTCAATGATTTTACTACTTGCTACATTCACCAATGGTCCACCAACTTCTGTAAGTCGTTTAGCTTTTTGCCACTCTGGGTCTGCTATGAATGCATCCCACGCGCGTTGGTAATGTCCTAAATCATCAAATGCAAGCAGATAGATCAATTCTGTTGTTGTTGCCTCCCCAATAGCTGTCTCCCAAAAACCTATTACCTTCATACCATGTTTTTCAAATAATGGTATTGTAATATTAGCAAACCTGTCATTCAAATTCTTCATCTTTCCCGGTACTACTTGGTATGTACGTAGTTCATATATCATAAAATTCACCTCCTTTGTCATTCACTGTTCTAATTTTTTCTACTTTCATTTCAATTGGAATGTGTTAGAGTGCTTGAATCTATAAAATACCGAATTCGTCGTATACCTGTCTTAACGTGGCACCATCTAAAAGCGAATCCCGTGTTCGGTTTTCACCCTTTACTTTCTCTAAAGCAGCTTCAATAACCTGATTTTCGACTGACTGTGGAATTATCACAACACCATCTGCATCTCCGAATACAATATCACCAGGATTAACAGTTACACCACCACATTCTATTGGAACATTATAGGCAACGACTTCACCCCTACCATTGGAATCAACCGGTGAAATGCCAGTTGTGAATATCGGGAACCCCATATCCATAATTGCACGGACATCACGTATGAAACCTTCAATAATAGCACCACGCGCACCACGTACCCGCGCTGCAGTTGACAGAAGTTCACCCCAAAAACATATACGGGTGCTTCCATTTGTCGAACAGATTAACACATCATTCTGTTTTAAACTATCAACTGCAGCGATTTCCTCTTGGTATGGGTGTTCTGGAATTTCAAAGGTTTCAAGACACAATACTGGTAATGCTCTTCCCACAACAACTGTTGTTGGAAGGAGCGGTCGTATCTTATGACAAAGTGCCTGATTGCGATAACCATGTGCATCTAAGGCATCCGATACAACTGCGACATATAGTTCTTCAGACATTATGTCGAAGAGTTCAGTATCATTTTCCCATTCTCTCTTCTCTTCGGTTTCCATAGTATTTCCTTGGAATCAATAATTTTCGTAGCCAACTTCTTTAAGTCGTGCTGCTTTCTCAGCAACACCATCACTCATCTTTTTCTTATATGCCTGTAGTTTTTCATCTAATTCAGGATATGCAAGAGCTAAGAGTTGGACCGCAAAAATTCCAGCATTCCTTGCTCCACCTGAACCTATTGCCATTGTCCCAACCGGGATTCCAGGTGGCATCTGAACTGTGGCATATAGTGCATCAACACCATTGAGTGGTCCACCATCTATTGGCACACCAATTACGGGTAATGTTGTGTGGGCTGCAATAACCCCTGCTAAGTGTGCTGCACGTCCAGCACCAGCAATGATGACCTTACCTCCTTCATCCTTTATCTTCTCTGTCCAAGCCATCGTACGTTCAGGTGAACGATGTGCTGAAGATACTGTAATTTCAAACGGAATTTCAAACTCTTCCAAAACCTTGGCAGCTTCAGACATCTTTTCTAAATCTGAATCACTACCCATAACGATCCCAACAAGCGGTGTTTTCTGATCTGTAACTGACATAACTATATTATACCTCAACTAATAAATGTAAAACACTGAATAAACATTTTATTCAGAAAGATATCTTGTAAAACGAATTCAATAGGATTTATTCCCTATGGATAAATTATATGTGAATTTCTTTCAATTATCAACGGTTCTGGACCCCCAGAAGGGAAATTTGATGCCCACTCCAGTGGATCATAATCCCTCTTTACAAAGCATGCACGATGGACTGGTACAGCGTGTTTTAAACCTATACGCGTTGCCATTTTCACACATCCCTCAAAAAATGGAAACTCACCTTCTGATGGATGGTTAGTTAAAAAACCTATGTCAGGATTAAAAGCTGCAATAGGAGAGACCAACTCATCATGATCTGCAAAATTGTTTATCGGATCTCCACTGGCATAAACCGTAACATCATCTATATTTATGACGTACCCTAAGTGTGTAACATCAGGTGGACCTATTCCAGCAGCTGGATCACCTGTAGGTGGTTTTGCATAAACTGCATGAACTGTCATATCATTCATCTTTGTTGATTCTCCAGCTGCAATCACTGATACATTTTCTGAATCAACTTCTGTATCGGACGCAATCTGGTTTACACTTTCTTCTGGACCAATAAAATGTGTCTTAGATGATGTATCCCAAATCCGTCGTATTGATTCTGGACATGTATGATCACCGTGTGCATGGGTTAATAACACAAAGTCAGTTGGTAAATCAGATTCATCCAATGGAGATTGTGTATGAATGAAATTATCGGATGGACGGTTCAGTGGAAAATAAGGATCAATCAGTACAATTGTTCCTTTTGAATCTTTCAAGGCAAAGCTACTTTGTTCAAACCAATGTATGGCTACCGAACCTTCAGAAACTTCCAAGTTAACTAATGGATGCATATTCTTCCTTTTGATTATAATAAATGTTCTTTCTTTTTTTTACAATAGAGATAAACAAGGTATACTCCAGCAACTGATCCAAATACATCAGCAATCCAATCTGCAATTGTAGCAAATCTTCCCGGTACAAATGCTTGGTGTATCTCATCACTTGCACCATACAGTATAGATATGATTCCTACAGTCACCCAAATCCATTTCTTTGGCAATCGTTGTGCTGGTGCATTTAGGAATGCAATGGCAAGTAAAATACTTAGTATAGCATATTCTATGAAATGATAGAGTTTATCAATACTCAACCACTCAAATTTTGGCATTGGTAGTGGTGGTTGTTCCATGGACGAAACTAAGAATATTAGTACCATGTAAAGTATTGAGGGTAACCAGTATATAAAATTTCTCATGGTATACTTTACTAAGGTATGGTACTACTTCAATGCATTCAGGATTGCATCAACATCATAGACACAACCTCCCCAGGTACCACCACCAACCGATTGTAATGCTGCCCACAATCGAGTATCATCTGGTAACGCTTCATCAGAAGATAAATCTTCACGCGGTTGTCTTTCAGCTAAAACACGTGTACCTTCTTCTACACCGTATTTCTTACCTTTATGTCCAATTAGATCAATGCTTCCCACAAGTTGTCTTGTATCAATTTCAATCTGAATTATGTCATCATCAAGAACTTTGCCGATTGGACCATCGGCAAGTGCTTCTGGACCAACATGTCCTATACAGGCCCCAGTTGAAACACCTGAAAATCGAGCATCTGTTATGAGTGCAATGTTCTTACCAAAGGATAAATGCTTTAGAGCAGAGGTAAGTTGATACACCTCTTCCATACCTGTACCCTGTGGTCCACGGCAGCATAACACTATAATATCACCTGGTTTAATTTCTTTGCTCCCTTGTCCTTTTAATGTTTGTATTGCCTCAGATTCTTTGACAAATACACGTGCGGGTCCTGTCATTCGATACACTCCGTCATCATCAACAACACTTGGATCAATCGCAGTACTCTTGATAACTGATCCTTCAGGGGCAATATTTCCTCTTGGAAATGTAACTGTACTCGTCAATCCTGCATTCTTGGCTGCATCAGGACTGAGAATTACATCGTCAGGTGATATATTATCACGATCTTGTAAAATCTCTCTTACTTTTTGTCTACGTTCAGAACTTTCCCACCAATCAAGGTTTTTTCCAAGTGGTTCTCCAGTGGCAGTTATTACATCTTCGTTGAGTATTCCACCCAATTCACGTAGATGTAACATTACCTCTGGTACACCACCAGCAAGGAATACACGGATAGTTGGATGTCCTATCGGACCATTCGGTAAAACATCAACAAGTCGGGGGACACTCTGGTTGATTTTTGTCCAATCGTCTACAGTAGGACGTGGAAGACCCGCAGCATGAGCAATTGCAGGTATATGTAATAATAGGTTGGTAGATCCACCAAACGCTGCATGAACTACCATAGCATTACGAATTGAATCAGAGGTTACAATATCATTCATTGTTAGACCTTTTGATGTTAAATTCACAACAGCACGTGCAGATCGTAAACCCATATCTGACCATATATTTTGTCCTGAGGGGGATAAGGCAGTATGTGTCAAACTCATACCCAATGCCTCACCAACAACTTGTGAGGTCGCCGCTGTTCCAAGGAATTGACACCCTCCACCCGGAGTTGCACATGCACGACACCCCATATCAGCTGCATCTTGTAAACTTATCTCTCCATGAGCAAAACGAGCTCCTATTGTTTGGATCTTACCTGCATCTTCACCGGTTGTTGGAGGGAGTGTTACACCACCCGGAACAAGAACAGCTGGCAAATCCCGCATTGCTGCGAGTGCCATCATCATCGCCGGCATGCCTTTATCACATGTGGCAACACCAACTACACCCTTACGTGTCGGTAAGGATCGGATCAATCTTCTAAATATCTGGGCTGCATCATTACGGTAGGCAAGACTATCCATCATACCTACTGTGCCTTGGGTTCGTCCATCACAAGGGTCAGAACAATATCCTGCAAACGGTATAGCAGCAAGTTCTTTTAATTCATGTGCTACTGATTGCATTAGAAGTCCTACCTCCCAATGACCAGTATGATATCCCAGTGCTATCGGTGAACCATCAGGTGCTCGGATTCCACCCTGAGTACTTAGGATAAGATATTCCTCACGTCTCAGTTCTGTTGGTGCCCATCCCATCGCAGTGTTATGGCTTAATCCAAAA
This sequence comes from Candidatus Poribacteria bacterium, assembly GCA_022394755.1. Taxonomy (GTDB): domain Bacteria; phylum Poribacteria; class WGA-4E; order WGA-4E; family WGA-3G; genus MSPOR6. The sequence continues at coordinate 21,516 of JAGFCA010000086.1, forward strand.
ATATCACCACTGGGGCGATTAAGGAGCATCTCTGGTGTTAAGGGTAGGCTACCCTCTGGTCCAGCTGCATGAGTTTGGATGTCGTATATATCATTGTCACAATTATCTAAAATATCTTGATAGTTAATCGCTTTAGCCATTATGTTGTTTCTCCATTTTCTAATGAGTTCTATGCGAATTATATCCAACCTGTGTAATTATCAAGGAATGTTCTTCCTTTATTGTATAACAATTCTTGGTTGGTGTATATACTATGGAGGGTATGTGTGAAGTGTACAAAACTTTATCCATTAACTATTGAAAGTTGTTGAATCCATTCTTCTGTAGTCCCTTCACCAAGGATAATCCATGCCTTTCTATTTTTCTTCTTCAATAACAAATCAGTCTCAATGTGTTGTACATTTTTTACATGCAGAAAAGTAGCATACTTTGAATTACACCATTTATTTAAAATAGATTGGCGGTATGCTATCTCTATCCCTTCAAGTCCAAAAATATCTAAACTCACTTTGTTGCAAATCTCATCAAATACCATGCTGTCAAGTTGTGAATCTGAATAATATGTCTCAATCTCATCTACCTCAAATGCACCTTTGATAGGACCACCTCTTTCCTTCATGATTACATGATCACCTACATCTATTGATTCATACGGTGGAACTTTTACTTTACTAATACGGGTCTCAATTGTCTTGTGTCCATCTAATATCAGATCAAGCCATGGTTGAATTAAAATGGCTAAATGTGTTTTTGGCATAACACTTCCTTGTATTAATTTTTTGATATGTTTGTTTTATTTATAGAGATTTCATAGAAAGGTAATCACAGGAAGAATTGATACGCCATAGCACAGATGTTCAATTCCAATTAAATACATAGTCGTGATTACAATAATCACGACTATGTATGAGTAATATTCTAAATCATCAAATGAATCTTACTCTAACCAATTATATCTTTGTCGGTCTTATTTCTTTAGGTTAGATAGTAGTTTAATTACTTCTTTTCTACCTTCTTCTACTTCTTTTTGGTCTGCTTCCATCATTAATATGCCAAGTACAAACTGTGTTAATCCCCAATCTACATAGGCACCATCAATTGGTAGTGCTCCATCGGCTTTACGTAGGTCGCTATCTGCCCCCCTATTAAGAAGCAATTTTGTCGTTTCAACACGACCCAGAAACACGGAACTATGAAGTGGAGATCCACCATCGCGATTTACTCCGTTAACATCTGCTCCGTTTTCAATAAGTAATTCTGCAGCTTCTGTTTTACCGTTCAGTGCAGCCCAACTCAATGGAGTGATTCCAAGCTGTGGATCCATTGCATTTACATCAACTTTTTCATTAATGGCGATTTTTATTTCTTCAAGATTTCCAGTTGCTGAAGCTTTCCATATATTTGATGACGTTTGAGGTAAGTCTTTAATATGACCAGACAGAATCTTTATGACTTCTTCTCTATTCTCTTTGAGTTCAGCATCATCTATCTCTATCTGAATTAATTTGAGTATTCCTTGTGTTATTTCCCAATCAGTCTTAGCTGTATCTATTGCTGTTCCATTATAGGTATTTCGAATACTTGAATCAACCCCTCGTTTCAGTAGAAGTTTTACAACATCTACACGACCCAAAAAAGCTGCGGAATGTAACGCTGTTCCTTTATCTCTATTCCGGGCATTAATATCAGCACCTTTATCTAATAAATATGTAACAATATCGGTATGACCCATTAATGCAGCAGTATTTAATAAAGTATCCCCAGATTCAGGATTTCTGCCATTTACATCAGCACCTTTTTTAATTCCCTCTTGCACGAGCCTAAGATTACCTTTGAATGCTCCATCCCAAATATTACCTCCTATCTCCAATTTGTTTGGATCATATTCAGCATTTAGCATTTTAGCTATTTCTGCTCTACCAGCACCAAGTTTCTTCGGGTCTACCTTTAGCTGAAACATTGTTGTAATGAACTCTACCATTCTCCATGGAGCATATAAACCACTAACAGGAGTATCTCCCTCATTGTTTTCTCTCTTGACATCTGCCCCCTTATCAATAAGTAGTTTTGCCATTTCTGGACGACCTAAAAAGACTGCAATATGGAGTGGTGTCCCGCCATCCTCTTGTCCAATGTTTACATCCGCACCAAGCTCAAGGAGTAATTCTGCGGCTTTTAATTCTCCCATAAAAGTTGCCCAAGATAATGGTGATAAATCTGCCGCATCAGAAAGTTCATTAATGTTCGCGCCTTCCTCAAGGTATCGTTTAATCCCATCAAGATCTCCTGTACGGGCTGCACCCCATAAATTATCTTTTGGTAATTGAACTAATTCTCGTTCCCCCCAGTCACCATCTTCTGGTATGACAAACGGAGGATTAGGTCTTTTATTCCATTCAGGCATTCCACCACTAATCTCACTCAAAATTGCACTCTTACGAGTTCTGATAAAATGACGTGCTTCATCTAATTTCTGATCAAATGACACATTTCTTCGTTCCCACCACTGTTCTTTATCTCCAAATTTAAGCTGCTGAGGTATCATATGCGGTTTTACCAAAGCACCAATTCTATCGACTTCAGCAAGCAGTTCATCTTCAATCCAATATTCATCAAGGATATTCCTCAGGGCTTCGGCGTATCTCTCTTTACCTTCCTCAAGTTTATATAGTTTATAAGCAATTAACCCTTGTGTCTTCACAGATAAAGGCATTCTGGAATTTCTGCCACGCTTTTGCATATCAAAGTTGGAGAATAGGGCATCAGCACCCCAAGGGAGGAAATGAAACTTGTCTGTGTCTGGATTCAAATACACAAAAAAGTTGTTGTTGTTTCCTGAATAACCATCCCAGAAACCTAATAAACCTTCTATTGCCCAAAAACGATAAAAACTATCAAGATCTACCAATTCACCAATTTCCTGTTCAGTCACATTTTCCTTAGCAAGAACATCTATCAGTGCTCGAATATGTTTTCTTCCGGGCTTCTCTTTACCCCGTTTATGTTCAAAACTCATATCCCATTCTTCATGAAAATCAACGACTGTACCCTCAAAGAGTGTTCCTTTGTCATTCCCAAATGCTCGCTTTAGTAATGGATTTCTGAAAGATTCAACATGAGTGTAAACACCCAGATTATTACCATTAACTGTCACTTGTGCATACGCACAAAGAGGTGCAGGAGAACCAACTTTATTGAATAAGGCATACCCCATAAATTGACTAATCTGCATCATATCCTGCTGATTGTTATTGAATGTCAGATTCGTCAACCCTTCAATTTCACCCTCTTTATCAAATTCATTTAATTTTACCTTTAAAGATGGACGGTCATGACTCTGTGATCCAATAAAGCCTTTCTTACGGATACCCACTTTAGGGAATTCCACACCATCAATACTTACACTCGCTTCAACGTATGTATAAGGATGTTCTGGTGGTGCAAATTGACGTGAGGGTTTTAATACATCTCGAAACCCTCTTGACTGATATCGAAGTGTATTCCAATTATCTTCTGATACTGTGATTTGTACATCCAAAACACGGTCAGTTGGGAATATATCATCATAAGTTAATTTTTTTGCATCAATACTAAAAGCCATAATCCCAAAAACTATCACCGCTATGTATAAGATACACTTACTCATTTATTACTCCTAATTTTTATCATTTTTATAATATTATACCATATCTTGTTGTGTTTTTCTTCATATTATGCATTTTCAGTGTTTCAAGAGAAATAGTATAAATCTAGTCATAATACATTATTCAGATTCAATTCATAGAAATACTTTTCAATAAAGATGCATTCAAGTCACTTCGTTATAATCGGATTTCCTCGGCGTAGTTTGGGACAGTTGCTATTGTATGTTTTGTCTTGTGTAAGGTCGTTTTATTATTCTATTAGCCATATATGAAGTATTGGGTTGATTATGATCTTCGACAGGACATTGTATTCCGAAAAAAATAAGGGTAGGATTCTTAAGGATTCTGATGCCAAACAGAAATGTTAATATTATCTTTCTTTTTTTAGATTGTGTTATAATTCATTTGAATGAAATTGTTAGGAATCAATATTTGCTTTAAACTAATGTAATTTTTACTTACCTCTCTCAACTATATCAGATACAGTTTAGAATGATGACCATACTATATCATGTATATAATAAATAGACAAGGAGGTATAAGATGATTCGTGATATATTTGTTAATAAGTGGATAATCTTTACTATAAGTCTATTGATATTCGTTTCTACAGTCTACATCTTTTTGTATAGACATCAAACAGCTCAATACCGAGACGAATCTGCTGAATCAGCACTTATTATACAAAGATGGCAAAGTAGAAAATCAGCGAAAAACAGTAATAAAATAGCAGATGAAACCAATGACACTACAACATCAACGACAACAAATGTAGAGGTATTAAGAACTTTGGTGTCAAAAAAAGACTCAGAGTCAGTTCTAAATATTTACGAATTACCTGACAAAACACAGGAAAGGATTATTGATGAGTTTTACACACGTCTGAATTTAAAACCACCACCATTTGGTTATGATTATCTTTGGAAAGATATTGATGTACCCGAATTAGATGATATGGGTAATCCTATCTTACATAAAATAGGGGATCCTATCATTGAACTTGAAATGGGTGAAGCGTTCACCCCCACACTTGAAGAATACGAAATGATAAAAGTCTATGAGGCAGAGATTGGTTGGCAAACTTTACAGGGTGAAACTGCAAAAGCTGCAGAACTCAAACAACAACGTGATGAGTTATATGAACAGTGTCTTAGAATTCGTCCAAAACTTAGCTCAATATTATGGGTTGTACCAAGTGCAGAGAGGAAAGCAGACCCAAATAAAGGTCGTCGTCTGGCAAAAAAAGCCTTAATAAATAAACTTATAGAAGAAGGTTATACCTATTTGATTCCTATATTGGAAGAAACAGGAGAGTTAAATTAATGAGAAAGCTTATTACAATTTTATTATTGGTTGTCTCCATAGCAATAACAACTACAATACATAGTCATACTCTGTTGAAAGCCAATAAGAAAATTGTGTAAGTGACGACTATGGTTCATTTAGGTAATTCAACCTTCCTACCTTTTGTCTTGAATGTATGTCTATGCCAAAGACTTTACATGTCATTAAATTGTCTGTGGAGTTAAGAAAATTGAGACCCAAATTATATCATAGATGTCCACAATATAATTTAGATCTCAAAATCAATTTACATAAATAAATTATAGTGTCTTAACCTTTATATTCCTACACCACAATCTACCACCATGGTCTTGGATTCCGATATGACCCTTCCTTGGGAAATCCTTTAAGGCAACACCGAATTTGTTTCTACTTCCATCAGGATTCTCATGAGGAGTATCCCACAAATCTAAATCAGCATCAACAATCTCTTCACCATTCATTTCAACTTTCACCTGACTCCCATCACAAGTAATCCGCATTTGATTCCATTCACCAGCAGGTTTACAAACATTTCGTGTCGGTTCCAACGCATCATAGAGTGAACCGCAGCAGTGTTTCGTAGCTGGATCTTTACCGTGTGTATCTAATATCTGAATTTCTAAGCCAGTCTGAACTGGATCCTTCAAATTTGCCCATCGAATAAAAACACCACTATTGACATTGGGTTCAGATTTATACTCAAGATCCAAAATAAAGTCATCAAATTGCTCTTCTGTATAAAGGTATTGTCCACCCTTAACAGTACAGAGAATTGACCCATCATCTACAACCCATCCTTCGTCGTTACCCGTTGCTCCCCATCCATTAAGAGTTTCACCATCAAAAAGAGATTTCCAACCATTTTCATTTGCCATCTAATATTTCCTCACTTTTGTAAATTTATGATAATCATAAGAATAACTCTATTTTAGACTTTCTAAAAAAAGTCTACCTATATCAAGATTAAATTTGAAATCCGATTTTGACCATGGACTATTATAGCCAATAATCGGAACATAACTTTCATGTCTTGAACCGTGTGAACGAATAGATACGGTTTCTTTTCCAACTTGTAACTCCCCAAATACCGTATGTTCGTCAGCCAATAGGAATATATCCCCAATCCTCTCCGGGTGTAGATTAAAATTCTGGGCAGCTTCTTCTGCGGAATACGCCTCCTCAATTCCTACCGTATTTATGAGATTCTTAATCGCTTCATTTAAATCATTTGGATCATTTAAGAATACATACGCTGCACCACCTAAATTTCCGTGATGTACAACATATCTATCTTTTATAATAGGGATGGAATCGGCTTGTATACCACCTTGTTGTAGAATCCGTGCTGGATCAAGTGCTGTGGTCTTATCTAACATTCCATGATCAGCAGTAATGTATATCTCCCTTTCTGGATCTTGTTCAACAATATCACCAATAATTTTATCAAGTTCAGACAAATGTCTTTGTGAAATCTCATGCTCGGGTGGATATTTATGCTGTACCCAATCAGTAGTTGAACAATAAATTAATTCTGGATCATATTTCTGAATAGAATATAAGACTGCTCTTAACAACCACCAGTTTATTTCAATTGAGTAAATCGGTTCAACATCACCGATAGATTCGATAAATTCTTCAGGAGGATCTTCTGCTGCAACCTGAATATCTGCACCTTTCTCTAAAATCCGTAACAGCTTCTTCTTGGTAACAAACAGTGCTGTAGTATCAGCGAATTTCGTAGTTTTCGCTTCTTCAAACAGTGTAGGAGAAAGTAAGAAACGGTTATCTTCTATAAATTCCCCTTTACGCGACTCTCTATCAACATAATAGTTCGTCGTTATACCATGTTTATTAGGAAAAGCACCAGTCGCAATACTGACATTATTGACATTCGTTACCGATGGAATTACAGAATTGCCCTGTTGAAGAAATCCCAATTCAGCTAACTTAGTTATATTGGGGATTTCACTTGCTGATAGATAATCATAACTTCCTGCATCTATACAAATTATAAGTATTTTACGTCTATTCACAATATTTTTCTTCATTTCATTTTAATCGTTTAACAATTTTCTTTGATACAAGTGCTTCGAATTACATTTAAGGTGAAATGGCAATCCTAACAATTTCCTGTTTAAAGGCATGTGTAAATGCATCATTTATTTCTGATAATGGGTATACCTTTCCAATAAGTTCAGCAAATGGATAATTTGATTTCTGTTCTTCGATAAAACTAACAATCTTATCCATGATATTTGGATGATAGTTATGAACACCTTTTAATGTAATGCATTTTGTTACCAATTGATGTACATTAAATGGTATTCCATCAAGTGGGTATACATATCCAAGCGTCAAACATTTACCCCCAATCCCTAACCAGTCAATCATATCAGGTAATGCTGGTGGTGCACCACTCACTTCAACAACAAGATCAACACCTCGACCATCTGTTAAATCATCTAATTGTTTCGATATCTCGTCCTTTGACGTAGTTTCTGCATTAAATGTATGTGTAGCACCATAACGTAATACAGTATTCAATCGAACATCCTGTTTATCTACTACTCCTACGATTTTATATCCTTTTGACCGTAGATAACATGCTGCATATATTCCTAACATCCCTGCACCATGTACAACAGCTGATTTTCCCGGTTCAGTTCCAATTGATTCAATACCGTTTACAACTGTACCTAATGCACAATTTATCGGAACAACTTCTTCGTCTGTTAGTGTATCAGGTATCTTATGTATTGAAGTTCCTTTTTTCAACTGAATATGGGTAGAGAATCCACCAGTAAGTGCATTTTCACCTTCACTTAAGGCATGTCCATATTTAAACATGGATTCACACTTTTGTGGTAGATTGATATGGGAGCAGTAATGACATTCTCCACATGCTGTAGTAAGACTCCATGTGATTCTATCCCCTACTTCTAACGGCTCGCCTTTATCAGATTTCAAAGAAGTCGGAGCATCAACAACTCCTATCGCCTCATGTCCTAACACACATGGAACATCCATACCACGTCTACCAGAAACCGTGTGTAGATCGGATCCACAAATTGTCGCCAGTGAAACTCTTACTAAAACTGTATCAGGCACAGTTTGGATTGGTACATCAATTATCTCAAAAGGTTTATCAACTCCGTGAAATATGGCTGTTTGTGCTAAATTTTGGTTCATATATCTATTTCTTCATAATCCTTCTATAGTTGAGTTATTCTATTTCTGACTATTCAGTTGCTAAAGACACTGTTATTATTGCTAAATTATACTTGCCACGTCAACTATTATTTCGTATAATTTCACATCTTAATCGAAAAACAATAGGAATAAAGTATAATTCATGAACCAAATTGCAGAAGTATTAATTGAAGCATTACCCTACATCCGTCGTTTCTCAAAAAAGAGAATAGTTATAAAATACGGTGGTGCTGCTATGGAAGATGAGTCATTAATTGATTCTGTCATTGAAGACATCGTATTAATGAAATTTGTTGGAATGCGTCCAATTATTGTTCATGGGGGTGGTCCCAAAATCAGCACATGGATGGATAAAATTGGGAAAAAAGCTGAATTTATACAAGGACTTAGGGTTACTGATGCTGAGACTGTCGAAATTGCTGAAATGGTTCTTGCTGGAACAATTAATAAAGGTATCGTATCTAAAATTAATCTTCACGGAGGACAAGCAATAGGACTTTGTGGGAAAGATGCAAATCTCATTGTTGCTGAAAAACATATACCTCAGGTATCTGATGAAAATGGAAATAAAGTTGATTTGGATATCGGTTATGTTGGAAGTGTGATTGGTGTGAATGCGCAACCCATTATTACTCTTGATGAGGCAGACTATATACCTGTAATTGCACCGAATGGAATAGGGACAGATGGACAAACATACAATATAAACGCTGATACAATGGCAGGAGAAATCGCTTCTGCTTTACAGGCAGAGAAACTAATTTTACTCACGGATACACGCGGAATATGTAGTGTTATGGATGATGAATCTACTCTAATTCCAACAATCAAGATGAATGAAATAAATCAATTCATTGATGACCAAATTATTAAGGGTGGAATGATACCAAAAATTGAAGCATGTTCAACTGCTCTACTTGGCGGAGTTAAAAAAGCACATATAATTGATGGAAGAATAAAACACTCTCTCTTACTCGAAGTTCTTACCGAAGGTGGAATAGGAACAGAGATCATACGATAATCATAGGTGAACACATGGATAATAAGAAAAAAGTTGCAGCTATTATCACCACATATTTCCCAAACTCTCATGCTGACGTCATAGCTACAAAATATATGAAAGGTTTTCCAACAGATGAAGATCTTAAACCACCACGCACGGAATTAGTCTCTATTTATCTTGATCAGATTGATCCACGGGATATTGGAGTTGGATTAGCAGAAGAACATAATGTACCAATCTACCAAAGTATTCGACAAGCATTAACATTAGGTGAGAGTGATCTCGCAGTAGATGGTGTAATACTAATTGGGGAACATGGGGATTATCCACATAATGAATTTGAACAACATATGTACCCTCGAAGGTATATGTTTGAGCAAATTTGTGGAGTATTCGCTTCATCTGGTCGTTCTGTTCCAGTTTTCAACGATAAACACCTTGCATATAATTGGGATGATGCAAATTGGATGTATGAACGTGCAAAGGAACTTGATGTGCCTTTTATGGCAGGTTCATCATTACCTTTGGGTTGGAGACAACCATTCTTAGAACACGATCTTGACACACCTATAGATTCTGCCGTTGGAATTGGTTATGGTGGAATTGAATCCTACGGATTTCATGCAATTGAAACTCTTCAGTGTATGATTGAACGTCGTAAAGGTGGTGAATCTGGGGTGGTTGCTGTTCAATGTTTAGAAGGGGATGCAGTCTGGGAAGCAGCAGAAAACGGAGAATGGTCTATATCATTAGCTGATGCTGCGTGTCATCAGATTAAAAACCGTCCTGACAAATCAATTATTGAAGGTTGTCCAAACCCCGCAGTATTTCTAATTGAACATACTGACGGGTTCAAGTCTGCAGTTTTAATGTTAAACGGATATGTTACTGATTTTGCCTATGCAGCTCAAGTTGGAGAAAATGTCTATTCTACGGAAGTTTACTTACAGAACGGTGTACCATATTCACATTTCAGTTATTTAAGTTTGAATATTGAAGAGATGTTTCTTACCGGTGTCCCACAGTATCCTGCTGAACGAACATTATTAACCACAGGTATCCTTGACACTATAATGCATTCACGTCATCAAGGACATATCCGTCTTGAAACACCACATTTGGAAAATATCAAATATCAATCTTTTGATAAAACGCCAATACGTCCAACTGCACCACGACCAGAAGGTGCGACACTTCAGAATTAATCCACAATCTATACATAGGATTATCTAATCTTAACAATATTTCTCAAATAGAGTTCGAAGATTTTCTTGTGTAGCATTCGGATCTTCTATAATAATCCGCGCCCCACCGATTACATCCATAAATCCTAATTCCCTTTGGTAACGTGGTACAACATGTAAATGTAAATGTGGGATACTTGCTCCGGATGTTTCACCCATATTAAACCCTATATTGAACCCACGTGGTTGATATGCCTCAGACAATACCTCGAAACTTAAGCACTGTAATTCATGAAGTCCAATTACTTCATCTGAATTCAACTCACGTAAATCTTCGACATGTCTTTGTGGAAAAATCAACAAGTGTCCAGGACTATACGGATATAGGTTAAGCGATATAGTAAATAACTCCGTACGATGTACCTCTAATCTTTCGACCTTGTCATTTTTTTCTACAATTGCACATAAAATACATTCAACATTGGGTCGATTCCTTCCTTTGGCATAGGGTAATTTGTTCGGTACAAACAAGTTTTCACGCATTATGTTTTCCTTATTCTATAGTTTTATACGGTTGCTACTTTCATAATAAAACAAATAATACGTAGATGCAAGTATAACATGTACATTACCCATCCTCTATACACTTCATTTTATAGGTTAGTAATACATAATTATGGACATTTTTAGAATACACCTTTCTTAGTAGGAAAAGTGTAAAAGACTAAAATTGAGCAGATGTCATTTCTATCAATTTGTCTCTCTGTGTCTTATTATGTAACCTTTCTAATATTCTTACATTCTGCCATTTAACAAGAGAGTATATTTGATAAAAATCGAGTGAACTATGTCTATCTTAAAAGGGATTTTATTATGAATATTGGTATTAGATATAAGAATAATTTCAGGATTCTAATGAGTGTACTTGTATGAAATATATTACAATAGCGATCAGTGTCCTGTTATGTGTTGGAGTATTAGTAGGATATTTTAAGATCAGATTTAATCCAACTACGGAAGTAGTGAAAATCTATAAATCACTCCGTTTGAGCAGACACAGGAACATTCACAGCACAAAGAAACTTCAGACCAATCTATTGAAGATATACGCACATCTGATAGAGATGAGAGAAAGATCCAGCAAGCGGATATAGTTCCTGGAGCTAAACGGATCACGGATTATGAGTTGACCCCAGAGATACCGATTTTTTTGATTGGCTTTCTACCATGCCCGATATATTTACAAAGGAGGAAGAAGTTGTGATTAATCAGAATCAGAACACAAATATAGAGATTTCATACGCTGAACTTTCCAAAATAGTAAGAGAGAATTACGATCTCAAAGAAGTGATCCAAAGTTATATTGATCTAGACGAAAGGATCAGTCCATGGTTCTGCCCAAAATGCAATCAACAGGATTTTGAAATAATGCGAAATGCAAAAAACGGCAGACTTGAGTATTGGTGTTGTTTTAATTGCTACAATAGTGCTTATGATGTGATTGAATTTGTTGCGTGGATAGAAGGGATTGATCATCATGATGCCATCCTAAAGTTAGCTACACAAGCTGGACTCTTGAAATAAGGAAATCTCAATGCATTACAAACAAATAATATAACATAAGCTCTGAACAACTTTAAAGTTTTTGGTACTATAGGCGTCAATTTAATCGTTATGTTTGATGTTTTTAACAGTTAATCTTGAAGATTAACAAATTGAAAAACACTCACCCTACCTGACTCGTCACCAACAGCAATATACTCGTCATTCGGTGCCCAAAGGAGGTTTGTGACCCCCGCTGTAAGAGTGGCTTCATGAATCGCACGAGAACTGCGTCTGCCTTGCAATTCCCAGACGTAGACCAGACCGTCGGCATCTCCTGAGACCAGCAGTTTTCCATTATGTTGAAAACACACAACGCTGATAAAATTCAGATGCCCGGAAAGCGAAATAGGTTTGGTACCAGCCGGTCCGTTCCCGGAACAATCCCACACCGTAACATCCAGACCACCTCCCGTGGCCAAGAATCGACACGTGGCATCCCACGAGAGTTCTTGCACTTTCGTCGGATAACCATACATTTGCAAGTCCTCTCCGGTAGACATTATCCAGAAATGTACGGTCGAATCTTGATCTCCGGTGGCGATGTATTTGCCGTCAGGACTCCACGCAATCACCAGTGATGAACCTTTCCATTCCAATCGGCGGATGGCTTCCGGCTGTTGTGGATCCCACAACGTGACACCGCCGTAGGTAATCGATGCAAGCTGCCTTTCACGTGGTTTCCATTGAATACCGTATATTGTACTCTGATGGTCAGGATATTCGCAAACCAGATCGCCGACTGCGTTCCAGAGTTTTAGTTTACGACCAGCAGCAGAGGCGAGTATCGGTTTATCGCCGTCACTCCAAGCCAGGTGCTCAACCCATGAAGCACCCCCTTCAAACGAATGGGTTGCTTCACCACTTGTGGTATCCCACAACCGTATTTTCCCATCTTGTCCTGAACTTGCAAGCACCTTGCTGTCTGGATGCCACGCGATTGACATAGTGCCGAATTCATGCCCTTCAAAAGTATTGATAACTGCTCCATGACTACCTTCAAAAATTGTCACCGTACCAAGAACGGACGCGGCAGCGATGTATCTCCCATCAGGCGACCACGCCAGATCAATGACGTAGTCGCTGATGGTTGTGCTCCAATTTACGTGTAGTTGAGAGGGCTGTTCAAAGCGGTTACTCAGTCTGTTCAAGCGAGACATGATTCAAATCCTTTAGTCAATTCGGTCCGGTCGAGGTTGCGTCCGATGAAGATGAGGCTATTGTAACGCTGTTCATCACCCCACGGACGGTCAGGACGACCATCGAAGAGCATATGAACACCTTGGAAGACAAATCGGTTTACCTCCCCTTTGATGCTCAGTATACCTTTCATGCGGAAGATGTCAGGACCTTTTGTTTGAAGTAGATCGCCAATCCAATCGTCCAGACGACCGGGATTAAGGTCGCCGGGGGTTGTGATGCCAACAGATGTAACTTCGTCATCATGTTCGTGGTCTGGTTTAAATTCACGTTCAACAACTGGCTTGACAAGGGCACCGCTAACAAAGAGTTGTGTTTGAAATTCATCAGGGTGATGCTCGGTAAACAGCGCGTAAGCCCCGGTGCGGTCGATCTGCACGTCAAAGTGTAATTCGTTCGCTGTAAGATTCAACTCAGTGAGTTGTCCACTTGGTTGAAGGGTACCACCTGCCGAAAGTTCATGCTCATCATCGGAGAAAACCATAACGACTGGCTCAACAGCGAGCTCCAAAGCTTCATCAGTTGACTCATTTACGGGTACCAACGCGAGTTTCATCGCAGGGTCAGGACCTTCTTGAAGAAGTAGTTCATGCGTGCCTGCCGAAAGGTTATAAACACCTGCCCATTCAAAGGGGTATTCAGGTTCCATAAACTGTGGGTCTACCTCCATCGCCCGGTCCAGATCGAATCCACCGACATTGAGAATCTTGTCCATTTCAACTACGGCGTTTTTCGTTCGATAAAGCTTCGCTGCACTGTTCATGCTCCGTATTCTGGCTTCCAGTTGATCTAACTCTCCCTCGGTCACAAGGTCAATCTTGTTCAACAAAATGACATCGGCAAAGGCAATCTGTTCACAAGCCTCGTCGCTGTCATCGATGTGCTGCCAGATATGTTTAGCATCAACCACCGTCGTGACGGAATCCAATTGCAGTTTTTCCTGCATTTCGGTATCCATGAAGAACGTCTGAGCAACTGGTCCGGGGTCCGCAAGCCCTGTGGTTTCAACCATGATGTAGTCGAACTTATCGCGACGCTTCATTAGATTCCCCAAAATACGGATGAGATCACCACGCACCGTACAGCAGATGCAACCATTATTCATCTCAAAAATCTCTTCTTCGGCGCCGATAACCAAATCATTATCAACACCGATCTCACCAAACTCGTTTTCGATGACGGCGATTCGTTTGCCATGGTTTTCGGTGAGAATACGGTTGAGAAGCGTGGTTTTACCAGAACCTAAAAATCCTGTCAACACGGTGACAGGGACTTGATTTTCTATTATGGTTTTGTTCATCTTTCTCTCCTTGTAAAATTTAGCCAGCGGTCAAGCTAACGATGTCCGTCTGCTCCACCTCCGCCAGCGGTTTGTGAATCTTGTATTGTTGGGGCTTTCCCGGTGTAACCATGATTGCAATGACCGTTTCAATAGGTGGACAGCCTTCTTCGGTGCATTGCAACTCAGTAATCATCACGGAGACATCTTCAGATAGGTCAAAGGCTTGGGAAACCCAGGATTTGACTTGGACGTGTTGTCGTGGGTCACTCTCTTTTTGCGTTTTGAAATATTTCATCTGCATTTGTAAAACTCCGTTGTATAAGAATTTAGGATCATCCATTCTCTTGTAAAACGGTTTATAACTCCGATTCCTCAATCAAAGCATATACAATCGTATCAATATTATATCGGATCATCCCAATGTATGTACCTTCAGGTGTTCCTTCGTTTCCCATAGCATCTGTGAAAAGTTGACCACCAATCTCTACACCAAATCCCTTTGCTTTCACAGCGGTTTTCACAGCTTCGAGACTGCGTGAAGATACGGATGACTCTGCAAAAATAGCAGAGATACCCCGCTCAGCAATAAAGGTCGCCAAATCCTGTATATCGGCGATACCGACTTCTGTCGTGGTGCTAATACCTTGTAATCCGCGCACCTCAAACCTGTACGCCATTCCGAAGTAATGAAAACAGTCGTGCGCCGTCACAAGGACGCGTTGCTCAGATGGCACGCGTTCCACTTGAGACTTTATGTATTCATCGAGTTCTACCAGTTTCGTTAGGTAACGTTCGGCGTTGCTTCGGTACAAAACAGAATTATCAGCGTCGAATTCACTCAGAACATCGCGAACTTTTTCCACCACTTGCATCCAAAGACTTACGTCAAACCATAAGTGTGGATCGTAAAGTTCTTCGTATTCTGAGTGTGTTATGAGTAGACTCCGATCAATAGCGTCTGTTACGGGGATCGTCAGTATATCCTCCGACATCTTCGCAAGGATGTCCCCCATTTTTGCTTCAAGGTGCAGCCCGTTATAGAATATGATGTGTGCTGAACCGAGCATTTGAACATCTTTAGCAGTCGGGTTGTAAAAGTGTGGGTCAACTCCAGCTTCCACCATCCCGGTCACCTCAACACGCGTACCACCAACATTTTTAACAACATCAGTAATCATACCGATCGTGGTAACAACGCGAAGTTTATCGTCTGTGACAGCACCCGGTTGTCCCTTCGAATCACAGCCAAACCATACCAATAAACATATTAAACACACTGAAATGTAGATTCTCTGCATAATTTTATACATCTTCGGTCTCGCATGCTGGACAGGTCTTGCAGAGATGACGATTTACGAGGTGTGCAGAAGCGAGTAAAATTCCACCTATACTATAGAAAACCATCTCAAAGGTGCCCTCAACGGCTGTCCTTGAGGTGGTTATGAATGCCAACGCCACTATCAATATCAACAATGCTCGCCAGCTACGGTGGTGTCGAACACCCCAGGCTAAACTTCCAACTGCAAGTCCAATTGCGCCAAGTATAAGGTACATTTCAGCCCGTTCATTTGCAAGAAAACCCAATCCAATCAATGGCAAAACTGCGATTAAAAGCGGCATCGAAAGGCAATGGATCGCACATGCAACAGAAAGACATGCACCAGTAGTATCCACGAATTCGTGACCAAAAAATCTTCTCATTTTTAACTCCTTATAAAATTGAGGACGGGTGATTTGATAGAATTATCTCACACGTCCTATAGTTTTAAAAATTAAGTTTATACAATAATTTCATATTCCGTCCAGGTTCTGGCATCACTGCTTTGATACGAGACAGATGTTCACGATATGTTGTATCAAAAAGGTTTTCCATACCAAAAACCACCATGTTCTCAAAGTGCCACCATGAAAAATTGAGATAACCTCCAATATCCCAGACGAGATATCCATCTGTCTGTTCCTCAAATTCACCGAGTCGAATTTGCTTATCTGAAAAACGGGATGCAACATGCAAATTCAAGGGTGCCAACTTGTAACTGATGACGAATTTACCATTGAGCGGTGGGATACGCTCAAGAGGTTGCCCACTGGTTTGAATGGTTCCGCGGATGTAACTCACATTCAGCTGAAAATGTACCTGGGAGATTACCTCACCCCCAATCTGAATTTCTGTTCCATCCATAACAACATCGTGTCCCATATATTGATAAATCCACAACCATCCGGCTGCCCCGCTGCCCCACTCCTTTTCACCGCTGTTCGTTGGAATGAGGTAATTACGGATCTGATTCCTGAATAGTGCAACATTGACCCTAAACCTGTCATCCATGTACTTGATGAAGAGTTCAGTGCCATAGCCATTCTCAGATTTCAACTCTGCATTTCCAATTTCGTAGGAAAAGACTGCTAAGTGAGGTCCATCGCTGAAAAGTTCCTCAATACCTGGCGCACGAAATGTTTTCATTAATGTCGCACCAGTACTGAACCTATCTGTCCAATGGTAAATTCCAGAGGTAGCACCTGAGAATCCATTGAAATCACGACGTTGGACTGCCCCGGCACGGACAACTGCACCAGGTCGAAACGGTTCAGCACGTCTAACATCGTAGCGGATAGCCCCTTGTAAGGTGAGTCTGTCAAAATTACGTTGGTTTAGGTAAAATCCCGCCAATGCGAATTCACGGGTGTGGGGTGTCCAATAAAACCCACCGGTGGCATGGTCTCGGTACTCACCCCAAATACCCGCTACAGCATTCTCAAATACGTGAGCCAATGCGGAAACATTGTAGGTTAGTACACCGAATTCAACACCAAGTGTACCGTTGGATTCCAACTCCTGATGCTGGTATCTCGTATAGGCTGTCTGGAGTCTTACCTTTTCAATCATCCTTGTATTGAAGCGGTATTCCATCTGTCCTTCATACCGTTGCTTGTCAAGTACGATGTTAACACCATTGATATGTCCTTCAGGTGAACCAGGGATACCGTAATCTGAACGATAACTGCTGCCAGAACTACCTATGAAACCCCAAGGTTTTATCATTGAGGCACCACCTGAGAAATTCAGATTTGAAATCGCAGTGTTGCCAAGAATACCCACAGGTGTTTGTAAATCGGAGGCACGCCGTTGATTCCATTCCACATTTCCCGCAAAATCACCAACTGGAAACGTAAAACCTGTCGTTCCAGTCAAACCAGAATTGACGGATTCAGTCTGGAACGCAAGATGCATATCAAGTTGCCTCGGTAGAACTTGGGGTATATGATTACTTTTTACATTGATTACACCACCCAGAGTACTTGAGCCGTATATGAGCGATGCAGGACCGCGAGTGATTTCGACACCCTTCGCAGTCGTTGGATCAATGGATACTGCATGGTCTGCACTTGAAGCGGATTTATCTCCTGTTCGTTCACCGTTTTCAAGGATGAGAAGTCTGTCACCACCTAACCCACGAATAACTGGTCGAGAGACAGCACGTCCCATCGTTCGTTGTGAAATGCCAATCTCATCTGCCAAAGTGGTGGCTAAGGTCATACCTAAACGTCTATCAAGGTCCTCTTCATCCAATGTTAAGTCGGTTGTTTCCTCAAATTGAGAAAAAGACCGGTTTGAACCGTATACCCTGATGGTTTGCAGCTGAAACATTAAGGTCTCCAGTTCAATCTTTAGATATGGGGAGGAAACATTGGCATTTACAACCTGTTCAAACCGCTCATAACCAACCTTAAAGAACTGAAGCGTTTGCTGTCCTTCAGGTACTCCGTTAAACTTGAACATACCATTTACATCTGTTCTAACACTCCTATCAAGACCCTTAATACGGACAGTAACCCCATCCAGTCGAGTACTGCTCTTTGTTTCAATTACCTCACCTTCCAGACAACACATTGTGTCCGAAGCACATTGGACATCTTTGAGATTACACAACAGACATCCTACCATTCCAAATACCAACATCATTATATGAGGACGCTTTCTAAACGTCCTCATCGTGGGAGACCTGTGCGAACAAGCACAAGTGTTATACATGATGACCCCCTTATTTTACTGTTACTGGTATCGGAAGGGCTGCTGTAAAGTCAGGATGGTCCCCATGAAGCAGTTGCAGATCAATTTTCGTTTCTCCTGCTTTCAGTCCAACGACTTCAAAGTGTAACGCTTCCTCTTCACCGTGCTCCTCATCTTCATGGTCATCTTCTTCATCTTCATGGTCATCTTCCTCTTCGTGCCCATGCAAATGGATGTCAATGATAGAAGAATCGTAACCCGTCAGACCCAAACTAAAGGCTTCTGATCCATCATGTCCATGTTCATCATCTTCATCATGTCCATGTTCGTCATCTCCATGTTCACCCGGTGGTACTACTTCATCGAGTTCGACTTCCTCTTCGTTCGCGTCAATAAAGATAACATGTACCTCAATCTCTTCACCAACGCTAACGGTGAGATTGCCTTCATGGGCACCTTGATGTTGATGATAGACCACTTCTCCATTGACTTCCAGGTTAAAACCGTCAGCATCGGCGTGCAGCGGTGCATCCACTTCGTGTTCGTGATTATGATCATCATCAAGAATAGGATTTTCATCTTCGCTACAACCTCCCATGAAGGGGAGTAGAGCGACAAGGGTTAGTAAGATTACTCGTGAAATCGTGACTGAATAGTCACATCTATAAAAATTATTTAACATTGTATTCTCCAATTATTGTTTGACAGCACAAATACGTGCATAAATTAAGATTATAATAGATATAAAAGCGTGCAAACTATGCATAACATCATACCCATTGTTATGAACACAACGGTAAGTGTAGATGTGTTATCTTACATAGAATGATTCAGAATTAAATGCTTTTTACTATGGAAATTAATGAAAGAAATTAAATTGAATTGGAAAATACAGGAGGGGCGCGACTCTGGATCGTTGTTAATGGACTGGGTGTCCAAATTGAAACTTCTTTTAGTGGAAGTGTTTTATGACAAAACGTAGGGGTTACGATTGCCTTTGGTTGGATTCCAATTTGGATATGTATGTTAATAAATACACATGCAGCACAACCTTCTTCTGAATGTGGCTGTTCTGAGTGTTCATTTTCATGGTCATGACATGATGAATCTTCATAACAAACAACATGCAGTAGTGGTGCAAAACTAAGCAGCACTATATAACAGAATATACTACTTAAAAATAGTAATTTCGTATTGAAACTGTACTCTTTCAAGAATTCTAACCTACATGTTTGCAGTGTTTTATGTCTAATAGTATACTGTAGACAATTTACGAATGCAAAAAAATCTTAGAGTTTATTTCATAAATAATATTTGCATGATTCTTGTATCTTACCATACATTATATTGATACATCAGCGGGGAAACCCCGCCCCTACGAAAGAGGAATTTACTAAAAACGCAGGATTCGTATTTATGAGATACGCAGTTATTAACATACGCATACAAGCAAGAAGTACAAAACCTAAGTAGTTTTCAGCATGATATTCCCAACGCACTACTAAACGACGATAGTCTTCTATCCAACTGAAAAAACGCTCTACTTTGAAACGGTGTTTATAGCGGCGTAAACGAAGACCATCCTGTGTCGCTACCCGTTTACGGTTCTTTTTGTGAGGTGCTACCATCTCAATACCTCGCCCCGCAACGACACGTCTAAAGGATCTGAGTCATACGCTTTGTCTCCTATTAGTACTGCCGGCGTCTCACTTACAAAACAGGCATCTAATGTCGGTTCAACAAGACCCACTTCATGACAAGAAGCACTACAAATCAAAACACCTATAGGTCTACCTCGCTTTTCTGTAATCGCTACGAGTTTTGTACCTTTACCACATTCCGTTTTCCCTACACAAGTTCCCCTTTTTTAGTTTCAACAAACTTTCCATCAATA
>JAGFCA010000111.1 GCA_022394755.1 Candidatus Poribacteria bacterium
TGAAGCCATAATTCCGTTAGTTGTGTCATATTTGAAAGAGCAGATATATCTGAAATATCGTTATCAGAGAGCCATAGACGCGTTAGTTGTGTCATATTTGAAAGAGCAGATATATCTGAGATTTGGTTGCTATCAACCGTTAGAGTGGTCAATTGTGTCATTTTTGAAAGGGCTGATATATTTGAGATTTGGTTCCTGCCAAGGAATATTCGTTTCATTCCCGTAATGTCCACAAGTGGAGAAATGTCAATTATATTGTTTTGAGAAAGGCTGAGGGTTGTCAACCGTGTTAATTCTGATAACGCAGTCAAATCAGATATTGCGTTATTTGACAAGCTTAGGCTATCAAGTTCGATTGCATATTGAAGTCCGGTGATATCTGAAATTTGTTTTTCATCAGCAGTAAGATTTTGTAATTCTAAGATATCGTACGTCGTGATTGGAAAACTTGAGCCTATGTTAAGAGCTTCTCGCACTGCAGCACTTAAATTTACATCCGGCATTGAGATTGGTTGTGCAGGAGGTAGTATTGACCAAATATCGGTCTCAATATATGATTGTGTTATCTCCCCAGTAATATCAATAATCCTCACTCTCAAATAAAAAGTCTGGTGAGTTAATTCAGACGTGAGCAATTCGAAAGTTATGTTTTTCCCGTTTAATCCTTTACAAGCAATGAACTTTTCTGTTAATAGGTGAGTAAATTTACTCTCATTTGCCCTAAACAATTGTATTTGGTGAAGTCCATCAGCATCATTTAACTCAAAACGGAGACGGAAAGTGTTTGGGGAAGATACAAATTCTATTGGAAGCATTTGGATACTGGTTTGTTCCACTGCAATATGTTGATCAACGTTAAATGCGCGATGAACTTCCAACCATTCCGCTCCACAATATGTTAATGTTATCCCATTCTGGAAATTGAAATCTGCATTGTTCAATCCAAAGGAATTTCCCAACTGATATGGTAATGAAACATCCCGTTCATTTTCTCCGGAAATTGATACGCCACCATCAGACCTAACTGAACTGAACCAGATCCGAGAATTTCTAAATTCTTCAAGGTTATACTCAGGTAAAACGACATAATAGTCCCTTGAAGTGTTAAACGCCTCTTTAATTTCTGCATGAATCAGATCAAATTTTTCGTTAGTGTTCTGATAATGAGCAATGCTATGCTTTCCATTAGTATGATGCACAACAGCATTTCCGTTATTATCTTGCTCAAATAGAAAGGTCTTCCTTCCAAATCCATGACGTTCTATTTCGTCTGCGAAGAATTGCTGGGAATCCCTAATTAACCTATCAACTTCTTTATTAATGTCTTCCTGCGGTTTAGCATCCGATGGCAGAAAATAGATAATTCGTATTATAGGACGGGGTTCTTGTGCATGTGCGATATCCACTATCATACAAAATGAAATGAGGAATATAATACCAAAAACGAAAAACTTCCTTTTCATATTTCCTCTCCTATAATCCCTGATATACTTACTCAAAATCAATTACACACCGAAAACCAACAGTATTGTTCTTACTTTCTGGTGGGAGTAAAAAGCGTGTACTATTCCGAACATTCTGTGCTGTGGCA
>JAGFCA010000014.1 GCA_022394755.1 Candidatus Poribacteria bacterium
CCAAGCATGGCAAAACAGAAGAAATGAAAAACAGACCAAAACAAGTTGGAGGTTTACTACAGATGATGCACGTATAAAACTAAAACGACTATACCCATCGATTATCACTTGACTAAGCACTAGGTATAAGAAGTTGTGTGTCCGCTCCTGACACTTCACAAGTAGCTCCTTCGCCAGTATCGTATGTTATCAGAACCTTCTTATCCACTAAAGGACCGTAGTTAGTACTGCCTAAAGCAGCATTCTTTAAAACTCTTATATTCACACTTCCAGATTCTCTAATCGTCAAAGTCAGTAAAGATCTATATTCATTTTTGCAATTATTGATCGACATTGGATCTGGAATAGTGGCTTCTATTCTAGATGTATCTTCTACTGGTAATTCCATCCTAATTATAGTCATGCCACCGTCTTTCTATAAGGGAAGTAGAGTGAATACCTTTAGGTAGGCTTTGTGTTAGATATCTAACTTACCAACCGTCCGAACCACAGATTACAGGAATTACGCGAATTACACAGAGAAAGAGTGGTTTGAGTGCGGATGGTTTCTTTAATTACTGGAGCTTCGAATCAAGAAATCAAAATTAGGTATTAGAATTAGAATCAATGGGATGAATACCATTTAGACAATCCGGGGAATGAGTGTCATTAAGGTGTTCAGTAAGATTTTGTATCTTGATAATAATGAAATCCATAAACATTTCGTCCCTGCTGAGCTACAGAATAAGACATAATGTTTCTTTAGGTATTCATACTGTTGATTTGTATTTTCTCAAGAAATCTATCGTTATATTTATCAATCTTTATCAAACCGATGCGACCCAGACGATGTAATGAAATTCGTTGTGTCTGTTTTTTAGAAGGGACCTGATGTATTGGCAAATTCATTAACTTGACATAGTATTTCTCACTTGATAGAATGAAGAGTATGTAAAGAATTTGTCATTATATGTGTTCTTTTTATATGTCTGAATCGCAGATTACACGGAATACGCGGATTACGCTGAGAAGAAGGTTTGAGTGTGGGGTTCTTATCTGAATAGCGGATTATAAAGGATTACGCAGAGAAGCAGCCTTGACAAAATTTATTGTTTGATCCACGAACCTGAATAGGACTATACACATTTCGCCCCTCTGGGCTTCCGTTTGATGTATATAAGTTTGTTATTCTTTGCGTTGGATTGGCGTAAGAAACAGGGCTTAAACAGAACATTTGAAAATCCGTTGTTCCCTTTCTGAAATTTCAGATACTATAATAGGTGTAAAAAACACTGTTGTAAAGTGGCAAAAGTTTACATACCTTAGAATGAATTTTGAATTCAATTTTCTTGCATTTAATATTTAATAGTGCTATAATTTCTGAAATTGATATTTTCCTTTGAATGACGAATTTAACATTTGAAGGACGCAAAACGAACTGAGTACTGGGAAGTTTGCTTATGATTTTGGTTGGCATTAGTCTTAGTCTGGTTCGGTGATAAACTATATTCTTTATCACGATTAATATAAATTTGAATTCGGTACAGCTAGCAACCGAAAATAACAACAAGGTATATGCTTAATTTTGAGTATTTGTTAAGAGCGCACTTATACAATAACTCTATTTGGTGTATATAATATAGGAGTATTCATAGCTATGAAAAGAATGGCGATTTTTTATATTATTGCTTGTATTGCCATCACCCCGTCGGTTTTTGCTCAGGAGTGGCAGCCTGCCGGTGACAATTGGGTTGAAAAATGGTGGGGGCTTGATTTGATCCTTAATACAGGTGATTTCAATGTGACAGGTGAAATTGATTATCTTTCTCAAGGAACTGACGGTGTAATAACTGATGCATCAGTTTCTACCCGTAATGGTGCTGGTCTCACAAGTAGACTGACTGTGAACCTTCCTGACAATGGTGGAGCACTTGGATGGGGAATCGTTGATATTGATACCAATGATGGAAATAACATGTCCTCCAGTCATGGATTTACAAGTGAACGAAATAACGTTACTTGGCAAGGAATTATTTTAATTCAATCACCTAATAATCGTAGAACCAAAATCCATCCTGCCCATGATGATTATGCTCAAATCTGGATTAACGGAGATAAAGTGTATAATAACACAGCATGGACTGGTGGAGTACGGAATGTAACCCAACCTACCGAAGTCGATTTGTTAAAGGGTGAAAACTTCTTACATTTCCGCTGTGGTGAAGGTGGTGGTTCAGATTATCTTAATATTCGCTTTGAAGCAGCTGATGATGATCTTAGAATTGCACCAACTCTTGATAATAAATTCTTAGATCTTTTGACACCAGTTGAAGCTAAGAATAAGATTGCTACAACTTGGGCAGATATCAAGAGAAAATAATCTATTAGATTTTCATATTTACAAAAAACCCGTATCTTTTTGGTACGGGTTTTTTGTTTTAATATGTGAACCATAGTATGCAATTTCTATAATAAGGTGAGTTAGAAGATCAGTGTCTGGTGTTTTGTAGCAGTTAGAAACCGCTCCTACCAAGATGTAATGGATTGTGATATTGTATCACGGTATGTTTCGTTGCGGACAGGAAATACAGAATGGTTAAAACCTGTCCTACCAAAGGGAAGGACAGTTGGTTTTATATTACGTAAAGTTGGTTGGGAATGGAAAATACAGGTTGGTTACATACCAGTGGTATGTTTGATCGGTTCTTTTATTTTAAGGGTTTGATTTATTTCTATCTTGTTTAATTCCTGTCTGATTCCGCGCTGCCATTCAACAATAATACTATCCACAGTCTTTGCTTTGCCTAAACCGAATGATAAACGTATGTCGCTACCTGAAGCGTAACCGGAACCACTTTTAACTTCTGCGATATATTCAATACCTACTGATTTTACTATTACTTTGGAACCGATTCCATCTCGATTCGTTTGGGACCCGATTAGTTTTATTCTCAGCCAGTTATTCTTGCTAACGCCCTCATTCTGAAGAAGTATTGCCCTTTGGTTTGAGTTCATTATTACTATATCTATATCCCCGTCGTTATCATAATCCGAAAATGCTGAAGCTCTGCCAACAAGTTCCTCATTCCTGTAGTCTCCCAATTGTTCTGATACTTCAGTATAGGTCTGATATCCATTATTATGGAATAGTTGATCTTGTTGTCCGTATGTCTCATGGTCAGTTAGTATTTCTATGACATCTTGTGGATGTCCGTTTGCAGAGAATATGTCAAGGTAGCCATCGTTATCATAATCGATGAATAACGGACTAAATCCAACATACGGTAGGGTGGGTTGTTGTAAGCCACTTGTTACAGTTGAATCGGTGAAATAGATGTTATCTTTTTCTGGTCTCTCCAGTTTGTATAGCGTTGCTTTTTCAGAATTTGCAATTATTAGATCGATCAATCCGTCTCTATCATAGTCTCCAGAATCCACTCCCATTGATCCCTCTGCAGTACCATTTTCATCGTATCCAACACCAAGAAATAGACTCTCATCTGTAAAGGTTCCATCACCGTTATTATGATATAAGAAATTACGGCTTGTATCGTTTGTTATATAGATGTCGGGATATTTGTCATGATTATAATCAAAAGCAACAGCCCCCATACCTCGTCCTTCAGAAGGATTTTCCAGACCGGCTGATTCTGCTACATTTGTAAATGTTCCGTCTCCGTTGTTTCTATATAATACATCGGTAGTACCTTCATAACTTCTTGGATGTCCGTATCCGATTACACCCTTGTATTTTGTTACAGGCATAGATAGATCATATACAAGGTAATTGACGACGAATATATCAAGATCACCATCTAAATCATAATCCAGATATACGGCTGCGATGCTCCATTGTGTATTATCTATTCCTGCCTGTTTTGTAATGTCTGTGAATGTACCATCACCATTATTTAGGTATAGTGTATCTTGACCATAGTTGGCAACATACAGATCCGAATCTCCGTCATTATCGATGTCTGCAGCGGATGCTGCCATGCCATAGCCGGTATCACCAGTTCTGGATTCACCTGTTACATCAGTAAAACGACCATTTCCATCGTTACGATAGAGTGCGTTTTCAAAATGCTTCTTTATATCTGGGTTGCGGATATTCTTGTCTGGGTTCGTTCCACTGTTTACAAAATACAGGTCGGAATCATCATCTCCATCATAATCAAAGAAGACAACACCAGACCCCATTGTTTCTATGATATGTTTATGATCGGTTTTTCCGTTTTCGTGTTTAAATGTAATACCTGCTTGTGTCGTGACATCTTTGAAATAGGGTGTTTGTTGTGCCTGACAGATAATTGTATATAGAAATAGGAGTAATAATGTAGATAGAAATTTTGGCATTATGTGTATTGTAACTATAGTTTGGATATTTTATACGTAATTCACATTTCGCCCCGCTGGGGCTAAGGTGTTATACCATTCTTAAGAAAATGTCTCATTAAAAGAGTCGGGATTCGAAGATCCCTCCTACGAAAGAACAGACCACGAAATAAAGTCATAATGTAAATAATTCAATTGAAAATGGTATTATTTGGTTTTATCAGTTGTTTCTGTATTCGCCGTTTTTGCTACTCGGAATCCGATAAATGAGGTTTTTAGATTTGGATATTGATGAAATCGGAATGTAGTACTACATCGTGGGATTGCATCTATCCATGACCCTCCACGAATGACACGCCAACTTCCGTTTTTGGGTCCAGTAGGATTCTGTTTAGGACTGTTGTGGTAATATACATCGCTATACCAGTCCGAAGTCCATTCCCATACATTACCTGCCATATCCATTGCTCCATAATAGCTTTTCCCTTGTTTGTAACTACCGACAGGTGCAATTTGATTTGGAAATCCATCTTCATTGGAGAGTGTATTTGCATATTCTTCTAATGCATTTCCCCAGGGCCATGTTCTATCAGAATACCCGCGTGCAGATTTTTCCCATTCAGCCTCAGTAGGGAGTCTCATACCTTTCCATTTTGCATAGGCATGAGCATCATGCCAAGAGACACCTACGACTGGATGGTTTGGATGTAGTTTTGCTCTATCCTCCCATCTCCCAATATGTGGAATATGGATAAAGTCCTCAGGTGTATGATCTTGGGTGTGTTCAATTGCTTTAGATTTATCAGTTTGTATGCTATTCCAAAACTCATAATACTCTGCGTTTGTTACTTCATACTTTCCAATATAGAATGCGTCAAGAAAAACCTTATGAATTGGTCTTTCATCGTTTGCGCGGTTGTCACTTCCCATCGAAAATGTACCTGCAGCAACAAGGATTAGGTTTTCATCCTCTAACTCTCCATAGATCTGTATGGGTATGATGTAAAGAGATAAAATAACAAGTATAACTAAAATAGGAGATCGGTTTTGTATTATACTTTTCATTCTATTGGTAGTTAATTTGACAGATGATTGCAGGGATGAACTATTTATTTTGTTTTTCCAGATGATACTCATAGGTCTTGTAATGTTCTTGTGCGAGATTTTGCTGTCCAATGCTTTGATATAACTTAGAGATATTTAGATGGAATAGTGGTTGATCAGAATCTAACTCAATGGCTTTACGAAATGCCCCTATCGCATTTCGTACATTGCCTTGCATAGCGTATGAACTGCCGAGGGTGTTATAGTAAACAGGTATTGTCGGCTGAAGGTTAATGGCTTTCAGAGCATATTCTTGTGCAGGTCTTGGATAATTCAACTGTATGAAAGCTTGGCTAATTCCGTGATGATAGCCTGATACTGCTTTTGCAGGTTTTTTTTGTTGCATTGCCAGTCGAATACATTTCTGTAGTACGGGAATGACTTCATTATATTGTCTCTGAGACATTAATGCTTGTGCTAATCCTGTCCATCCATCAAGGTTTTCTGGTTCATTTCGTGTTAAGCGTGTGTATCGTTCATATTCAGCGTATTGCTTTTGCATTTGCTGATATATCTGCATCTCTTTACGACTTTTTTCTCTATCTCCTAATCGAAGGTATGTAGTTCCAAGCCCGTGATGTGGGTCAGCATAGTTTGGTGGACCGTATTGTATTGCAAAATTAAAATTATCAATTGCTTTTTGAAATTCTCTTACATTCAGGTATGAGGTGCCAAGCTCATTATATATCCCTGCAGAGAACGGTTTTAGCTTTATTGCTTTTGTTAGAGTTGGTATAGCATCTTTATATTTTCGTAGTTTGACGTATACCTTTCCAAGCAATTCAAAACCGCGACCGTGTTCAGGATCAAGAGTAATGACCTTTTTTAGTGGTTCTGTTGCGTTATCCCAACGATTCAATTTGTAATAAGCTACACCTAACGAATACAAGGTTTCAATGTTATCCGGTTTTAGATTAATTGACCGTTGATATACCTCAATAGCCTTATTTATAGACTCCTGATTTGCGTATGCCATTCCTAAATAGTGTAATATTTCAAAGTGATTGGGTTCTATTTTTAGGGCTTTCTCAAATTCCTTAATTGCTCCTATGTTGTTCCCTTGAAATAGCATTTTGAATGCTTGTTCAACGTGCTGCACATATTGATTGTGTGCAGAGTTTTCAGCAAAACATATATTGTTTTGGATTAAGAAACATAGAATGAAGATTATGATTAATCTATTATGCATACCAATATCTGTATTTTCTAATAGTGTATGTGATAGTTGGAAGTTCTGAAATATCCTTCTATGATATTAACCGTAATAAAGAAATAAATCAACGTTTTCTGTCAGAAATGAATTTATCATGTATTTATAGTCAAGGAATGGGTTACTTCCTATAAAACACCTTATTTTGTTATTTTACATTAGTTTATATACTATTTAGAGTTGATAAAAATGTTACACTTTTCCTACAAATTGTAGGAATGTAAAACCTCTATATCGTCAGTCCTAAACTGGGTCAATAGCTATTTTTTAGAATTACAAAAAATTGTAAAAATGATGAATTTAGTGTCTTTTTTAATTCTTCTAATCCATTTAGCATGATATTAGACATAACTCATAAAACCTATATTTCAATGATTCATTGACCTTGCCATTTGCATTGCTTTTAACCAATGATGTTATGTTGTTTATATGAAAATGAATTATACCCATAATAACAAATCGTAATTATGAATATGGGTAGGAGATCCTACCCATACGAAGAATAACTGTATTAAGGAGAACAATTCGTATTTATGTGACATCCTGTTGTAAAAGTTTGCTTACGTTTTCTCAGACAATTTGATTTTATTTAGTGTCTGAATAGTTTTTGTAATTGAATTTGAAATCAAGTATATCTCCCTTGGCGTAATATCTTCTTTTTCTAAAGCGGTCTGCATTTTTCTAACATTTTCAACTAATATATTAACCTGTTCGCCTGTGGTACTTAAAGGTATGTCTTTTGAGTCTTTATTTTTCTCATCGCGTATTCTTCTCCATAACTCTCCAAATTTTTCCTCTGGCCAGCGTGGGTGTCCGGGTTTGAGATATGCTAATCGTTGTACTAATAACCTTCGAAGTTTTTGTATTCCTAAGGCATCTTCTTTTGCTAAGCGTCGCATGGCTGGATGGTCTTCTATAAGTATATTTACAATCTCAGTTGTAGTACACCCCATAGCATGATATTGCACAACCCGTTTTCTTATTTCATTACAAATGAATTTTGCAATGTTTTTGGTTAATATATCACAAATAAGATTCTGAATTAGCTGTATTGTCTCCTCATCCGATTCGTCAATGGTATCAATTTTTAAGAGAGATAGAATACTGGAGATAACGTATTCCTGTACAGCTGACACGAATTTGTCAACAATCCTATATGGATATTGAATTTGAAACATTTTTTCAATTTCATAAGGAATTTTCTTAAGTTCTTGTATTTTATCTTCAAACAACATAATCTTTAGATCGGTTGTGTGTTCCTCGGTAGACATGGTAATTCTCCTTTATGTGTAGTATTGTTTTCACAACACAATTTTTAAATAAACTATTTTAAACTGCTCTAAAGCCTGTTCCTGAAAGGGTTTGTAGATATATGTAAAAAATTGTAAAAATTTTTTATTTTTCTCTATAATTCCTACTTCTCTGTTGATTGAAGTGTTCTAAACCCTGTTCTGGTATAGGTTTGTAGGCATACGATATTTTGAATTCCTTTTCACAACTGTTGTGAAATTTTCACTACAGTTTTGTATATAAAATTATAATGTAATATATATAATAACATATTAAAAATATATAAGTCAAGTTAAAAATTGTTATTTGTTATATATTATTAAATATAACTTACTATTGTTATTTTTCTATTATTATATACATTTCTATTATTTAATATGTTTAGTTGCGTTATATATTGGATTTCTTCAATATTTTTTCATTAAATTTGTTATTTTTTTATAATTGTGTTTCTATGTGTTAAATTTCTGAATAGCGGATTACGCGGATAAGAGGGGTTGGGTGTGGGTGGTTTTCTTATATGAAAAGCGGTCTATAAGGGTTTGTATGGTCCCTACACACATTTCGCACCGTTGATGATAATTATTTATCTGAATCACGGATTACGCTGATTACACGGATTACGCGGAGAAGAGGGGTTTGGGGGATGATTTTCTTATATGAAAAGCGGTTTATAAGGATTTGTATGTTTTATACACACATTTCATCCCGTGGGGCTAATTATTTATCTGAATCACGGATTACGCGGAGAAGAAGGGTTTGGGTGGGGAAGGTTTTCTTATTTGAAAAAACGGATTATACAGGATTACGAGGAGAAGAGAGGTTTGGACGTGGATATAGGAAAATACTTGCATAATAATGCTTGTTAGGGTATTCTTATTAGGTATAAGCGTATCTTAGACCCTTATTCGTAAGGTTGGATCATAATCGAGTATATACTGGAGAATTGTGGATGGCATCTAAACTATCCATTGTAATTCCGATTTACAATGAAGCTGAACATTTAGAAGAGATTCTTCGGCAAATTGAAGCAGTTGAAATCGGCATGGAAAAAGAGATGATTCTGGTAGACGATTGTTCTACTGATGGCACTCGTGAAATATTAAAGAAACTTGAAGAGTCAACAGAAAATACAGCTAAGATTTTCTATCATGAAGTTAATCGCGGTAAAGGTGCGACTGTTCGTACGGGGTTTGAACATATTACCGGTGAGATTACGTTGGTTCAAGATGCGGATTTGGAATATGATCCGAATGATTATCCCAAACTCCTTCAACCAATTTTAGATGACACAGCGGATGTTGTATACGGTTCCCGTTTTATGCAGGGACGACAAGAGGGTCTGTTGCGTAGTTATCTTGCGAACCGTTTCCTGACTTTCCTTGCGAATGTTGTGAATGGTACAAAGTTAACAGATATGGAGACTTGCTACAAGGTCATTAAGACAGACATCTTGAAAGATATTTCTCTAAGTTCTGATAGATTTGGCTTTGAACCTGAAATTACCGCCAAACTCGCTAAACGCAAATGTAAGATTATTGATGTACCTATTAGCTACCGTGGTAGAGATTATGATGAAGGAAAGACAGTTAGTTGGAAAGATGGTATTGCAGCAATAATTCATATATTTCGTTTTAGATTTTTCTCATAGATTTTCCCACCTTTAGGTTGTTCATTTTATGGGTAATTTACAAGATCTGCTAAGAGAGGTAGATGAGATCCTGAATACATCAAAGGATGATAGCGGAGGAGACTCAGGACCAGCAGTACCAGAGAATTACCAACCCACAGACGATGAAATTCTCAACAACCTTAGTAAATACTTCTCATATTCAGAATTTCGTGAAGGTCAACGAGAAATAATCGAAGCGATTTTATCTGGTGAGAATGTATTTGCGGTTTTTCCTACCGGTCATGGCAAATCGTTATGTTATCAACTTCCTGCTTTAATGCTATCTGGATTAACAGTGGTGGTTTCCCCGTTAATCTCTCTCATGAAAGACCAAGTTGATACATTGAGATCCCGTGGCATAACGTCCGTATCTCTATTAAACAGTTCACAAACTTGGGATGAATATCGGCATGAGATTACTCGTTTAAAACAGGGTAAGATTAAGCTTCTTTATGTTTCACCAGAAAAACTCAGAAGTAGACGTTTTTTAGATCTTCTGAATACAGTGCTGATTTCTCTATTTGTAATTGATGAAGCACATTGTATATCGCAATGGGGTCGAGATTTTCGTCCTGCCTATTTATCTATTTGTGATGCGATAAATACGTTATACCCTAAGACAATTGCACTCTTCACAGCAACTGCCCCACCTGATATTAGGGAAGATATTCTGAGTGTTTTGGATATTCCTGAACCCAAGGTATTAATTCAAGGTATTGAGAGAAACAACCTTCGTCTTGCAGTCCATGAAAGTAAAAAGAAAGATGGTAAATATGATCTGCTGGATGCCTATATCGGTTCACTTACTGGGAAAGGGATAATCTATGCAGGTAGACGTGTGGAAACTGAAGAAATATCGACATATTTAAAAGACTATAACATCCGCGCTGATTATTATCATGCGGGTCGTGAACCTGATGAGCGTAGTTATATTCAGGATGCATTTTTTGATGATAGTGATAATGGCTTGGATGTAGTGGTTGCAACAAATGCATTTGGAATGGGAATTGATAAAGCAAATATACGTTACATTATTCACTGGACTATGACAGGAACACTTGAGGAATATTGTCAAGAATTTGGTAGAGCAGGACGTGATGGTGAGAATTCGGATTGTCTGCTGTTTTATTATCATGATGATCGTAAGTTACATGAATATTTTATTCGTGAGAGTTCACCTGACAAACCCGCATTATTGAAACTACTAAAGGAGCTTGAACAGTATAAAGGTGTTGATGGTTATCGGATGATGGCGATGGATGAATTGGAGTGGAAAACGGGTATTAAGGAAGCGAAAATCCGTGTATGTTTATCCTACTTAGAAAAGCTTGGATTTTTAAAGAGATGGTTCAATGTACCGTCTCGTTTCTCGGTAAGACTTAGGCATGATGCGAATGCTGAACAGACAGCCAATCCTGAACTGTTCTCGCAACTTCAAAGGTATCAAACCACAGATCTATTGACATTCAGCCAGAGTATTAATTTGAATCCCCGAATTGTGATGGAACAACTGACAGAGATTCAAAGTGAAGGCCATCTTCAATATTGGGGTCAAGACGATCTAATGTTAATTCAGCTTTTAATGGATAGTGAATTGTTTGAATCTCTATCTGAAGAACAGATGGGGTTTGGAGATTATGTCAAAACCAGAAAACGTAGAATTGACAGGATGGTGTATTACGCTTCATCTATGGATTGTCGGATGAAAGTTATTCGGGAGTATTTCGGAGAGAACGTGGCAAAGGATTACCAGTGTGGGACATGTGATAGGTGTGAAAATAAAGTTGTGGAATAAGGAAACTTTTATATGTATCAGGCAAGGTTATAGACTAAACCATTTAGTTTATATTTTATGCAGTGTTTTGAGTTGTCTGAATCTCGGATTACACGTCGAAGAAAGGACTTTTTTGGAAGGATTTTATTAATAACTAAAACATAGACTTTATCACAAATCGAACTTATCAAAAGACAGAAAATGGTTCGGGATATAACGATTTTCTCCAAAATTGCCGTTAATGGGTGTTCTTTTATTGACACCCCATAGAGCGGTTAGATGTTACTCCTACCGTAGCATAGGATAGTTGAAATTATAATTCTCTGATTGCATCTTGGTATACCGATTGGAATGGTATACCATTTTTTTCTGCAATAGCCTTACAATCTTCAAATTCTGGAACGGTTTTAATTAGTTGTCCGTTTAAGACTCCTTGTTTTGCTTTGATGATTCCCCACTTGGTTTTTATCTCAATAAAGTCTCTGTCAAGGATGACGCGATCCGCTGCATAAAATCTAACGCCGAATGTAGTCGTTTCAGTTAATAAGAGTTGTATGAGTTGATCTCTGATCTCTGATGGACAGAGAACACTAATCTGTGTGCCAGGTCTTCCTTTTTTCATTTGAATTGGCATGAAGAATACATCCAATGCCCCCTGTTCAAACAGTTTTTCCATTACGTATCCGTATATTTCAGGGGACATATCATCAAGGTTCGTCTCAATGATATCTATACTGCCATTTTCACCAGATGTAGAATCATGTTCACTATTTAAAGATGCCTGATCAGTAGTTAGCTGACCATCTCCTTGTTTTTTGTCTTTTGGTGTAGCTTTTTCTCCAATACAGACCCTTAATAGATTTGGTTGTTCCTTAAGATCTCTTGTTCCCGCTCCATAACCGATTGCTTCCAGTGTCATATCAGGTATAGGACCAAATTCATTTGCTATTGATGTGATGATTGCTGCCCCAGTTGGCGTAACTAATTCCTTTGGTATATCTGTCTGTCGAATAGGTATTCCATTTAATAGTTCCATAGTCCCTGGAACTGGAACAGGCATTAATCCGTGTGCACAACGTACAAAACCTCGTCCTAAAGTAAGAGGTGATGAATATATCTCTTTAATATCAAGTAGCGATAACCCAATAACCGCACCAACAACATCAACGATGGAATCTATCCCACTTACTTCATGGAGATGTACATGATTCTTATCTTTGTTGTGAACCTTTGCTTCCGCCTCTGCGAGTCTATCAAAAATTTGCTTCGAGGTATCCAGTATATCTGAATTTAATCCACTTCTATCAAGTAGTTCAAAGATATCTGCTAGGTGTCGAGAAGGTCCATGTGAATGATCATGATGGTGGTGATCTCCAGTATGTGTTTCTTCTGATGTTTCTACACAAGCCTGGGTGCCGGAAATATTGTGTTTATTTGCTTTCTGAAAATGTAGTGTGAATTCTTCCTCAATGTTGAGTCTTGCCAATTGTGAAGACAACTCATTGACATCTGCACCTACATCAACGAGAGCACCGAGTACCATGTCCCCGCTAATACCAGAGAAACAGTCAAAATATGCGATTTTCAATATGTACCCCTTCGGTGATTTATTTTTATAGTAATTCCTGTGGGATCAGTTTAAGTGCCTATTGAAATAAGTGTATTGAAAGTAAAAAAGTTTTCATTTGGATTGAATAGAAATCGTTCCAAACGAGAGTATATAAAATTGGTGAATCCGTATTAAGGATTCACCATGGTTAGAAACAGCATCTACCTTGTTTAATGGTTACATCTTATTTTCGGAAAAGTTCCATCAATAACTCTTTTGGCTCATGTCGTCTGAGTTTATTTAAAGCTTCAACTTCAATTTGGCGTACTCGTTCACGACTAATCTCAAGTTTTTTCCCAATATCAGCAAGAGTATATTCAGTACCATCAATTAACCCGTATCGTAGAACGATAACATGTGTTTCGCGTGGATTTAGAGTTTTATTTAACACCTCTTCAATAGCTTCAATTTTAGAGAAGTTTACCAACTCAGTTTCGGGAGAAATTTGTGCATGATCAGGAATCATATCACGAATAGGCACTTCTGGTGAAGCCTCATTTATGGGTGCATCCAATGAAATAGGATCTTTAGTAGCTTGTAGAATTTCGTCAACCTTTTTCTCTGTGAGATCCACTTCACCTGCGATTTCTTTAAGAGTTGGTTCACGTCCGAGTGTTACAGTAAGGTTAGACTGCACCTGTTTAATTAATCTCCGTGTTTCGCCGATATAACATGGTACACGAATGATCTGTCCCTGTTGGTCTAATGCTCTCTTGATAGATTGCATAACCCACCAAGTTGCGTATGTACTAAACCGAAATTTGAGAGAATGATCGAATTTTTCAACAGCTTTCATGAGACCAATGCTCCCTTCTTGCATCAGATCAAGGAAAGATAAAGAGGTCTTATTGAAATGATGTTGTTTTGCGATACTTGCCACTAACCGAAGATTTGCCTCAACGATTTTGCGTTTTGTACCGTGAGAAAGTTTATCTGCAGTTCTAAGTTTTTCACACAAAGCCTTCACATGTGAGTTTTCAGCTTTGATATTCTCCAATAAAGGATCCAAAGTACTCGGAGTCCAATTGATTATTGAGGTATGTTCATCTTCAATCGTAGTCACTTCAAGTAACAAGGGTCGTGGCATTTTGTTGAGAAGTCTTGAGATCTCATAATGTAGCAATTCAAAAGATTGAAATAAGTCTGTTTGTTCTTTCTCATCCAATTGGTTTGTATCTGAAGTGAATTCTATAGTCTTTACAATAGATTCATCAAATTCCTTAGTGGCAGTATTCACAATCTTAAATTTGTGATTTACTTCATCAATACTTGCCCGTATTTGATTACGAGCATAAGTAGTAAACTTTTGGTCATTATCAGGTGTCCATTTTTCTATAGCCTTGATAAGGCCAAGATAGCCTGCTTGCATAATTTCATGAATTGTGTCATTATCATAGTCTTGTGTATTGACATATTTCTTAATAAGGTGTAAATTTCCCATGAGAAGACTTGTTCTGATCTCCATCATAAGATCTCTTTTCTTATCTAAATTAGATAACAAGTCATCAATATATTCAATATTTGAAGAAAGTTGATCAATGATGAGTCCATGATCAGTCTGATGTGGTTTGAATATGCCTTCATTGGATCGACGACTTTTTGCTGGCAAATCAAGCGACTGTAAACCCCATAGTGGTAGTTGTTTGAAATATTGTTTAAATTTCTCAATACCTTTTTCATAGTCCTTAAAGAGAGCTTTCTCCTGTTTTGCACCTAACAAAGGTGTTTTTGCAATAGTCTGTAGATATGCGAAGGTCTCATCCTTAGTTGATGATGAAACCTCATCTCTCTTACTATCAGGGGGTATCATATCGAATTCAACTTGTTCTGTATGGTAATAGTCTTTCATTTATGTTCCCTCGAATTTAGGTTTAGTTACACACAAACAGCCATTGTCGTCTTCTATATAGGTGTAAATACAACTAATTGGATAGTTAAACTAAAAACCTAAATGTAATTTTGTCAAAATTATTATATAATATCTTGCAGGGTCTTTTTTCTTTATGTAATAAAAGTCTCAATATTTTTTAATTTGCGTTTCACTCACATAATCGGAGGAATATATGCAAGAAAAACCGAACAATGAAGTTTTACAACGTTTTCAATCTGGTGATACATTTGCAAACGAAGATCTATCAAACATAGATTTATCTAACCACTCGTTAGTTGGTATAGATTTCTCTGGAACGAATTTAAGTGGTGCGATCTTGAAAAACACCGATTTAACAGACGGTAACCTTAATGATGCTAACCTTGAAGGTGCAGATTTATCAGATGCTATATTATTACGAACTTACTTAGTTGGTGCGAACTTGACAGAAACCACCTTAGAAAACGCCAATTTATTTGGAGCGTTTCTAAGTGGGAGTTTACTCTCAGGCACAAATTTTCGTGGTGCAGATTTGCGAAGAGCCACTCTTGGATGTCCAAAATGTATTCCAACAGCACCATTTGGAAATTTAACTACATTCGAGAATGCTAACCTTGAAGAAGCGATCTTTGGTGAAATTAAATTAGATGGAATCGTCCTACTGGGTGCCAAATTCAATGGGGCTTATCTTTATGAAGTTGATTTATCCGAAGCTATATATCGTGAATCTGATCTTGAAGGTGCAATTACTAAACAGGGTAGAAATTAATAAAAATCGGAATTTCAACAAAAAGGCAGCCCAATATCCTAACTATTTACTGTTAGGACTCTATACAATATGAATATGAATTACACTTTTAGCAACGATTCATAATTAACTTGACATTAGGTGTGACGATTAATTGACAAATTAGTTTACAGTTGACAATATTACGTAAGTTGCCGTCTATAGAAAAAATATTTTTTTGATTGTACATATTCTGTGGCGTAGACTGGAATTTTTACGCCACAGACCTTTACGATTCATCTAACCCACTTCTGATAAAGGTTTGGCTACCAAAATTTTTTTCAGTATGAAGGATTATTTTATAAATTCAAAAATGGTCTTTCAGTAGATTAATCAGGATATACACACTTTAATCGAATCTTCGACATATATTTTGGACCTGGAACCTTTTATCTTTTATTTCACGGATTGAGTTTTTGGGTTATTCCACCAAATTACGACGCAATCTGTTATATTTTATAATAGTCACACCAGAATCTTGATAATTATGCAAAAATTTGTTGTTCACATAATTTACTATATATACCACGATTTGCGATGAGTGAATCATGTGTACCAGATTCAGCGATTTTTCCATCACTGATGACCATTATTTTGTCTGCTCCCATAACAGTAGTAAGACGGTGTGCGATTACAAAACTTGTTCTACCCTCCATCAGATTCGATAAAGATTCCTGTATAATTGCCTCTGATTGTGTATCAAGCGAAGAAGTGGCTTCATCAAGCACGAGAATGGGTGCATCTTTTAAAATTGCGCGTGCGATAGATATTCTTTGTTTTTCTCCACCAGATAGATATCCTCCTGCTTCACCTATGGTAGTATCATAACCGTTAGACATCTTTTTTATGAATGTATCTGCATTCGCTTTTATAGCAGCATTCATGACATCTGAACGTGTAGATTTGTTCGATCCATATTGTATATTTTCGAGGACAGTCCCATCAAAAAGAATAGTATCTTGCGAAACAAGAGCGATATTCTGTCTTAAAGACTGTAGAGGAACTTGGTTTATCGGTGTCCTATCAATCATAATCTGTCCTGAATCTGGAGTATAGAATCCTTGTAGAAGGTTTACAAGTGTAGTTTTTCCACTTCCACTGTGTCCAACAAGTGCAATTACCTCGCCTGGTTCAACAATAAAACTAACATCATTTATTACCACATTACTATCATAGGAAAAAGTGACATTTTGAAATTCCACACTTCCATTAACGTTAATGAGTTCGTCTGATCCTTGTATAGTATGTGATTGTTCTTCATCAAAATCAGCGACAAGGAATACACGTTCAGCAGATGCGACACTCTGTTGAAGAACAGTATTCACCCCGCCAATAGTCTTAATAGGTTTATACATCAAACCGACCATAAGAATATAACCAGCAAACCATCCAATATCTAAGTTTCCATTAATCACCTGCCAACATCCTAATGCAAAGACGAAGGCACTACCTATTGCTGCCAACCAATCAATTACAGGAGGAAGAAG
This sequence comes from Candidatus Poribacteria bacterium, assembly GCA_022394755.1. Lineage (GTDB taxonomy): Bacteria > Poribacteria > WGA-4E > WGA-4E > WGA-3G > MSPOR6. The sequence goes on from JAGFCA010000014.1 coordinate 17,118, forward strand.
AGATGCAAATCTTGCGCGTCGTATAGCAGAATTATATTGTTTAGTAGTTGATGATTTGAACCTTTCAATTTCTACATTTTCTGCAGTAAAACTCTTTATGATGTTAATACCTGATAAAGTTTCTTTTAATTGCGTGTAAATATCAGAACTCCGCTCCTGTATTTCTGTACTTGATTTACGAACTTGTGCTCCAATCCTTGAGATTAAATAGGCAATCAATGGTAAAATAATAAGTGATAGAACCGTCATTTGTATGTTTTTATATAACATTGCTGAAAGGAATATAATCACATTTATGCCGGCACGCATGATGGATGCAGTAGATGCCACTGCTTGTTGTAAGATCCGAACATCTTCAGTGACGCGTGTCATCACATCACCACTATGATGTTCAGTGATTACTTTTATAGGAGCATTTATTATTTTCCCATAGAGTTCATTCCTTACATAGAGACTTACTTTATTCCCAACTCGTTCCATAAGAAAATCACTCCAGAATACAAATATACCTTTAATAAATACTAAACCGATGACCCCACCTAACAACCCTAAAAAGAAACGGATTGCTGTAGAAACATTGGTAAAAGTGATCTCATACCCATCAAAAAAACCTTTAATAACGAATAGTTGAAAGACTACGGGTTGTTCGGACTGTTGATACCCTTCAAGAGACTTTAAAGCATTTAGTGTATCAGCGAAAATTTGAATACGAGCTAATTCACATACAGATACTACCAAGGCACAAGCCATTGCTATAACAATAGACCCGTTGTATGGAGAAATATATGATAGTAAGCGTCTATATATTTGATTCTTAATCAACTCTATATCACCTTGACTTTTTTAATTGTTATATGATTAATCAATCTCAGAATAGCGATAATTGCTAAACTGAAGTACTTTAGTATTCTCTGGAAGCCCTGTTTTACAAAGGATATTCAATACATTGCTCTGAAAATCAGTTGATACAATTTTACCTAAACCTATGGTCTTCCCATCTTCATTGAGCATCCCTACAAGTATGTTATCTAAGAAATCGGGTTTTTGTATATTTATGTGTAATAAGCTTAAATGGTCTTTTATTTTTTTCGATGTAATTTCAGATATGATAGTAGGAGTTACAATTTTTAGATTACGATGTCCCCATTCAGCATATTCAATTTCAGTCTCCGCTAAATCTGTGAGTATTTGTAATTCTCTTTGAATTGCCATTCGTCCATTAAAGAATAGCGTCCTTACACCTCGTATTTGGTTAAATGCTAATTGTTGATGTGAAGCATCTTTGAAATATGACTTGAACTTCTCATTTCGATATTCTGTTCTCTCGATTCTACTCTTTATTCTTCTATCCTTATGTGGCAATAGATAATGTATATTGATATTGTTAAAATTATCATTGTAGCCAACAATATGTTCAAATTCAGCTTTTCTTCCAATGCAAACGATGTGTTGGGGTTGAATTATTTCAATCTTTTGTTGTTTTAGCTGCCATCCAAGACTTACATGTAAATACCCAGATGTATCTATTACATTAAAATCAGTCTTCTGTTTATATACAGCTTCAACCATCAACCGAGTACCAGAGAGCACGTATAATAAACTGCGATGTGGAGAAGTATCTCCCACAAAATATAGCGAATCTGAAATATCTAAGGATTGTTGGTATTGTTCTAAGAAATTCTGTTCGGATTCAATTTCAATTGGCTGATATATCTGCATACCGATTGTGGTAGGGGGTCCGATCTGTGATTGTCCGACATCTGTATCTACAAACCCAACTTTCATACCAGCCGTACAGGCAAAATCAATTAGAAATCGACAGAAAGTTGATTTCCCAGAATCAGTTGTACCAATAACAATGACAGTCTGGTTAGACTTAACAATTTGCTTTGCCAGCCTACTCCAGTCAGCATTTATCTTATAGGATGGATACATGGGATGAAGCCTTTAATCTTCAAGGCTAAGTTCATATCGGAAGGTAACACCGGGTAGGTTGAGGACATCTTCTATATGTGTGTTCGGACTGAAACCTAAAAGTTGCTGTAGGAATGAGGGTTTTTTCTGTTTCCTGACAACTTTTGGTTTGCCTTCAATTTCAGCAAGTTTTGCGGCATATTTTATTGCGTCTGGAAGGTTACCGAGTTGATCAATTAGTTTATGTTGGTGTGCTTGATTCCCAGAAAAGATACGACCATCAGAAAGTTTTACAACTTCATCCTTAGAAAGATTTTCTTGTCGTGATTGATAGACAGTGTCAACAAACTGGTTATATACATCATCAACTGTACTTTGTAGTATAGCTCTTTCTTGATCAGATAGGTCGCGGAAAGCAGAACCAGAATCCTTGAATTCACCGCTTTTAATGACTCTTTGTTCTAAACCGATTTTCTCATATAACCCTTTCATCTTGGTAAACTGCATAATAACCCCAATACTACCAGTAAGAGTACCGGGGTTAGCGAAAATAGTCTTTGCAGCACAAGCAATATAATATCCACCAGATGCTGCAGATCCACCCATTGAAGCGACAATTGGTTTTTTCAGTTTCTTCAGTTCAGTATATATCTCTTGTACCGGAGCAACACTACCCCCAGGTGTATTGATACGAACAACCAGAGCTTTTATACTTGGGTCATCACGGTATGTGTGAATTAGTTTAATATATGAATCAGATTGTGTAATAATTCCATTTATATCCAGTACTGCAACTTTTTGACCAATAGGTGCAGCAGCCATTACAAATCGGATGATAATGGAGATCACGAATATCAGAACAATAGCCGAGAGAACAATGAATACACGTTTTCTTTTCATTTGAATAACCGCTTAGATATTAATCGGTAATGGGTATTTAGGTAGAGGGTTTATCTACTTTGTTTGAATATGGTAACTCTTTTGGTGGAAAGAACAGGATCCAAAATGTCTTAAATAGCCATCGTATATCTGAGAGGAATCTATATGTAGAAACATACTGAAGATCCAATTCTAATTTCTGTGGCATTAATTCATGAATATAGTAATTTTCTGGATCATTCTGTTTCTTAAGTTTTAATTCCTCATTTCTGTTTGCAATTTGAGATGGACCTGTAATACCTGGTCTCACCATAAGAACCTTCATTTGTTCTTGTGTATAATATTTTACATAATCCGGTGCTTCAGGTCGAGGCCCGATAAGACTCATTTCACCTTTTAAAACATTTATTAGATTAGGCAATTCATCAATTTTCGAAAACCGTAGGAATCTACCGATAGATGTGACACGTGAATCCCCATGAATTGTGAGTCCACCGCCGATTTTATCTGCATTATCTACCATAGTGCGAAATTTATACATATAAAAAACTATTCCACCTCTACCGACTCGCTTAGCCTTGTAAAATACTGTTCCAGATGACTGAATTTTTGAGAGAATAGTTCCAAGTAACAGAATAGGTGATAGGAGGATTAATGTAATCCCGGAGAAGAATAAATCAAACCATCTTTTTGGCCAAGAATTGAGTATAAATTCTTTATCGGTAATACAATTATTATCGACTACAGTATCCTCAGTTGATTTTTGACAAACCTGATCTTTGGATTGGTAATTCATGGATTATATTCTGAGGTGAGTTTGATAAATCATAATTCTGTATTCAGTGCGGTTAGGAAACCCATTCCTACCGGCTCTATAGAAACAACATTTTAAAAGTGAAACTCACAGATCTGTTTTCAAACTCGCGTTATTCTATTATCTACTACCTGATAAAGAGTTTATCTCTATCATCAGATAGGTTTATACCACTCTGTCACCGGGGACCGACTCAGTATCATCTGTATCTTGTGCATTATTTCTAAGATGTCTGGTAATATCTGACTGGTCGTTTTGATTTGCTGTCTGTATATGTGCTCGATTAGGTTCGTATCTTGGCACAATTTCTTGGAATTTTTCTATAATTCCATCAATATCGAGATCATTTGCTAATTCCGATAGATCTGATATCTGTGATAGTAATGTTTCTTCCTCGATCTTTTCCAATTGTGCGACAAAAATGCGTTGATGCTTAGTAGCGGTAACACCTTCCTGAGGCGTTAGAAGTTCCTCATATAGTTTTTCGCCGGGTTCTAATCCAGTAAAAGCGATTTTTATATCTTTTTCTACCTCTAAACCTGATAACCGTATTAGATCTTGTGCAAGATCCAATATTTTTATTGGTTCACCCATATCCAACATAAGAATTTCGCCACCGTTCCCCATTGCTCCAGCTTGAATTAGAAGTTGAACAGCTTCTGGAATCGTCATAAAGTAGCGTGTTGCCTCTCGGTGTGTAACAGTTACAGGACCTCCCTTAGCGATCTGTCTTTGGAAATTTGGTAAAACACTTGCACGACTACCAATTACATTCCCGAATCGAACAGCAATGAATTTTGTACCGTTTCGATTTGCGTTACATTGTATGAGTTTCTCTGTTACGCGTTTTGATGCTCCATAGACACTTGTAGGATTAACAGATTTATCTGAAGAAACAAGAATGAAAGCTTCAACGTGGTGTTTAATTGCTGCATCAATAAGATTCTGTGTACCTAAAATATTATTTTTTACTGCCTCATCAGGATGTATTTCCATAAATTTTACGTGTTTATGTGCAGCAGCGTGGAATATAATGTGGGGACGATACCGTTTTGTAATTTGAAATACTTTGGCATTATCTCTAATGTCGCCGATGATTAATTCTCGATTTAATGTTGGATCTGATTCGCGTAACTCCATGTCAATATGATATAAACTGTTCTCGCCTCTCCCAAACAGAATAAGCATTTCAGGATCAAGTTTAGCAACTTGACGGCAAAGTTCAGACCCTATCGAGCCACCTGCACCAGTCACCATCACCCGTTTGCCAGAAAGGTATTTTGAAATCTCAGCCAGATCAATTGGAACAGTAGATCTGTTAAGTAAATCTTCTAATTCTACATCTCTGATATGATTTATACTAACGCGTTCTTCAAGAATAGCATGTATACTGGGAACGATTTTAAATTGACATCCACGATATTCACACTGTCGCATTATATCCTGTATTTTGCTTCCAGTTGCAGACGGCATTGCAATAATTACTTCTTCAATTTCCCGTTTTCTTGCAATGTATGTTAGATCCCTTGTTGTACCCAGTACTTCAAGTCCAGCAATACTCTTACCGACCTTTTTTAAATTATCGTCAATAAAACCGACAGGTAGATATCCACGTTTGGGATGACTTCTCAATTCTCGTAATACACCGACACCAGCGACACCAGCCCCAACAATTAAGACTTTTGTCTGAGGTAAAACCCCATCCCTTTTTCTACCATCATTAAAGAGATTGTATGAGAATTTAACTCCTCCAATAAAAACGATATTGTAAAAACCGTCTATAAGGAAAAAACTCCAAGTATCAAATCCATTTAAGAAAAATGATAATATAATGAGGACAGAGGTAGACACTCCAATTGCAGAAATTAATGTACGGAATTCTTTAACACCGGCATATTCCCATATAGGTTTATAGAGACGAAAACATAAATAGGTAGCAATACGTACTGATGATACTAAACCAGAAAGGAGGATAATTAGTTGTAGATTTGAAAAACTGGATAGGAGCGAAACCTGTCCAAACTGTCCCAGTACATTAAAGTCAAGTTGGGTACAGGTAAAATATGTTAATAGAAATGCAAAATTAATAAGTAATAAATCAATTACAACAGAGGAACTCCACTTTATTTTGGATTTTTCCATATTACCTCCCTATTAGTGTGTTTCACAGATTCGCTTTCATCGGTTTACGGAACAATAGATAATGGATTGTTAGAAACCGTACCTACCATGGTTGTATAGGAAAATTGAGTAGATTTAATACTTAATTCTCTACCGTCGACCTTTGTCATAAATATAATTTCAAAAGTAAACCGTGTTAATGATCTTAGATTTTGTCGTATACTTGTTCTAAACGGTTAACGAGTACATCCCAATTATAACTCAGTTCAACGCGTTTTCTACCAGCATTTGCAATATTTCTTCGATGTGTAGGATCCTCCAAGAGGTTAATAACCTTATTTGCAAAAATATCTGGTGTATCCGCGATAAGCAGATCAGATTCACGATCTGCTTCTAAACCCATTGCTCCGATAGAGGTTGTGACAACAGGTGTTCTCATCGCCATTGCCTCTAAATTCTTAGTTTGAATCCCTGAACCCGCACGTAATGGTGCTACAAAAACCGATGCTTTATTAAAATATGGACGAATATCTTCAACATATCCCGTAACAATAACACCATTCTGTTCAGCGAGTCGTCGTACTTGTTCTGTTGGGTGATTCCCAACAATATAAAAATTTACATCGCTATATCGTTCTTTAATTAATGGAAATATTTCGTTACAGAAATAGATAACAGCATCCGAATTAGGAAAATAATTCATTGTCCCGGTGAATAATAAGTTTTTCGCATCTGTTTCGTGAATATCATCGTCAGTAAAATTTGTAGATTCAGACTCTGGTGTTGTTGGTACATCTTGTTGAGTCTTTGGATTATAGAATTCAAGATCAACACCCATCGGAACAACAGAAAGGTTGAGATTTTTATCTTGCTTAAGTAGGTAATCCTTATCAAACTCAGCAACAACTGTACCAGAGTCAAAAGACTTCATAATCTCAACTTCGTACCGACGAACACGTTTTTCCTCCAATTTTACTAAAAATCGTTTAGGACTGCAATCTAATTCTGCTCTACGACTTAAATTGAGTGCTAAGGAATCACATAAATCCAATACTTTTGCCATTCCATTTGCTTTTACTACATATTGTCCCATACGGAATAGTTGTGCATGAATCAACTCGAATTTCTCAGTAGCGAGTAAGTCATTTACGACTCTTTGCATCTTAGGATTGTACCAATAATGTACTTGTAGCGGTAACCGAGAGAAACAGTGGATGGCTGTATTAAATAATGCATACCTCTTTTTAAACTGTACCCATTCAATCCTATCACAAAACGTCTCTAACTCTTTAACAGCATCAATATCAACATCTGATTCACTAAAGAAAACAAGAGTAATCTTATGTCGTTTAGAGAGTTCTTTGATGATATTATATGATCTAATTCGGTCTCCGCGTTGCGGAGGATACGGACATCGTAAGCATAAAAAGAGAATTCGCATTGAATGGTGTTAACTTCAAGTATTAGAATCCGAATTGTCAGTATTCGGTAATTCAGCTTCGTCAATAAGCATTACAGGAATACCATCTCTGATTGGGTAGCGTCTGTTACACTCTCCTTGACATACGAGTTTCTCATCCTTCTCAACATACTTTATTTTACCTTTACAAGCAGGACAAGCAAGAATCTCAAGTAGTGTCTGTGAAATGGTATTTTGTTTCTCAGTATTCAATTTAGATCTCCAAGTTGTACAATATTGATTTGGTCATCAAAAGACAGATAACTGGTACGGTAGTAAGTCATTTACTTCTTATCCACCATGACACTTTTTATATTTCTTACCACTACCGCATGGACATCGTTCATTTCTCCCAACTTTTGGAATGTTCCCCATTGCTTGTTGTGAAGCAAATTCTGCTGAGGATCTTGAACTGTCATCTGCAGGTCTTCGTTGTTGTTTTCTACGTTGCGCACTTGACCGTCTTGGCGGAACCTGTCGAGTAGGTGCGGCACTCACCTGCATTTTAAAGATGAATTCACTGACTTGTCTTTCAATACTCTGATACATAGACTCAAAAACACCAAGAGCTTCATTCTTGAAGACAACAATCGGATCTTTTCCACCATATCCTTCAAATCGGATACCGTATTGTATATAATCAATATTATACAAATGCTCTTTCCAATGACTATCAATTCTATCTAAGACAAGGAGTCGTTCAAGTAATCGCATATCCTCGGACCCCATCTCAGATTCTCTCAGTTCATAGGCAGTTTTAATATCAGCAAGGATTTGATCATTTAGATCTTCAATCGAAATATCTGTTAATGGGGTTTTAAAGTCTGGTGTAATGGGGAAAGTGGTGGTTAGCCACTTAGAAAATTGTTCTAATTCTTCAGAATCGGGTTGTCCTTTTTCGGGAATAACCTCGTAGATTTGATCCTCAACGACATGCTCAATCATCTCCCACACAGTATCCTTTGGATTTTCATTTGATAGAATTGTGTCTCTTAGAGAATATATAGTATTGCGTTGTGCTTCCATAACATCATCAAATTTTAGTAGGTTCTTACGACTTTCAAAGTACATTTGCTCAACACGAGTTTGTGCTTTTTCAATAGACTTTGAAACCCAAGGATGTTCCAGAGGTATATTCTCATCCATACCAACTCGAGTCATGAGACTTTGTAATCTTTCAGACCCAAATTTTTTCATAAGATCATCTTCAAGCGACAGGTAAAACCTTGATGACCCTGGATCACCCTGTCTACCAGCACGACCACGTAATTGGTTATCAATTCTCCGCGAATCGTGTCTTTCAGTGCCAACGATGTGTAAGCCACCAGCCTTCAAGATATTTTCACGATTCTGACTACATAATTCTTCAGCTTCAGCATAAGCCGTTATCCATTCATCTGAATCTTCATAGTTTGAATTAAGATCTATTTTTTTCTTCCGTAATGTTTCTTTTGCTAAACCTTCAGGATTTCCACCTAATAATATGTCAACACCACGACCCGCCATGTTGGTAGCAATGGTAACAGCACCGGGTATCCCAGCCTGTGCGATGATATCAGCTTCGCGGGTATGTTCTTTTGCATTCAACACTTGATGTTTTATATTTCGGTGTTTTGCCCTTAGAAGTTTACTGAGTTTCTCTGATTTTTCAATAGATGCTGTCCCGACCAAAACTGGTCGTCCTATTTCATGTTGTTCAACAATATCTGACAAAACGGCATTATATTTTGCATCCTCAGTTCTATATATTTGATCAGGATTGTCCTTACGAATCATAGGTTCATTTGTAGGTATAACAGCGACTTCTAAACCATAAATATGTGCAAATTCGTTTGCTTCAGTAGCAGCAGTACCAGTCATTCCAGCGAGTTTATCATATAACCGGAAATAATTTTGATATGTAATTGTTGCAAAGGTTTCATTTTCCTGAGCAACTTTCACGCGTTCTTTTGCTTCAATTGCTTGATGCAATCCTTCACTCAGACGGCGTCCAATTTGTTTTCTTCCAGTGAATTCGTCAATTAGTATTACCTCACCGTTTTCAACAAGGTAATCAATATCTTTAATAAATAAATGATGTGCCTTCAATGATTGATTGACATGATGAACCAGCATAATGTTTTCCGGTTCATAAAGATTATCAATGCCGATAAGCCTTTGTACCTGTTCAATGCCATCATCTGTTAGGGTTATATCACCTCTGGATTTTCCTTTTTGGTCAATTTCATAGTGTTCTTCCTCCTTTAGTTGGGTTACGACACTATTAATTTTACGATAAAGTTCAGCAGGTTTATCTGATGGATCAGAGATAATCAAAGGGGTTCGTGCTTCATCAATGAGTATGCTATCAACCTCATCAAGAATTGCATACTTATGACCTCTTTGCACCTTCATATCAATCGTATGTGCTCTGTTATCATTCAGATAATCAAAACCAAACTCACTATGTACCCCGTAAGTAATATCAGCCTTATAAGCCAATTTTTTTTGTTCATGAGGCATTAAGCTTAGAGTTAATCCTACAGACAAACCGAGGAAGTTATATATTTTCCCCATCCATTCAGCATCTCGACGCGCCAGATAATCGTTAACGGTAGCAATATGTACACCAGTGCCTGCAAGAGCGTTGAGATATACAGGAAGTGTGGAAGTAAGGGTTTTTCCTTCACCTGTTCTCATTTCAGCGATTGAACCTGCATGAAGTGCTGCGCCACCGATAATTTGTACATCATAATGTCGTTGTTTCAAAGTGCGTACTGCTGTTTCACGAACGACAGCGAACACCTCTGGAAGGATGTCATCAAGCGAAGCACCCGAATCTAATTGTTGACGAAAGTAAGGGGTCTTAGCTTGGATTTGTGCATCAGATAACCCTTGTAGCTCTGCTTCGTGTTGATTGACAGCATTAACCACATCTTGGTATCGTTTAACATCACGATCCTCCTTACTTCCAAAAACCTTCGTCATCACTTTATCAAACATGTTATTTTTTACGAATAATGATCAATACAGAAATTACAATTAATTAATAGAACATAGATAGGGTCGACTCTGTATAAAAATTTAGGTATTAGTCAGGTTAGAATCCTACCTATCATGAATGTGAATACAGAATTCATATAATGACAGTTGTAATTGATGTTAGATCGATATTATTCCTCTCCTATAAGAAGTGGTGGTGGTTCCACTGGTGCCACTTTTGCTATTGTTTCTATTAGGTCTAATCCGTCAATTCTCTTACGAATGATAGTGTAAATTACTGTTGTCCCTACAGATGCTATCGAAAACAGATATGCAATGATAATTCCTACTATGCCAATTACTGTAAATGTGATTAATAAACCTGATATGGTAGCTGAAGCAGTCAATATTGGTTCTTGAGATATACTTATTCCTAAGAATGTATTTACATCTGAATAAAAAAACGAAGATAGTATTTGTAAAGATTCACCTAACCAAATATTAGCATTACCTAACGATTGTTCAATAAACGTTGGATTCAGATAATATAAGGGGTAAAGAACCGCCATAAATCCGGTTAGACAGAAAATCCCCCATATAGGCACAAGCACGAGTTTTAAGATAAATAACAGTAAACCATACCCAATGAATCGCCATGGTTGATTCCATAAAACTGCAAAAAGCTGGTAAATGGTTTCAAATGAATCAGCATTCGTCGTTGAAATCACAGACGGAACTAAAAAGAGACCTGAGATTACTACAGCTGTAGTATAAGCAATCAGTAACCCCAATATAAAGGCTAATGGTAGGAAAAAAGATGATACAAGTAAGAATGACTTCCCTATAATAGGTACCTTTCCTAACAACGCAACAGTGATTGGAATCATAAAGATTAAGGCGAGAATTAAGAGAAGACCTAAAAAAGATCCAATAACAGTCTTCCAGTGTTGTTGTAGGAATTTAAAAGAATCTCCGGCAGAATAGTATTCATCGCCCCGTAATTGTTCAATGGTAATCTTTGATGCCATTGTACTTGAAAAGTAAAAAATAAAAGCAAAAAGAGTTAGACATATCCAGAGTGTTGTAGAAATTAGAGGGTTGAATTCCCCATTACTAAAAGGAGAAACAGGTAGTAAACCGTGGGAATTCCAATAATCTTTTATATTATTACCATCGGCAATATAGATTGATAGATAGAATAGAAACTCATACACCATGTACGCGAAGAGTATTCCTATAAGGTGTATTCCTATCCGCCTGACACTAAATGCCTTTCGACTTAATCTTAGGATATCCGTAAAGTTGAATTGGAATTGTTCCATACTCTTGTCAGTTAATCTTGAAAATATAGTCCAAAACTGGTAATGGAATCTCTATATGTCTTGAAGTAGTGTAGAAGTTAGTAATATCAAAGAATAATACCATAATTCCTGTATTCTGTCAATTGTATTTGGTTGTTTAGAGTGTGTGATTTTTATCAGATAAATATTTGCATACTGATGATAATATACACTTCCTATCCCGTAAGGCACGGTTTCTTTAGTTATGCCAATGACATTTGACACGTTAATTCGAGTGATGACTAAATTTCAATCCAAGTGACACAAGATAGTTGATAAACATATTTTCTTTAGATATTTCGTATCTATATGACTCATTTTATATATGCTAATACCTGTATTAGAAAAAGGATAGTGTAATTAATCAATTGAAAATAGTATAAGTTCATCATAACAAGAATTGACTTGATAAGAATGAAGACTAAACTCCTTATGAGTTAAAACAGAATCGAGATAATAAATAAAAATGTATAAGCACTGCAATTTCATTTCAGCAATAAGAAGAATTGACTTCTGTGTGAATGCTTCTGTGCGAATAATTGATTACATTGAAAACATCAGTCAAAAAAGGAAAACTGTTAATGACATGAGCATTAAATTTACCCTATATATCAGATATTGTGTATGAGTTAACTTCTGTCCAAACCCTTCTCAGCTACATACCATAATTTTATAAGAAAATATATACCTCTCCAACATATAAACACACAAAATTTACTTAAACAAATTACCTAACTTATCAGTATAAATTAAATAATTTTCTTGTCCTTTTATGATTATATTGTTATATTGTTTCCTTGTAGTTTTATGATATTGTATGTTAATATACAATTGTTTGGGAAATGTATGTTGACATCTTGATTTAGATACATCATCAATATTGGAACTTTATCAAAATAGTAAGTTTATCAATGAAAATCTATTTTTTTAAATTACGGGGAGACTTGTATGAGAAGGGGTTTAAGGAATTTGGTTGTTATTGTTGCTGTTTTACTTAATGTACTGATTTGCAATTGTATATCGGAGAATATTGAAGCAAAACCGGATAATTCTTTATCAAGTTCATTAGAAATGGGAGAAAAAGCCTTAGAAGGAATGGTATTAATCCCTAAAGGTGAGTTCTTGATGGGTAGTAATCATCCTGAATGTAATTTAGATGAACGTCCTATACATATTGTATATGTAGACGATTTTTATATTGATAAGTATGAAGTCACAAATTCCCAATATAAGGAATTCATTGATGCTAATCCCCAATGGCAAAAAAAGAAATGGTGGAATTCTAAAGCAGGTATTGCTGACAGATTCCATGATGGTGATTACTTAAAGAACTGGAAAGGCAATAATTTTCCTGAAGGTAAAGGTAAATTCCCAGTTGTACATGTAAGTTGGTATGCGGCAATGGCGTATGCTAAATGGGTAGGTAAACGATTACCCACTGAAGCCGAATGGGAGAAAGCAGCCCGAGGTGGTATAGAAGGTTCAGATTATCCTTGGGGAAACTCTATCAATTCAAGCCATGCAAGCTATCCGCCACACGGAGGACCAGACACACCTATCGGTTTATATCCGCCTAATGCATATGGAATATATGATATGATAGGTAATGTAATGGAATGGTGTCTTGACGCATACGATCCTGAGTTTTATAGGAAGTCAAGATATATGAATCCAATTGCTGGAGCAGAGAAATTATCACAAGTGGTAGATAATTATATATATATATAAGAAATGAAAGGGTAACTCGGGGTGTTGCGTGTTGTAATGACCCGATCCATTTACGTATTGCATTTCGCGATCGTCATTCCCCGATATGTTCTCATCAAGATAATGGATTTAGGTGTGTAATATCTGCTCCTGGAAAATAAATAGTTTTCCAAAGTCCATTATGTATTTCTACATTGTCCTTATACGTTTTATAGTTATATGACTCACCTTGTTGATGAGTGAAATATCATTAATTAATGAAATATCTTTCGTAAGTCAAACTGTTGGTTTGAGCCGTATTAGATATATCTTAAATTTGTTAAAAAGTATATGTACTTTATTTAATATGATTTTGATTTCTATAAACTCGGTAGATGGTGTTCTAAGTATAGAGTAAACCTAAGGTATTCATACCTGGAATGGTCAAAATGACAGTCATACCGTTGATTTTGGACATGCATACTGTTCAATTGTTTTCTCTCTTATAAGTTCGGTATTTAACCACTGGGACTACCATAAGGTATTTCTACCGTTTAATCGTAGTTCCTGTAAGTTAATAAAGCCGTTAACAAACAAACACTATTATCTGAATAATCCGCTATTCAGAAAAGACATTCACCTGCTCACATACTTCTCTTCTTTACATTTCTGTTATTCAGATCATTAAAAAACACACAACTCGGTGAATCACAATAAGAGTGCACCTATAGTAACAGATTTTTCACATACCCATCCATGACATTCTAATTGATTTACATAGGTTGATACATTACAATGTATAATGGTATGTCTGCCCAAAATATTCCATCATATAGAACACTATATACTGCTGTAAAAGGAATTTTATCAGAGAAATTTGGTGGAGAAATTCGTCTTGAAAAGAGTGAAGAGATCCATCCACAACAACTATACCGATACAAGATCATTTTAGCTCCAGATGGGATGCCGGACACAGTCTTTGTAAAACGGAAACGGGCGCGGAGAATACGCGTTGAATGGGCATGTCTCCAATTCATCAACCAACAAATACACGAAGAGTGTCCAATTCCAATAATTTATGGAGGTGGATATATAGGAAAAAATAATATTCCTGTTGTTGTTATGGAGGATATGGGTGAAGGACAGAATCTTAGAGGCTTATTAAGTACCGGTGATAGCAATACTGCCAAGACTGTTCTGAGAGAATCTGCTGAACGACTCGCAAATATTCATAGTGCTACTATTGGACAACAAAAAGAATATATAAATGCAAGAAATACAATTGTTAATATCAAACATGACCCACAAGACCTGAAGGACATTTATTCTAAAAAATTCACTGAAATTTGCAATGTAACAGGTGTAACTCCGAATAATGCTTGCTATAGAGAATTAGACCAACTTGCAGACTTCCTTGATCCGAATAACCAACATCATGGATTAACACATGGAGATCTTTATACTGTAAATATCTATCATTCAACTTCAAAATCACGAACATATATCTTCGACTACGAATTTGGTCATTACCAACATGTGTTTGTGGATGTATTTCAGTTCTATGTTTCGTATGATATGTGGGCAGATGTTTCAAGATTTCCTACAGATATTATACAAGAAATGGAAAGAGCATATCGTAATGAATTGAAAACGGATTATCCTGAAATTTCTGACGATGAATGGTTTTACAAACGACTCATAGAAGCAAGTGCTTTCGAGACAATTCAGTGTATCTATAGGTTTTTTGAACCACCAAAGACAGTCTTTACTAATGTGATTAATAACCGTCCTGCTGGAGATTATGAAGCACTACGCACCGATCCAAATTATAATCATTGGGGATTACCTGCTGTCCGTAGACGTGTGTTCTTTCGCTTAGGGTTGTTATCGAAAATGTCTGAAGAATATAATCATCTAATGGGACTTGGTGAAACAGCGAAAATGATACAAGAGAAGTTTAAGACAATCTGGCCCCCTGAAGTCCAAGAAATGCCTATATTTGAGGTGTTTTTATGATGGATTTTATATAAATAATTCTATTATGTATGATTCAATGAATAGTTAATGATATAAAAAGGAAGTTGCCTTAGTGCTACCTAAAATCTCATATTTGATCTGTGCTACACCACGTTGTGGTGGTTACCTATTATTTGAATCGTTAGAAAATACAGGTCTCGCTGGAATACCTGGGGAATACTTCTGGGATGATAAGAAATGGGGAGAGAAGTGGGGTGCCACCGATTATACAGATTTCTTAAATAAAGTCGTTGAGAAGGGGACAACACCAAATGGTGTTTTTGGAACAAAACTCATGTGGGGATACTTTGATAGGTTTATCAGTAAGGTCCGACAAACACCTCAATTTATGAATAGTGAGATGACATCAAATGAAGTTTTAAATACATTATATCCTAATCTTCATTTTATTTGGATAATGCGTAGAGATAAGGTTCGTCAGGCTATCTCATTATGGAAAGGGCTGCAGACTGTTGTATGGTGGAAACGAATTGGTGATCCAGAACCGAAATTAGATAAAGAACCGGAATACAACTATGAGGCGATCGATTACCTGGCTCAAGAGATCATGTTTCATGAAGCAGCGTGGCAGGAATACTTTTCGCAATACAGTATCACTCCCTTTACAGTGATTTATGAGGATCTTGTTTTAAAATATGAAGAAACTGCATTTAATGTAATGGATTGGTTAGGTATTGATTATCCTGATAACCTTAAATTTGGAGAACGACGTTTGTTGAAGCAAGCAGATGAAATTTCTGAAATTTGGGTTGAAAGATATATAAAAGAAAAACAGGAACAGGAGAATAATAGAGAAAATCACTCGCCTTTTCCGAATGCATCTTGGAATTATGGTACATCTCACGGGAATAATTGATAGAAAAATATAGTTTTATTTAGAATATCTGGTGTTTGAATACAACGCTTGCAATTAAGAGATATAAATTTTACATCTGATCAAACCCAAATAACAAATACCAATTCAAATTGATAACGTTAGTTTGAAAACAGAATCTTGCACTTCGGAGCGATTAGAGACCGTTCCGACAGGTCTGGGATATAACAATTTTATTATCTAATTAAGGCCTATGGGGTTAGATAATCTAAAAACCTATGACGGAAGATTCGACCTATATCACGGAACTTTAATAAATAAAGACTGGAGCAGGAGAATAATGGAGATTATAGATAGCATCCAAAATGCATTACAGGATGCACAAGAGACACTTAATCAATTTCTACAGGATCATAACAATTTGACCATCATTTCAGATATTGCTACCGAAATAAAAGGTATATTTACTAATGGTGGAAAACTGTATACATGTGGGAATGGTGGGAGCATGTGCGATGCAATTCATTTTGCAGAGGAATGTGCAGGAAAATTCCGTAAAAATAGGATTCCTTTACCTGCTATTGCTTTCAGTGATCCTGGAAATCTGACTTGTATTGCAAATGATTTCGGGTTCGATGAAGTCTTTTCAAGACAGGTTAAGGCATTTGGACAAGCAAAGGACATGTTAATTGTGATCTCAACAAGTGGGAACTCTACGAATATAATCCATGCTGCAGAGACAGCCAAGTCACTGAAGATGCATGTGGTTGGCCTACTCGGTAAAGATGGTGGTAAAGTGAAACAATATTGTGATAGAGCAATAATTGCTCCAGGCATGACTGCGGATCGAATTCAGGAGATACATATTAAAGTTATCCATATTCTCATAGAACATATTGAACGGATGATGTTCCCGGAGAATTATTGACAATATAGATGTTAACTGGTATTATGCTATATACCCTTCATTTTCTACCCCACAATTACTTTACCTCGGGGAGGTTAGTTTGTGAATAAATCAGAAAACTCCAAACTATATTGGCGTAAGAATTTACAATATCTTGGCATTCTATTGAGTATATGGTTCACCGCCTCAATCCTTTGTTCAATCGTGTTTGTAGAACAATTAGACAAAATACAATTTTGGGGTTATCGTCTTGGATTCTATTTTGCGCAGCAAGCATCTATTTGGATATTCGTTGAAATTATTTTTATTTATGCTTGGTTGATGAACAGATTAGACAAGAAATTTCGTGTAGAGGATGAAAAAGGAGAACCAGAATAATTATGAATGTACAATTTTGGACATTTATAATGGTTGGAATCTCCTTCGCCATATATATAGGAGTTGCAATTTGGACACGTGCCCGTTCAACAGGTGATTTTTATGTAGCAGGTAGTAATGTAAATCCAGTCGTCAATGGATTGGCAACTGCTGCCGATTGGATGAGTGCAGCATCTTTTATATCAATGGCAGGTTTAATCTCCTTTATGGGTAGAGATGGATCAGTATATCTTCTTGGCTGGACAGGAGGGTACGTCCTATTAGCCTTACTTTTAGCCCCTTACCTGAGAAAATTCGGTAAATATACTGTCCCCGATTTTGTAGGGGATCGCTACTATTCCCAAGTTGCGCGTATAGTTGCAGTAGTCTGTGCGGTATTTGTTTCCTTCACCTATGTATCAGGTCAGATGCGGGGTGTCGGAATCGTCTTTTCGCGATTTCTTAATGTAGATATCACCATTGGTGTTTTAATCGGTATGGGAATCGTATTCTTCTACGCAGTACTTGGTGGAATGAAAGGCATTACATATACACAGGTTGCTCAATATTGTGTCCTTATTTTTGCCTTTATGGTACCTGCAATATTCATTTCAATCCTGATTACTGATAATCCAATCCCACAGATGGGATTAGGAGCTAAGGTGAATGATGGTTCTGGAATGTATCTATTAGATAGACTTAATGGATTGAATGAAGCTCTTGGATTTGATAAGTATACAGATGGAAGTAAATCGAAGATAGATGTAATATGTCTTACAGCTGCCCTGATGTTAGGAACAGCAGGTCTTCCACATGTGATAATCCGTTTCTATACAGTGCGTAAAGCATCTGAAGCGCGTATATCTGCTGGGTGGGCACTTCTATTTATTGCTCTTCTCTATACAACTGCACCAGCTGTAGCTATTTTCGCTCGAACAAATCTGCTAAAGACTGTAACAACAGAACAAGAGAATGGACAATTAGTAGATGTTAAATATGATGAAGTGCCAGACTGGTTTAAGAATTGGGAAAAAACTGATCTGATTAAGTTCACTGACCTCAACAACGATGGTGCGATACAATACCGTGGAAAACATTCGGATATAGAAAATGAATTAGAAATAGATAGAGATATCATGGTATTGGCAAATCCCGAAATAGCGAAACTCCCTAATTGGATTGTCGGGTTAGTTGCCGCAGGTGGCTTAGCAGCAGCGTTATCAACTGCTGCAGGTTTATTATTAGTTATTTCGACTGCTATAGCACATGACTTACTAAAAGGGTGTGTGATGCCAAGTCTGTCAGAGAAACAGGAATTATTTGCAGCTCGAGTAGCATCCGGTATAGCGGTATGTATTGCAGGTTACTTTGGCATTGATCCACCTGGTTTTGTAGGTGAGGTAGTTGCATTTGCATTTGGACTTGCTGCAAGTTCATTTTTTCCTGCTATTGTGTTAGGGATTTTCTCAAAACGTATGAATAAAGCAGGGGCAGTTAGTGGTATGATAGTGGGAATAACATTTACTGCAGCCTATATTATATTTTTCAAATATATATTACCCGAATTTATAATAGATGATAGTATGAAGATCTCTGAGTATTGGCTATTTGGAATTTCCCCTGAAGGTATTGGTACGGTTGGCATGGTCATAAACTTCATTACAGCATTCATAGTTTGTAGATTTACAGCCCCACCGCCCGACGAAGTTCAAGCCTTGGTAGAAAACATACGTGTTCCATAGACTACAGAAAAAATAAAATAAAACATAAAAGACGAAGTCATGAAATGGATAAAAAACTCTAAACTATCTGGTAACTTACTCAATCGCTCTTTAGGTTTTTTCATTTGTCTGATTATTCTATTGATTATCTGTACTAACATTAATGTTGATGCAGCACAGGTAACTGATTTTATTCCTATTGATAGTGTACTTTACCTACAACTTAAGGATATTGATGAAATATATACAGAAATTCAGATATCCGAAAGTTGGGAACGTACAATTGAGAATTCATTTCCTGAAGATGAGTTAGAGGATTTGCAAAAAATTCTTTTGTTTATTCAGACTGTATTAATGACTGATGCTGCAACAATAATTGATACTGTAGGCTACCGTACTGGTATAACGTTCTGGGATTTATCACCAGAAAATATCAAAGGTGGGATAGTAATTCATTCAGGTGGAAATCTTACTGTACTTCAGCAACTCACGAAAATTATCACAGGCATGATAGGAACTACGGATGCAACATTCACTATAAATGGTGGTGAGCATGAAAAAGTAAAATATAGTTCTTTACAATTCCCGGAATTACTTGTCACTTTTGGATTTGTAAGCGAGTTCCTTGTTGTTGGACTTGGAGAGAATAGTATAGAAACACTTATTGATACCTATAAGAAGAAAAGACCTTCATTAAAGAAAAACGATGCATATAAAAAAAGTGAAAAGAAGTATGGTCATGGTCAGTTCTCATTATTTATGTATACTCCTGAAGTAATATCTAAAATTAACAATCTCTCAACAGATTTACGAGAACAACTACAGGTATTTAATACCCTTTTTCTTAATGTAAATCTTTTTGAAGGTAATCGACTTTTGCAACTTCATACTGATTTTAACCCAACATTACCGAATAATTATATATCTGATTTTCTTATAGAAGGTACAGAAATAGAATCAGTCAACATGATAACAGGTGACGAAGACCTTTTTATCGGGGTATCACCCAGTATAGTGGCACAACTATGGAAATTATTAGAATCTGAAATTGAGGATAATGCTAATCAAGACACATTCGACTTTATCACTTACATAGAAGGGTTATTGAACCTTGATTTAAACAATGATATTGTTTCTGGACTTACAGGTGAATATGCTATTTCGGTAGATAATTTAAAAGAATTTGATCCAAGTTCAATAGAAAGTCTTGAATTAGAGTTAATAAATACCTTTTCAATAGATGCATCAAATGTCGAAACTAACGGTTGTTTGATTTATATTCCCAGCAATGCCAATAAATGGAATCAGATACAAAACAGCCTTTCAAACTTACAGAATATCTCAGTATCACAGACAGAATATAGTGGTACCAAGGTATCAAGATTTGCATCAAATATACATTTTGCAAAAAAAGATAGTGTATCCATAGTAGGTTTTTCTGACCAACAGATTTATTCTGTCCTTGATAGAATGGAAAAGAAAAAGAAATTAATCTATCTTAGAGGAATTCCAAAAAATCCGCTCATAGTAATGCATTTTGATGTACTAAGTTTATTAAAAACGGTTGGAAACCCTCTACAATTACAAAATGAGGGTAAAGAATATAAAGAAACATCGCGAATTCTTGCATGGGTTATTGTGAAAGATAATGAAGCGACACTTAATACAATTCTCTCTGATAAAGACACACCACTTGAAGTAATGTCTAAAATAATTCCACTTATTCAACAGTTCTAATTGGAGGAATATAATTATGTTTGAAAAAATTATAACATTTCATCAAAATGCCAATTGGGTGCGTTTGACTATTGCTTATATCGAGATACTCCTTGGAATGTATATATATTACCATGTTTATTATCACGTAAGTCATAATTTGGATGGTAGTATATCAATATTGATGTTATCAGGTTCATTATTCATTATCACAGGTTTACTTGATTTTATATATTTAACAAGAAAAAAATCATTAACCTTGAAATTTGTATCTGTACTTGTTGCGTTAGCCGCTTTGGTTTTTTATTTTTACCATTAATAGTTAAAAATAATAGTTTAAAATTGAATATAGATAGTTTAAGAAAGGAATCTGCATTCACACTTGTTCATTCCAGACTAACACCATTTAGAAGATCACTGAAGTTAGTGAATATTAATGGAAAATTGCAGAAATACAAGAATGATAGACGTTTGTTTTTTCGCTGACGAAGTTTCCAGAGAAGATTTTGAGGAAGCCATCAAACTCGGTGTCGAAGCCGGCGCCAACACTGTTGAAGTCCGTGGTGGGGTTTGGGGTAAACATGTTACTGAAATCGACAATGATGATGTAAAACGTGCTCAGGACGTATTAAGTAAATACAATGTCCGAGTGGCGAGTATCGGTTCACCATTTGGTAAATGTTCTATTGATAATCCTGAAGAAATTGAAAGGCATCTTCGCCATTTCGATAGAATGGTTGAATTAGCGCATGAATTTGACACACAGATAATCCGAGGATTTGCCTTCTGGAATCCTAATCGGAAAATGAAGGAATCTTCCAGACCAGATATTAATGATTATATAGATCTGATTGTAGAGAAACTGTCCCCAGTGATTCCAATCGCAGAAAGTGCTAATGTTACGCTCTCATTTGAAAATGAAGATGCCACCCTTGCGGGTACATGTGAGGAAACACGTACAGTTATTGATGCCCTTGGAAATAGTCCTGCACTTTCATCTTGTTGGGATGTCAATAATGGAATTCATTGTGGTGAAAAACCTTTACCGGATGGATATTCATTTATAAAAGGACTTGTTAGACACGTTCATGTAAAACCAAATCGCGAGAAAAATTTGGATCCAATTAGAGATTCAGACATAACTTATGACCAGGTGTTGAAAACATTAATAGATGACGGATTCACTGGGGCAGCAAGTATAGAACATTGGGGTAATCCAGAACAGATGTTAGATGGCATTCGTCAACTCAAAGCAGTTGTTGATAAATTGTAGTGATATACAATAATAAGGAGAATATATAATGCAGGTGAAACCAGATGCGGCACATGTAAATTGGCAAGGGGTCGTCTCAATAGAGAGGATAGATGATTCGATGATGCCGTGGAGAACACCTCATGAGAATCATGTCCTCTTTCCAAAACCTTTATTAGAACGTTCTGCGATGCCTGCCGGCGTAAGAATTAGCTTACGAAGTAATACGACACATATTTCAGGTAGCATAATTGAACAGGGTGACACTGGTATGATAGATCTATGTTGTGATGGAGAATTCATTGCTTCATACGATTTAAAAGGAGAAAACCAGTTTAAATTTGATAATTTATCAAGCGATGATAAGCTAATTGAATTATGGTTGCCACAATATGGTAGATTTCAACTTAGACATTTAGATATTGATGATGGTGCATCGTTAGATCCATTTCTTGACAAACGTCCTCGTTGGATTACCTATGGTAGTTCTATAACCCAATGTAGAGCCGCTGCATCCCCGACACAGACTTGGCCTGCCGTTGTAGCCCGTGAGTGCAATTTCAATCTAACGTGTTTGGGGTACGGTGGACAGTGTCATCTCGACCCAATGATAATTAGAATGATACGGGATCTGCCTGCAAATTATATATCAATGTGTTTGGGTATCAATATTCTCGGTGCATCCAGTTTAGGACCTCGTGCTTTCCGTCCTGCTATCATCGGTGCAGTTGAGATAATCAGGGAAAAACATGCGGATATACCGATTGTGCTGATGTCTCCTATCTTTGCAACTAATCGAGAAGAGAACAAAAATTCCGTTGGTTTCAATCTACAGATTATGCGAGAAGAAGTCCAATCAGCAGCGGAAGCCCTTGTTTCACATGGTGATGAGAATATCCATTATGTCAACGGGTTAGATATTTTTTGTTCAGAATATATAGAACTATTACCTGACGATGTACATCCAGATGCAGAGGGTTATAGAGTCATGGGTAAGAATTTTGCTACGAAGGTTGCAAGCAAATATTTCGTTGAATCATAAATTTTACTCCACAATAGGTTCGGTTGCTAATAGAGGTATAGACTTTAATTTTCCCTACTACGTAGGTTCGGCTTCTAACCTAACCGGAGTTTCCTCAATCTCATACATTTGTGTTGGAAACACATCTTCTGTGATAATGCACACACTTATTATATTTCACTATAAAAGCACATTCATATCTAAATATTATGGAGAAAAATAATGAAAACATATCGAGCGGCAGTAATTGGGTGCAGTAGAATGGGAGCATTCATTGATAATGAAGTACCTGATTATGAAGCGATTAAGTTACCTTATTCTCACGCTGCAGGTTATTCTGCAGAAGAACGTACGGATCTTATTGCATGTGCAGACTTACGGAAAGATGTAATGGTACATTTTGGTGAAAAATACAATGTGCCAAAAGACAATCAGTATACCGATTATCGTGAGATGATTGAAAAAGAAAATCCTGATATTGTCAGTGTTGCTACACAACCAGAACATCGTGCAGAAATTGTAATTTATGCTGCCCAACACGGTGTAAAAGCAATTTATGCTGAAAAAGCTATGGCATCCTCAATGGACGAAGCTGCAGAAATGGTTTCGGCGGTTGAACAGAATAACGTTGCTTTCAATCTTGGCACGAATCGACGTTGGGAAACTGGTTTTGATAAAATGAAAGAGATAATTGATAGCGGTGAATTGGGAAAATTACGTACGTTGATTATCTATTCAAATGGTACACTATTTAATTCTGCAAGTCATCATCTTGATCTTATATTGAGATTGAATAATGATGTTTCTACAACTTGGGTTACAGGTTATCTCCCACAAGGCAATTCCATTTTTGATGGTGATATACTCAAAGTAGACCCAATTGGTGGAGGTACAATACAATTTGAGAACGATGTAACCGCACATGCCTTGTTAACACCACGTAGTAGCGAATGGGAGGCAATTTGTGATGGTGGTACAGTAACCTGTTGGAACAATGGGTGGCAATGGCATGTACGTAAGAAGCAAGATATACCTGGTTGGCGTGGAGGTAATGTACCAGACACATTCCCTGAATTTAATCGAGAAAGTAGTACTGCAAATTTAATAAAAGACCTTGTTCACTCTTTAGACACAGGTGAGCCGACACGAGGTGGGGTTCGATGTGCATACGCCAGTACAGAATTAATCTTTGGAATAATTGAATCACACTTGAATAACGGCGTCAGAATCCCACTCCCCCTTGAAAATTCGAAAATACGTTTAGACAGAAATCCTTCAGGAAGGCGACCCAAAGTAAAATAAGAATATCTATACATAATAATTGTGTTGATTATTCTTTAGTTAATATAATACTGGTAACACTAACTTGATTCAGACTATTATATATCCTATTAGGAGGATTTTAAGATGAGATATGTTTTATATTATTTTACTATCATTCTATCAATAATGTGTGTTACAATAGTCTATGCTATACACGATGAGGATCAGGGACCGGAAAAATTCGGTAATTATGAATTCAAAGAACAAGACATCAAAGCTGCAACCGATGAGTGTGATGCTGGCGGTAAACCTGGACCTGAATTTGTTCCTACAGTACGGGATAAACAACCGAATTTAGCATTACTGAAAGATTCTAAACCAGATGCTTCTTCTCTCCTAAATGGTTGGTGTCCCCAACGACATTGTACAGAATATCTTAATGATGGATTCTATAACAACTGTCGTAGTTGGATAATTGGAGCATTGCCGGGATGGGCACAGATAGATATTGGTGCTGTTGCTAATGTAAACACAGTCTATTTTGGTAGTGATCACTCACAAGGGTTTTTTGATAGGACGGCTGCAGATTTTGATATCCTCGTTGCAACAACCAAAGCTGATGCAGATTCAGAAGCAGCTACATGGAAAAAGGTGTATACACATAAAGGGGATGCAATTAGTCAAACAACAGAAATTACATTTGACGATGTTGAAGCAAGATGGGTACGTATACATATTCGTTCAAATGCTGGTGCTCGTATTGACGAGATAGAAATATATGGTGGTAGTGATCCCATGTCAGTTGATCCTTCAGATAAGGTTGCAACAGTATGGGGAGAAGTTAAGTCAAATCAATATTAATAAAACTATTTTTATGAGGTGATAATAATGCGGCATGTAATTTTGCTGGCACTCATTTTTTGTGTCAGCCCAAGTTATTCTGAGATTCTATTTGAGGAAAATTTTGAGAGTGGAAATATTGACAAAGATAAGTGGACCCCTCAAGGCACTTGGGTAATTAAAGACAATGCTGATGACCACGATGAACTTGGAAAACATGTGATTGAAATTCAAGGTGGTGATGTAGGTCTAAGTGTTGAGGATTTTCCAAAAGAATTTGATTATTATGCTGATTTTAAAGCCATGCAAAACGGATTAACTGGGTTTGTATTCCATGGACAGGATGCTGGCAATATTTATATGCACCAGGTGTCTACTTCTTCATCAGGACATACACCTCAGCATATTCGATGGCACAGAAGAGTTGGGGGTGGCTGGACAGCAGAACCTGGTGCATTTAAAGATGGTGAAGATCGAGACCCGAATGTTTGGTATCGTGTCAAATTTGAGGTTAGAACGGCTTATAAATTTAAAGCTTACATCGGTCCGGTAGGTGGAGAGAATGATGACCTATCTTTCGTTAGCGAATGGACTGATTCCCAAAAATCATTCACCGATGGTAAAATTGGATTTCGTATGAGCGGTGGAGAACAGGCACAATATGATAATATTGTAGTTTCAACGCCTGACTTTGATATCTTTTCAGTCGAACCCACTAATAAACTTGCTATGACTTGGGGAAGTTTAAAAAGTAAATAGATCCGATTTGGGATTTATTTTGTTTACTTCTTAGTTCTATAAGAGTTAATTAATATTCTAATTTATGCTATCATTGCATGATTAAAATATGATGTCACAAGAATTATTGAAAACTTAAGGTAATCTATTACGTATATTTAACTGATTATCATTTATTAAAGGAGAATACATACTAATGAAGTATTTCATGTGTTTAGTTTTGATTTTATTTGTAGGAACCGTTTCTGCTGAGATTTTATTTCAAGATGATTTTGAAAGTGGAAACATAGATGAATCTAAATGGGCGCCACAAGGGACTTGGTCGATTAAAGCCAATGCTGATGGTCACGATGTACTTGGAAATCATGTGATTGAAATTCAAGGTGGTGACGTAGGATTAAGCGTCGATGATTTTCCAGAAGAATACGACTATTACGCTGATTTTAAAGCAATGCAAAACGGGTTAACTGGGTTTGTATTCCATGGATCAGATGCTGGCAATATTTATATGCACCAAGTGTCTACTTCTTCATCAGGGCACACACCTCAGCATATTCGTTGGCATCGTCGAGTCAACGGCGGTTGGGCTGCAGAACCCGGTGCATTTGAAGATGGCGTAGATCGAGAGCCGGATGTTTGGTATCGAGTAAAATTTGAGGTTAGATCTGGTCATAGCTTTAAAGCCTATATAGGTCCAGTAGGTGGTGGGATTGATGAATTATCTTTCGTTAGTGAATGGACTGATTCTCAAGGTGCACACTCCTCTGGTAAAATTGGATTTCGTAAGGGCGGTTCAGAACAGGCACAATACGACAATATAATAATTGTAACCCCTGACAGTAATCCAACTCCAGTTGAATCAAAAGGGAAAGCGGCAGTAACCTGGGGCGACCTAAAACGCAAGTAATAGAAAATACCCATCTACGGATTTAAATATGAATAGTAGTTCAACAGCAATCGGTATAATTGGCGCGGGTAGGATGGGAAGACATCATCTGAATGCAATCACCAGTTATGGAGCGCGTGTTGTTGCTGTTCATGATGTTAATCCTGAGGCCGCACAAAATCTTGGTACAGATGCAAAGTCTAAGGTAGTTACAGATTCGTTAGATGAATTTTTTGATACAGAATTAGATGGGGTGGTGATAACAACGCCACCCCCTATACGTTTAACACCAGTCAAAATGGCTTGTGAGCGAAATCTCGCCATTTTGGTTGAAAAACCCCCTGCTTATGATGTATCTGAAGGAAGGAAATGTCTTGAGTGTATTGAGAATTCAGAGAGTATTGCAGCGGTTGGGTTTCAACTACGTTATCAGCCTCTCTATGAACAGCTCAAAAATCTAATTGCTTCAGAGACAATTCATCTGGTGAGAACAGTCTGTACAATTAACTATTATCTGGATTTTCAGATGCCTACATGGTTCTTACAGTCAGAGATTAGTGGTGGACCATTAGCAGAACAGGCAATTCATGTATTAGACTGTGCAAGGTATGTATTAGGAGATCCAAAACCAGTACAAGCACACGCTCTGGCAATAAAAAACATGGCAT
This sequence comes from Candidatus Poribacteria bacterium, assembly GCA_022394755.1. Classification (GTDB taxonomy): domain Bacteria; phylum Poribacteria; class WGA-4E; order WGA-4E; family WGA-3G; genus MSPOR6. The sequence goes on from JAGFCA010000014.1 coordinate 44,512, forward strand.
TGGAACGTGATGAATTTGACGCTGAAAATGCTATACAGATGACCTACGAAATGGATAACGGTGTTTTTGGAACACATATGAATCACTGTGGTACAGAAGGTTTTTGTTTTGATGTTGAGGTAGTAGGACCACATTTACGCCTTCAAGCAACTTTGGCAGAGAACGCTATTCGTGGTTATCTTCATGGAGAGAAAATTGATGAGCCAGCTGTATCACAAAACAGTATCGGTTTAGATAAGACTGGTGCATGGATTCGTGCAATTGAAACCGGTGATGAATCATTAATACGTTCAACTTTCTCAGATGCATTTCACACTCTTAGTTTAATTGATGCTGCTATACATAGTCGTCATACAGGAAGATTTATCAAAGTGGAGGAATTATAATGGTAGACTGGATCTATTTTCGGAATGGCTGAACCTCATGTAAGAAAGCTCAAGCGGTGCTTGAGTCGCACAATATTGATGCAGAGAGCCGAACGGATGCACGAAAAGAAAAATTAGAAGCAGATGCTGTATGGCAATTATTAGAATCTGCTGATCAGGTAGTTGTTGCGAAAGGCAAGAGCGTAGAAACCTTCCAACCAGGTGAAGCTAATCAGGAATCTATCATAAATGCGGTATTAGGACGAAGTGGGAGTTTACGAGCGCCAACCATTCGTATAGACGATGTGTTTTATGTTGGTTTCAATGAGACACTCTACTCCGAAATACCATTTGACAATTAAAATAAAAAACGATGGCTATCCAAAAGATATTAATCACAGGGGCATCTGGTTATCTTGCTCAATTTATCATTGAACGTCTTCGATCGGAATACCAATTAACACTTGCTGACATTGTTGAACCTGATCAAAAGTATGAGGGGACAACATTCAGAAAAGTTGACGTAACAGATACATCGGAAGTTGTTGAGGCTTGTGCAGAACAGGATGCCGTGATTCATCTTGTTGCTTTAGTACGGGAACGTCACGGAAAACCCTTATCTTTATATGCTGATATTATGGTGAAAGGGACTTGGAATGTTGCCGAGGCTTGTGCCCAACAAGGTGTTGAGAAATTAGTTAATATCTCCAGTATTTCTACATGTCCACCAGCACCAGGTGTTGATTTGCCTTATGAAGTTGGTGACGACTTTAAATTTGGGGGTGGAGACCTGTTTTATGCCTTGTCTAAATACCTTGGAGAGCAAATAGGGTTAGCATACCATCAAGCACACGGTTTAAAAGTAATCCATGTTCGTCCAGGGGTAATTGCCGGTGATGGTCTAAATCCTGGTCCTTCAGAACCAGAAAATGTAACAGCTCCGTGGTTTGTGTATGTTGATCCGAGAGATGTTGCACAATGTGTTATACGTGCGATAGAATCTGAAGAAGTGGCTTACGGAGCATATAATGCCGTAGCAGGACGGAATGATTCACGATTTGATTGGAAGAGATCTAAAGAAGATTTGGGATATTCTCCGGAACACAATTGGGAGGATATTCCTGATAGTAATCAGTGATTTATAACTGTTCAATCCCCGCATATTTAACCCCCGTTAAGAATGCAATCTCCCGTTTCCAAGTAGTTAGATCGTCAATAGAAAATTGATTCAGATGTGTGTGTCCACACGCTCTTGCTAAGACTTGCATCAATTCAACGGATGCGGTAAGGAATCGGTTTAGACGTTCTGTGGCAATGTCTACTTTTAACCGTGAACGTAGATGTTCTTTCTGTGTTGCGATACCAACTGGACAGTTGTTTGTATGACAGGCACGCATACCGATACATCCTATTGCCTGCATAGCAGAATTTGCAATCGCTACACCATCAGCACCGAGTGCCAATGCCTTAGCAAAATCAGCTGGGATTCTTAATCCCCCTGTAATTATTAGTGTAATATCACTATTTCCAGTTTCATCAAGATACTTTCGTGCTCGAGCCAAAGCAGGCATTGTAGGAACAGAGATATTATCCCGAAACAACAGTGGGGCAGCACCTGTACCACCACCTCGACCATCCAATATAATATAATCTACACCTACATGTAAAGCGGCTTCAATGTCTTTTTCAATATGTTGTGCAGACAGTTTAAATCCAATCGGTATTCCACCAGTTTCCTTACGAACTAATTCAGCAAATTTGGCATAATCGTCTAAAGTCTCCCAATCTGGAAACCGCGCAGGAGAAATTGCGGGTTGACCCGTAGTCAATCCCCGTACCGCAGCAATTTCATCGGTTACTTTACTCCCAGGTAGATGTCCTCCTGTACCGGTTTTCGCGCCTTGACCACCCTTGAAGTGAAATGCTTGTGCATGTTCTAATTTATCGAAAGAGAAACCGAATCTTGCAGAAGCCAATTCATAGAAATAACGACTATTTGCCTTCGCTTCATCAGGAAGCATCCCACCTTCCCCTGAACATATACCCGTTCCAGCCAATTCTGCACCCTTAGCCATAGCAATTTTTGCTTCAGCAGAAAGAGCTCCAAAACTCATATCAGATACAAAGATAGGGATCTTTAGCTTTAATGGTTTTTTGGATCGTGGACCAATAACTAATTCTGTTCCAACTAATTCTTCATCTAAGAGTGGAGTTTTATGGAGTTGAGCCACGACAAACTGTAACTCATCCCAGTTAGGTAGATTTTGTCGCAACACCCCCATGGCAGCAGTTTGACCATGGCGTCCGACCTTGCTCAGTCCATTACTTGCTAATTCTTGTATCTCAGCGACATAAGGTTCATCAGGGTTAGCGTGTATATCTTGGTAATTCCCCTGATATTGTTCCCGTTTATAGGGTTGGGGATTATTTTTTTCCCATTCACGTATTTCATCTTCATCTACAAAAACTTTATCATCTTCAACCCAGGCGTTAAATTTCTGTAGTCGTTCAGAATTCAGATATTCACTGATTCCAGTATCATATCTATAATCCCAATAGTGTACACCACATATTAGGTTTTCACCGTCAATATAGCCATCAGCAAGCAGCGCACCACGATGATGACAGCGTCCATATAGAACAGAAATCTGATCATCATACCTAATTACAACTAAATCGACATTGGAAACCAGAGCATAGGAAGGAACACGATCAATAAGATCGCTAAATATTGCTATTTGTGCTTTTAGCATTGGTTATTACGATATAAGACGATTACAACAATTTACATCTATTCTAAGAACTATCTTCAGATTGAATGGGTGCATCTTGTTCAAGTTGCAAGATCCTCTGATCTAAAGACAGTTGTTGCTTTCCCATTCTGAGTAAATACAACATAAAGACCAACCAGATAATCAGATATGCAGAAACAAGGAACATTAGCCTTCTTCGTTGTCCTTTTTCAAGTTCCCTAACAGTAAGTAAAACTGCTTTTTCTACAGTATTCTTTTCTTCAGGAGTTACTTTAATTTCAGAAATTGCATCATCTATGGCTTTATTTATTGTGTCTTTATCTAATATAGGCACTTGTATTGTAGCCAACAAAAGACCTAAAACAATTACAGCACAGACAATAATTGTTATTCGCATCAAGATGTCTCCTCAAGGTATTTACGTCGAATTATATCATACCTTTCATTTGTCTTAGAAATCTTATATTGTAAAAAAAATAGTACGGCAAATAGAATTATAAAAGCTATTAAGACAAAGATCCAAGTATGTAATATAGTAGGTTCAACATCGACTTTTGCCCCACGTTTAGGATGTGATTTTTCTTCCCATAATTTCGTAGCAAAGTGAACAATCGGAACATCAAGGAATGCAATTATGCCGATGACAGCAGAAAAAATTCTCTTTTTGTCATCCAGTAGTGCCGACCGAAGAATGAAATAACTAATATACATTAACCACAGTACAAGTGTACTCGTTAATCTTGCTTCCCAAGTCCACCATGTATTCCATGCATATTTTGCCCAAATAGGTCCTGAGAGGAGTACAATTGTACAAAAGACTAACCCAATTTCAGCAGCTGCTGCAGCGCGTAAATCGTAATCAGGCTTGCGTTTAATTAGATAAAGCAGACTAAAGATAAAGTTCACAAAAAATGCTACATAAAGAGTCATCGCCGCAGAAACATGGAAGAAAAATATCTTCTGTACCTCCAGCATAGTCCTTTCAACTTCAGCATATCCAAAAATTAGACAGATTGATAAGAAAATAAGAATTGACGCAATCGGGTATACGACGGAAGTTCTATATAGCCATTGACCAAGTTTACTTAGAGTAGAACTGATTGTTGTCATACCTTTTCCCATATTCCACTCCCTGTAAGAATTTCAGGTCCTTCAGGTAAGATAGCGACTGTATGTTCAAACAATGCAGATAACCTTCCATCTGTGGTAGCTATACTCCAACCATCCTCTAACATGTCTACATCAGGATTACCTTGGTTTACCATGGCTTCAATGGCAAGAACCATCCCTGCTCTTAGACGTACCCCTCTTCCTGGAGTACCGGAAGTTGGCACTTGTGGTTCTTCATGTAAATTCCGTCCAATTCCATGTCCAGAAAAGTTCTGTATTACAGAATATCCTGCAGATTCAGCTACATTTTGAAGTTGAAATGACACATCCCCCATACGATTCCCAGGTTTTGCTTCTGAAATAGCAGCATATAATGATTCTTTTGTTACCTCAAGCAATTTCTGTGTTTCAGATGAGATATTTCCAACGGGGAATGTATATGCGTTATCACCGTGGAATCCATCTATACTCACAGCGGTATCCACACCGATGATATCGCCATCAACAAGTTCTTCACTCTTTTTTGGTATTCCATGTATAACTTTGTTGTTTACAGAGACACAGATTGTAGCGGGATAGGGTTCATGTCCGGGAATAACATAGTTTAGGAATGAGGATGTAGCGTTTTGTTGCTCAATTGCTTTCCGGGATTCCATTTCTAATTCATAGGTAGTAATTCCGGGTTCAATAGCATCAGCAATTGCTTGTAGAACATTCGCGGCAGCTTGACTACTTCGCTTCATTTTATCAATTTCCGAACGATTTTTAATTCTAATTTTTTGCATTTTTTATTATAAATTGGTATCTACAATTTTAGTAAATTCTCTACTAAAATTGTATGCCTGACCCCGTAACTGAATATCCTTTAATCAAGCGATTTCTCCGATTAATGTATGTGCAGTAGTGGAATGTATCTTCACCTCAACAATATCACCAATCTGTGTATCCTCTTTTGGAAACACAGTAGTTTTGAAGGTATCAGACTTACCATAATATTCTTCATCATTACGTCTACTTTTTCCTTCAACTAAAACGGAAACACTTGCCCCAATTGAAGCTGAGTTTATGTCTGCAGAAATCCCTTCTTGTAGGTCTATAATTTCATTAAGGCGTCTGGCTTTTTCCGATTCACTAACATCGTCGGATAGCATTTTATTGGCTAATGTTCCTTCGCGATCAGAATATTTGAACATAAATGCAGTATCAAACCGTACCTCTTCCATGAGTTGATAAGTCTGTCTGAAGTCTTCCTCAGTTTCACCACAAAATCCTACTATCACATCAGTAGAAAGTGCAATCTGGGGTACCCTTTCGCGTAGTTTATAGACAATATCACGATACTGTTCAACAGTGTAGGTACGACGCATATTCTCCAAGACACGTGTAGATCCTGATTGCAATGGAAGATGTAACTGTTTACAAACCTGAGGACAGTTTTCCAATGCATCTATCATCGAATCAGTAGCATTTGCTGGGTGTGGTGATGTAAACCTTACACGTTGGACACCATCTACTTCTGCGACACGCCATAACAGTTCTCCGAAATCGTGCTTGTTATCATTATATGAATTTACTGTTTGCCCGAGTAATACAATCTCTTTAAACCCTTCATCTACAAGTCTTTTCACATCATCTGTAAGTATATCTAATGGAATACTTCTTTCTCGACCTCTTACAAAAGGTACAATACAGAAGGTACACATTTTATCGCACCCACGTTGGATAGTTAACCATGCTCTAATTCCTTCCTTTCGAATAGGAGCAATGTCAGCATAGTCTTCGTTCTTATCTAACTGTAAACTTAGGAACGGATCACCGGTAGTAACAGCATTTATAGCCATTGGTAGATCTCGGTAACCATCAGGTCCCATGACAAGATCAACATAAGGAGCAGCTTCTAAAAGTTTATCTCGAAGATGTTGTGCCATACATCCACAGACCCCAATGATAAGGTCTTCATTACGTCGTTTTCGATGATTTAGATGGACTAAACGATTAATTACCTTAGTTTCGGCATTTTCTCTAATAGCACAAGTATTCAGTAAGATGACATCTGCATTATCAATATTGTTAACCGTTCTGTGTCCTGCTTGTGATAAAATCCCAGACATAAGTTCAGTATCACTGACATTCATCTGACATCCATAGGTCTCAATATAAACATTTCGTGCGGATTGTTCATCATCAATTGATGTATTGTTTTTTGGCTTTGTATTCTTATACATCAACTTATCGTTGGGTAAAGAGGGGGATTGAGGTGTGTATATGGGTAAAGGTGATCTGTTTTTCATGAATTTGAGAACGGCTATCCGATAAATGTATTATTCTGTTTTGTTATTATATTGTTTATAATGCTCTTGTACATCAAAGGTAAATAAGTCTCCAAGATAAACTAAAAGACGAAATTTAAACTCCTGAATTTCGTCTGGATTGAGAGTCAAAGGTGAGTATTGAGCAGATATATATCCACGTTGTGTATCAAGAGAATAAAAAATTGTTTTACCATTAGAGGAGTCAGGAATAATAGCACACCCAACAGCAGTATCATTAGTAATACCACTAAATGCACCCCATTCTGCCTCTTTTCCGTTTACTTCAGCTTCTCCAATTCTCCCCTCAGAATCGACAGATTTTCTGTGTTCCATTTCTACTGCATTGTAATTCAGACCCAGTCCATTATCAAATGAAAGTGTCTCTGAATCGGTGGATATTTCAAAAGAGAGATCTATAATCCGAACATCATCTTGGAGGGGATAAATATTGATATTACTTGTCTGAAATAGATTTACTTCCTTGGCTTGCCAAACGATTGTGTCTGTAAACTCCAGAATATCCTTTACATTGGATAAATCGGTATGTGTTCTATCAATTGATGAGGTGAATTTGGTGAATTCCACAAGGTTTTTGTTAACATCCAAAACTGTTCCCAATGAAAAACAGAGCCCTGAAGAATATTTCTGCTCCGAATCTTCAACCTTATGGGTCATCAACTCCCCGTTTGATGCATATACAGGATGAAAGTACGGATAAAATAGAGAGTCACCATAGTTATAGGTGAATACAGATACCCCTTGGTCTGTGATAGAAACTGTGCTTTCAGGATCTATGTCCAACATAAATTCCATGTGCTATATTATACCATGCATAGCTTGTTTTTGCAAACTCTGCGGGTGTAGTGGGGATGTAAAGTTTTTGAAATAAATATCGTATCTTCCATGTGTAAATTTTATAGATTTTAGTTATTGGTTTTCAGTATACATTTACAGTAGTATTAAATGTAAGCTATTACATTATTGAGATGATTTTATCGCTTTTTCTAACTTAGAACATTTTATTAGATGTGTGAGAAAATGTTACACTTTTCCTACAAAGTGTAGGAATGTCTCTTGTTATTACACTGGCTTTCCTATTAGTCCCTGTCTGGGTTTGTAACGAATTAAACCTTTAATTTTAAAATTTGAAAAAAGTAACAATTTTGTAGTTTTCCTTGATGAGAGATGATTCTGTTTTTACGATTATTATTCTCATAACATAATATTTATCGACAGATTCACTCCTGAAAAATCAGATTATTGGATTAGATTATAATACACTTTAATTTGCTACTATGTATTATAATAGACCTCTATATGTTATTGTAACGTTTATTTATTATTATTATGCCAATGTATATTTATCTATATGATATTAGTTGCTTTGTCATTTATTTTCTTCAATTTATTTTTATATATTATGCATTACGAATATCGTATTGATAGGAATTTCACATTTCGCACCGCTGGGGCTATAGATGAAAGCTAATGTGTTAGTCCAACAAATGTTTCCTTATTGGCAATTTGCGTAAGTCCTGAACTAACAACTAATACTAATATAAGAAATTCGATACACGAAGAAAACGGAAATATTTAGTAACAAAAAGTCTACATACCGTAATACTAACTCCACTTGTTATCTATGAAGATATTGTATATAATTATTTTTTGTTTGATAATCATAGAAATTCGTTATTATTTTGAGAGGAGAAAAAATGAAACCAAAAATCGGTATTCCAATTGTAGATAAGGATGGTAGTCATAATTTTAAAAACTATGTGAATACACTGGAGGAATTCAGTGGAGAGGTAGTATTATTAATTCGGGATGAACAGTCAAATGATGATCATATTGACGGAATTCACGGACTCTTGTTGCCTGGAGGGGGAGATATAGATCCTAAGTTCTATTCGGAAAAAATGGATCCAAGAACAAAATATGTTAATATAGACCGAGATAAATTGGAAATTGACTTGTATCATAAAGCAATAGCTAAGGATATCCCTGTATTCGGTATATGTCGTGGAATTCAAGTTATGAATGTAGCAACAGGAGGTAGTCTACACCAACATATTGACGAACATTCAAAGAGAAGAGACGGAACTGATTCAGAACATCCAATAAATATCGAATTAGATAAAAATAATTTAATTGGTGAAATAATAGAAATGGAGAAGGATGGTGTTAATTCTGCACACCATCAATCATTGAATAAGCTTGGAAAAGGTTTTGTTGTGACAGCATTGTGTCCCATTGATGATACTATTGAGGCTATAGAGGATCCCAGTAAGAGGTTTGTGGTTGGGGTGCAATATCATCCCGAAAGGATGATTACTTCAGGGGAATTTAAGGAGCACAGACGGAAACTATTTGAAGCATTTATAGAAGCGGCAATTGAATATAATAACAGGTAAATCTATACATTAAAAAGTTGCAATCAGTGAAAATCGGTGAGTTAATCCCAGAACTCCAAAAGGAATAAGTGCATAATCAACTTGGAATCGTTTTAGAGTTAATCCGAATCCACTGCGTAGACCAGATAAAGGACCTAAATCATTTCCCCCAAAAGTATATTTATATCCGGTTCTGAGTTGTAATACATTAGCAATATTATATGCAATTCCAGTCCCCACTGCATTATCATTATCTGTTGGACGAATGAAGTCCATAGATAAAACACATGTGTCATCCCATAATGTATATGCTGTACCTAATCTGAGAGTAAAGGGTAATTCAAATGCATCTTCAACATATTTAACACGAGGTCCAACGTTTTGAGCGTTGAAACCTATAGAAATGGGAGTTCGAGTGAATGTATATAATCCCCCGAAGTCAAATGCTATACCGCTCCCATTCTCATCAGCGATCTGTTCTCGTAGGTATTTTGCATTCACCCCGAATGAAATTCTATTTATTTTCCGAGCATAAGATATCGACATTGCTAAATCGTACGGTCGAAAAACAGTAGTTTCATTCCCATCCTGATCTCTTCCTTGTAATTCACCAAATGATAAGAAATTAGCACTAACACCTACGATGTCATCATCGCTAAACGGAAATGCAAAACCTACAAACTCATGGTTGATTCCTGCAAACCATTCATTATGCATTAATGCGAGCCCTGGTCTTTGTAGTCTTACAAGGCCAGCTGGATTCCAAAAGGAAGCATAAATATCATCAGTAGCAGCCACCTGAGATTCTCCCATCCCCATACCTTTTGCGCCGACACCGATTTTCAGGAAAGTCATAGCACGTGTACCTGCATTTTCGTGTATATCGGTATTGTCAGCAGAAGCAGTTATACCTATGAATGTATAGGTCAGGATGAGGATAACGGTAAGAATTCGGTACATATAATAATGAACTCCAATTAACAACATTTAAATGTTAATACTAAGCTTTCTATAGTCATTGTTTAATTTGATGTTGAATAGTCTATCTTTCTTCAACAAATGTTTAATTAAACGTGAGTATGATAAATCTAATTTTATTAATTATGTGTGGTTAGGAAATCGCATATTGATTGTTTGTAGATGTAATATTCTTGGAAATATGAAGACTATTTCTATAACATCAACTCATGTTAATATATCACATTTATTGGTGTTAGTCAACCTACAGGAACCCGTTATGTATAGGTCATGTCTATTGAAAAATGATGTCTTTTGTGTTATTCTAATGTTAAATGATGACGAATTTACAACCTAAATCTCATAAGATAGTCATACTTGCCGAAGGCTCATTTGGTGTACTTGAATCCAAGACTGCTACTGTATTGGTTCGTTATCTTCCTGATAATATTGTTGGAGTAATCGACAGTACTAACGCTGGTAAAGATGTCAGTGAGGTAATAGAAATAGGTAAAGGTATACCGATCCTTAGAAGCTTATCTGATGCTATAGAATTCCGACCAACAATGTTGGCAATCGGTATTGCCCCGCCAGGTGGTGAATTACCAGATGAATGGCGTTCAATTATATGTGATGCAATTCAATCAGGATTACATGTGATGAGTGGTCTTCACCATTTTTTGAGTGAAGATGTAGAATTAATGGAAATGGCAGAAAAACATAATGTCATCTTATGGGATGTTCGTAAGCCGCCAGATGTTTTACCAATTGCAACCTGTAAGGCTGCGGATGTAGATAGCACAGTAATACTTACAGTGGGTTCTGATTGCCGTGTAGGGAAAATGTTATCAGGCATAGAAATTACAAAGGAAGCACGAACACGTGGAATCAATGCGGAATTTTGTCCTACAGGGCAGAATGGAATCATGGTATGGGGTTGGGGTATTGCCATTGACGCAGTTGTCTCAGATTTCACTGCTGGTGCATCTGAAGAGATAGTGCTTGAAGGTGCTAAGTGGCACGATTTACTAATTGTTGAAGGACAAGGGTCATTGGTACATCCAGGATACTCAGGTGTTACCTTAAGCTTACTACATGGGAGTATGCCAGATGCTATGATTTTCTGTCATCAACCTTCAAGAGAAATAGTTGCTCGCTATTCAGTTCCGTTACCACACATAACAGAAATGATTTCTCACTATGAGTTGTTAACTGCTCCGATTAAACCTGCCAAGGTAATTGGGATAGCTTTAAATTGTTATGATCTATCAGAAGCAGAAGCAGAAGAAGCAATTTACTCTGTAGAAAGGGAAACTGGACTCCCTGCGACTGATGTTGTTCGTTTTGGCGCAGAGAAATTAGTCGACGCCATACAACAATATCTTCGCTAAATATCTGAGTGTTTGTTAGATGATGCCATCGGATACAAAGCGAATGTTGAGTGATTCCCCGGATATATCAATAAATGTAGAAGTTCAATGATCACGCACCCTGAAACATTTTCAATGGAACCATTCATCCAACTTTTATTAGTAGAGCGTATCTCATAAATCAAATATTTGGAAGATTCTTGGATCTTTCCATGCATTATATATTGATACAACTGCGGGGAAACCCCATCCCTACGAAAAAGGAGTTTACTAAAAACGCACGATTCGTATTTATGAGATACGTTGTAGTTATATTGGGTGGAATCTACATGGAATTAGCAAAGATGAATCAACATTAAGCAGAATCAGATGAACAATTATCTGAACATAAGCATAAAGATACTATATAAAAGAAATAAAAAGTGAGTTTGAGTTACCCGATTACAGTTCCATATCACGATACACTACGATTTCGTGCAGTAACTTCCCATGTGTTTCTACTATATCCATCAGAATCGACGACATAATAAAATGGATGTAAAGCTACACAAGGACAGATATGGGTAGGACATACATATACCTCTTGCCCAATTTGTAAACCTGAAGTATCTGGTATATTAATTGCCCAATGTTCTTCGTGCTGCTTGTCCACTTCAGCGTTTTCAATATTCAATATTATCCCGCGTACACCATCAGGATCAGCAGCGATTGCCTTGTGTCCTAAATCAAGTGTAATTCTATCTGATGTAGGAATACTAATAATACGACTGAGTAATAATGCAGCAGGGGTAAAACCCAAATCTGGATAACGATTTGTGTATCCGTGATCATGAAAAACAAAGGTGCCGGGGGATGCTTCGACATCGGGTGTTTTAGCATAGATTGGAAATGTTGGTGTTCCCCCCATTACAACTAAAGGAATAGGAAGACCTTTTGCAGATAATAAATCACGCATCTCTTGAACTTGTTCAATGCTGTGTTGACAAGAATTAATTCTGTCTTCTAAATCCTCATCATGAATATGTCCGTCATATACGTGTAAACCCCATGGTTCCACACCATCAGATTTAGAAATAGTTTCGTAGACCTTAACTGCATCATCTCCTATAGGTATTCCAGTTCGATGCATGCCGACATCAAGATCAAGCATGACTTTCATGTTCAATCCGTATTTTACACATTCAAATGAAAGATCTTTAACTGCTGAGATATGGTCAACGATTACCTTAAAATCTGCTTGTGGGTATTGTCTTTGCAATGATACAAACCGTTTTATATTGGGACCGACCATTTGGTAAGCAATCAGAATATCTTCAATTCCGTTCTGTGCAAGCATCTCAGCTTCTTTCAAAGTAGCACACTTATGCTTTAGTATACCCGCTTCCCGTTCCATGACAACAATCTCTGCGGTCTTATGTGTTTTTGCATGGGGTCGGAGTTTTGAAACATCTCCATCAACAATATCTATAGCACGTTGAATGTTCATTTCAACTTGTTCAAGATAGACAATGAGTGCAGGACTTGGTATATTCTCAACATTTTGTATTTGATATTTCTTATCCACGACTACCTCCAACATGTTTTATAATGATATAAATTACTTATCTGGAATATAAGAATTAGGATTATTCTCAATATAGAAAAAGATCGTCATAATATTTGAGATAATCAATAATACCTATTGACGACTATTGAATTGGTTCATAGTTGTAAGGACACCTTTAGTAATAAATGTCTCAACTGCTTCGACGGCACGATCAACTGATTGGTCAATCAGGACTTTCTCATCCTCTGTAAATGTGGATAATACATAATCTGTTAAGTTTCCAACAGGTTCCCCAATCCCAATTCTTAACCTTGGAAACTCATTTGAATCTAAATGATAGATGATAGACTTCATACCTTTTTGACCCCCATCACTTCCTTTCTGTCTTATACGAATTACTCCGACATCCAGATGTATGTCATCGTAAATTATACATACATCAGTATACAAGAGATCCAGACGATTGACCAGTGCGGCGACAGCTACACCGCTGTTGTTCATATAGGTCATGGGTTTGGCGAGAGTTACAGGTAAATCCTTCCAAGCTGCTTGCATAACGAGTGATTGACATACAGATGTAGCACGTTTTGTAGTTGGTTGCCAATTCTGATTTTCAGATTTGATTTTATCATAAATAGTATCAATTACACGAAACCCAATATTGTGTTTCGTATGTTCATACCGTGCACCGGGATTCCCAAGTCCAACAATCAGTTTCACTGCCTATCTCCAATAATGTTCTTACATTAGAGTAAATTAAAAACGAAGGGGATTGGAAATATCAAGATGTCCCCCAAGTTTCTCTACCTCTTCACCATCAATTAGTATTTGTACATGCCTAATTTTATCAGGAAAAGCTTCAAACACAGTATTGAGAATTGAGGTAACGGTTATCACTTCTGCAGTAGTTCCACCAATCTGTCCATCTGCGAGATGATGTGAAAAATCTAAATAAGCAGTCATCTGATTATCAATATATACTTCATTTAGTTTCGTCCCACCAGGAATTGGATTCCTATAATTTGGACGAGTCTCGTTAACTAACGCTGTAATAATCTGTTTCAATCGTTCTGTTGGATCAGGATAGAGTCGCAGGTCAACATATACTGCAATTAGTTCAGATAATGTTGGATCATATAAGAATAATTTTACTTGTATGGAAGGAGGTAATTCCTTTGTAGTATTTGCTGTATGTGGAAGAACTGGTGGAGCATCTACTACTACTGTTTTCTTTGAATTAGAGATTAACAGCAACGTAATTGCGAGAAGAATTACGATTACGACTAAGGTAATTACCCATAAAATGAATAGCCTTGAGTGTATTATTTTGCGTATTATATCCACATTAACATTATAATTAAAACGTGAGTTTGATCAATCTAATTTTATTAATCAGTGCAGTTAGGAAGCCGCACCTGCCAGGCCTTTCGGAGTGATATTCTTGAAGTATCAAGTTATACCATTTTTAATAAGAGATGTCTCATTCAAAGAGTCGGGAATCGGAGATCACTCATACCAAAGAACAGAAGACAAAATAAAGTCATCATGTAAATAAATCAATAGAAAATGGTATTATTTTCCTATTGTCAAACTCAGGTTAAATGAAAAATATCGTATGTCAACGATAGGTTTAGGAATAACACAAGGAAGTTGATTATTGTGTAACTAACTGCGTAGCTAATTCTAATGCGTCGAAGGGGTTGTCATTTATCCAGTACTGATATGCCTTTTTAAGATCAGTCTCTTTATATGTTTGCTTCTCAACCAGAGTCCGAGCAAGGATTAACGCCATTTCAGAATCATCTATTGGTTGACCTGCAATAGTGTTCCATGTACCACCATTCTATAGATCACGAGCACCATCCGTGTATTCTTTTATAATATATTCTGGAGATTTGAAATCTACAAGCGAACCGAGTGCATCTCCTACCAGTTGTCCCATTATACACCCTTACGCATTCAATTCATAATTTTTGTTTATATTATAATTTAGAAATTGAGCCTTAATTATTTTTTTTAGGAATTATTCATTGGCAGTATCGGGACTGTTATTGATTGATGTTTCATATAACTTAATAGAGCGAAGAATTGACTTTGCCAATTCAGATATATAATCAGGATTTGCTAATTTTGTTGCATCATCAGTATTAGAAAGAAATCCAAGCTCCAACAAAACTGCAGGCATATATACATCAGCCAGTGCAATCATTGGAAATTCCTTGAGTGTAATCTTATCTTCAGTGAAAAAATTCAGTTCGTTTTGTAGTATAGTAGCATAATCTTTACTTTGTTTTAGATAGTTAGCTTGGTTAAGTATATTAATTCCCTTCTGCCCAATTACCTTAGTAATACCTGCCTTGGATCGTAGTTGTCCATTTGGATTATTAATGTATAACCGTATCCCTTTTTGATTTTCAGAATAGGATGCGTTGCAATGTAGACTAATAAATAACTGTCCCTGATTCTTATTTGTAGATTGTACTCGTTGAATTCGACTTCTATATTGATCTTGTTCTCTGGTTAGATGTATAATGAATCCTTCTTGTTTACTGAGGGATTGAATCTTTTTAGCTACAGCGAGAACTATGTCTTTTTCAACCAATCCATTCTGCCCCTTACATCCATTATCCTCAGCCCCTCCATGACCAGGATCAATAATAACGATAAATTGCTTACCTGCTTCATCATTATTCCCTTCCCAAGCAGTTTTTGGAATAATTCGCACGCGTTGTAGATTAGGGTTGTATAATACAACAATATCATCAAAAATGGGAAGAATATCTTGAAAGAAATTCATAGGTAACATTGGTCGCCCTTGAATAACCTGTGGAGGAACATTAATTGGAACATTCTTCTTATCAGTAACTATATTGACAGTCTTAGACCCCATCCTTAAACGAATTTCCTTGTCTTTCGTTTTGAGAATCAGTTGTTTTTTTGGAAGATGATAATTATAGGTCATCTCTGGATCAAAAACATCTTTTATTATATCAACAGGTAAATATACAGACTTGTTATGTAGTACAGATTCTGCTTCTGCAATTACCTCCCCATTAATATTAACAAAACGCACGGTTTGTGCTTGCGCATAACCGTGCGTTTTAATAAATATAATCAGAATGAGATGTATAAGAATTAAGAAAGGATATTGACGTAACAACGAATTATAGTTATTGTGCGTCTTCATCCTCGTCATCACTGCGTCTTCGTGAGATAAGTTCAGGTTCGGTTCTTTCCTCTTCAGCGTCTTCAGCGGGTGCACCTTCTTCACCTTCTTCACCCTCAACTTCTTCAACAACTTCTTCAACAATGACACGAGGTTGACTAACGGATACAATAATTCGTTGTAGTTCGTCTGAGACTTCAATATCATCCTCAAGTTCAATATCCTGAACATAAACGATATCCCCAATATCCATATCAGAAATGTCAACAGTGATCTCATTTGGCATTAGTGAAGGCAGACAATTAAGGGTAAGATATCTCAGTGGGAATTCAACAACACCGCCTTCTTGTAAACCGACAGGTGTACCATCCAATATAATTGGAACAGTGGATGTTACGGGTTCATCTAAAGAAATGCGAATAAAATCAGCATGAAGTAGGACTTGTTTCTCAACAGGATGTCGTTGTATATCTTTAATAATTACCGGTTCAGGATTTCCTTCTGTGATTTCCATATTAATGATAACATTTTCACCATAAGTTCGTAGAAATTGCTTGAATGCGCGTTCATTAATTTGTATGGCAACAGAATCTTGTTTACGTCCGTAAAGAACACCGGGAACATCTCCTAAGCGTCTAATAGCTTTTGCATTCTGTTTTCCGAATGTATCTCTTTGTTTTACATCTAATTTTGCTTGTTGCATTTTATCATTTAAACCTTATATAACTTAAAATAAGAAACAGGGCGGGTAGGATTCGAACCTACGCATGCAGGTGCCAAAGACCTGTGCCTTACCACTTGGCCACCGCCCTTCAATCATCAATAAATACGCCTATGCAACTGGTTTGTGTGTTAAAACAGAAACTAACTCTATTCTTGAAATAATTCATACATTGTTGGGCTGCAGAATCGTTCTCCATCAATGCGAAAAGAGTTGCCCCACTACCTGACATCAAAACGCCTAAACAACCTTCTTGTTTAGATACCTCATTCTTTAATTTAGAAAGATTGGTATTTTTTTTAAAAACGGGTATCTCAAGTAGATTGAATAGGTTTTCTGCGATTCCAGTTATATCACCAGTTTCAAAGTAAGACTTAACAATTATACCTTTATTTTCGTTTCTTGTCAAGGGAATGTGTAATTTATCAAACACAGATTTCGTCTGGATTTGTATACCGGAATTTATGAGAATAACAGATATATCTTGTAGTGGTCTTAAAGTTTCTAAAACATCTCCGATGCCAGTACCGAAAGCTGCTCCGCCATGAAGACAGAATGGAATATCCGCTCCTAATTGCCCACCAATTTGACTAAGAACTTTATCTGGTAAACCCAGATCAAATAATTCATTTACCCCGATAAGTGTTGCGGCAGCGTTGGTACTCCCACCTGCGAGACCAGCAGCAACTGGAATTCTCTTGTTGATATGAATGTCAATTCCCCCAAATCCACCGACTGTTTCATATAAGGCTTGTGCAGCCTTATATACTAAATTCTGCTTATCTGTTGGCACATCTGGATGTGTACAATTAACAGAAATTCCTTTTTTGGCACGTTTGGCAAGAATTAGTTCGTCATTCAATGCAACTGAATGGAAAATTGTCTCGATGTTGTGATATCCATCAGCACGTTTACCAACAACATCTAAGTATAGGTTTATTTTTGCGTTTCCACTTACCTTTATAGTGTCAGTTGTAGTCATTTTTGTGTATCTGACTTCTCAGGATCAGATATAAGTATTATCTCCATATCATCATTTAAGAATGGCTGAAAATCAAATTGACTATCATCAATCTCTACATTTAACTGTACTTCTGCTATTGTAATTACTACACTTGTCTGTTCAATTGGTCTTTCAAATTTTACAGTAGAAGGTCTCAGAACACCATCTACAACACGATAATCTAAAAACACCACATGTTGTTTTATAGCTTTTTTATTGTTCTGTATCTTCCACTCAGTTACACGGGGTTCACCATCCTTGATTGTTACTGTAATTGTTTCTGTATGGTCTGGTTCGGTGTTAGGACGGGAAACGATAAATGTATTCCCAGTGGATTCAATGCTAAGATCATTCATTCTTCCATCAAGAAAAGGGTTTGCGAAAATGGCACTTAACATATCAGAAACCCGTAAGTCTAATCCGAAAATCTTACGTAAAACACCATCAGATAACTTACCCAAATATGCTTCTTGTTCATCAAGAAGAACAAGTAAAAATCTATTCCTGTTTGCTATTGCAACGCCTTTTGTATCATTAAATCCTCCTAATGCTTGAATTCGTAGAAGATCACTACCATCCGAAGCCTTTTTATACCATAACATTTCATGTAAATAGTCAGGAGGAGAACCTTCTTCTTGTATTCTTACCATCATCTTAGTGGTTTTTAGGGACCCAGTTAAGTCATATCTATCCTGTAATGTTTGTAAATGAGAAGAGAATTCGTCAGATAGTTCAGGAGATTGCCCAGGGTTTGATATAATTACTACACACCCATTACAGATTATTAGAATAAAAAGAATCATCCAATAACTTATTTTAGTTATTGGATGATTGGTCTGAACAGAAGTAGAGGTGGTAAATTTTAAATTGAAATCAAACCGATAATGCATTAGTAAACCTGTTCCATAGACTTTTCAACTATGTTGACAGCTTCTTCAACGTGAGCTGTATTAATATTCAAAGGCGGCAGGAATCGGAGAACATAGTCGTTTGTACAGATGGTTACCAGTCCGTTTTCAATACATTTTGCTGCGAGTGGTTTGGCATCTTCCGACATCACGAGTCCTCGTAACAATCCTTTTCCACGGACTTCATTAATTGGGTATTTATCTTTGAGTTCCATTAATCCGCCAGCAAGGTAATTCCCCATTTTTACAGCATTTACGGCAAGATTTTCATCAAGGATAGTTTTTACTGTAGCACAAGCAGCAGCAGATGATAGGAAATTTCCTCCGAATGTAGCTGCATGTGTGCCTGGAACGAAACTATTTGCAACTTCTTGTTTTGCCAACATTGCACCTATTGGGACACCGCTCCCTAATGCCTTTGCCATAGTTATAACATCTGGCACAACACCGTAACTTTGGTATCCGAAGAATGTACCTAATCTACCCATTGCAGTTTGAACTTCATCAAACATAAGTATAAGGTTATTCTTATCACACAATTCGCGTAGACCTTGTAAATAACCATCACTGGGGATGTTTACGCCACCTTCTGATTGGATAGGTTCAACTAAAATAGCACATGTTTTTGGACCTATAGCAGCTGCAGTTGCGTCAAGATCATCAAAAGGCACATACTTAAATCCTTCAAGCATAGGTTCAAAACCGACGTGGTATTTTGGTTGTGCAGTTGCTGTAATTGTAGCCATTGTGCGACCATGGAATGAGTTATCCATGGTAATTATTTCATACGAATCTGTATTTCCATTATCTTTTGCATATTTGCGTGCAATTTTGATAGCTGCTTCATTGGCTTCAGCCCCACTATTACAGAAGAAACATTGATCCATATCAGAATTATCAATGAGCATTTTTGCTAATTCTGCTTGCGGTTGAATGTAGTATAGGTTTGAGGTGTGTAATACATTTCCTGCTTGCTCCCGTATGGCTTCTACTACTTTAGGATGTGCATGTCCTAACCCGTTAACAGCTAATCCACCTAAAAAGTCGAGATATTTTTTTCCATCAGCATCCCATAGGTAAGGTCCCTCACCTTTGACAAATGCAAGACTTCGATCTCCATAGGTATTAATTATATATTCTGTAGCCAACGATTTTATTTCTGCTGTTGTCATGAACTACTCCTTAGTGCTTATAAAAAGATATGTGAGCGCCATATCTTGAAATCTGTTATGTAGATTTCTTATCTAATTTAATCTTATCTTAACTAATCTAACGACTTGTGGTAGTTAACTAATTGTATTTTTTCTGCAGCGTATGGGTTATGTGTTATAAACATTACGTCCCTACGGGACTCAGTTAGGATATTCATAGCTTTTCTATAAACAGTCCGTCCATACAGGACTAAAGAACAGCTTAACTGATGAAAGATATTCATAGAAACCCTGTTGTTGTAAAACGTATGCTTACTAAAAGTTATCTACCAATTTGTATAAGATCCGTCATCTCGCGTATAACCGTGTGGAGGACCGTATTCTTGTGTTGTAACATTCGTTAGTGCCTCCTCATTGAATTCAATCCCTAATCCGGGTAATTCAGGAGGTAATAGATAACCGGATTCAAACGGTACTTGAACAGGAAAGACATCAGTTAGAGAGGACATTGGTGCACGTGGGAGTTCCTGCACACCGACTAATGGAGAAGAGAGGCAGAGTTGTAAACATGCTGCAGTTGACACAGGTCCGAGTGGGTTGTGCGGTGCTAAATATATATAATGTGTTTCACACCATCCAGCAATCTTACGTGCCTCTGTTAATCCACCAGCAATACATAAATCAACTCTACAATAGTCCAATAATTCCTCTTCAATGGCTTCACGGAATTTCCATTTACTATCATATTGTTCGCCAACGGCAATAGGAACAGAAGTTTGTTGACGTAGTCGTCTTAAACTACCTGGATTTTCGCTTCTGAGTGGATCTTCAATGAAGAATGGATTGTATGGTTCAACTTTGTTGCAAAAATCGAGTGTATCAGCTGGATCTAACCGAGTATGAACATCAACAAGGATTTCGATATCATCACCAAAAGCATCTCTAACAGCCTGTACCTGTTTTAATCCGAACTGAGCTGCGCGTCTTGGTTCAAAAGTGTCACTTCCAGAACCGTCTGCTAAACCCCATCTAACAAATTTCCATCCTGCTTCGTAAGTTTTTCTGCAGTTCTCGACAAGTGCTTCAGGTGTCGCACCTCCATTATGTGGATAGCAAACGACTTTGTCTCTTGTACGTCCACCTAATAGTTCATATACAGGTACATTTAGTGCTTTTCCTTTGATATCCCATAATGCTATATCTACGGCACTGACTGCAGCCGACTGAACAACGCCACCTGGGAAAAAACCACCTCGGAACATGACCTGCCATAGATGTTCAATCTGAAACGGATCCGCACCGATAAGAAAGGGTTCAAATGAACGTATGACCTCTGCCAATGCAAGGGAACGACGACGAATACCACCTTCACCTACACCATATATACCTGAATCCGTTTCAACTTTAACAAAGAAATGACCTACATCTGAAACAAAGGATTTTACATTCGTGATTTTCATATATTATCCTATCGATTTTAAATAGATTCGATTAACGAACTAATTAAATATTGCCTTACACAGCATCTAAAGATGGTGTATTGTCTTGACAGTAAACAGGTCGGAAAAGAGTTTGCCGTTTAAATGGCATCTCAGCGAGTTGTTGTGGATTTGGTTCCCATTTATGCCATTTATTTCCAACGGTATTGTAGCAGTTAAAGATAGCAACACGGTCAACTTCTTTATCGGTCCATTTTGCGCCGGTGTGTGTAATCGCTTCAGTGAAAATCAATACTGAACCTGCTGGACAACTGTAGTCTTCCCATAAGGGAGAATTTCTATCTTCAGTAGATTTTGGAGCAGGAAATGCCCCTTTATGACTTCCGGTAAGGAACATTGTTCCACCGCCACCTTCCCTAACAGGATTAAGTTCCCATACAACTCTCGTTAATCCGCTATGTGCTTTGTCATGATGTATATGGTAAGTATGTGAGTTTCCTGGAAAGTTCAATATACCTCTACCACCATGAGGACGGAAGTTATCGTGTCCGTTTCCTCGAATTGTGAGAAATGACCCTTCAAATCGAAATCCATAACAGTTTTCATTCGCATATCCGGATGTCAAGAATTCATTCATGAATCCTAATACAACAGGATGATCCGTAAGCTTTTCGAGTGGTCCTCCGATAGAAGAACGATGGTGTGCAGGAACAGATTCAGGATCTTTTTGTAGCTGATAACAGAAATCCCGCATTTCTTTTGCTTCTGATTCCGTTATGACACCGGGAAAACAGAGCCATCCGCGTGTATCAAATAGAAACCGTTGTTCTTCGGTCATTGGAATTGTAGGTAAGTTGTCAGCATTTGTTTCAGGATTTGGCATTTGGAGCTCCAATGTAAAGATTAAATAGCATATTTTAAATTCAATACCTTCACCAAATATCAGAGTTTAAGATAGTTGGTACGATAAGATACAAACCAAATGTTGAGTGATTCAGCGATAATTTAATTTTAGGTCTTTACGGATCTCATTCTTAGTATTGCAGAATGTTTATACATTCATTCTAATTTAAATTATAACAATACACATTTCGCCCCGCTGGGGCTCTTATCCTTGGGATATTGTGTTACTACAAACATTTCGCCCCGCTGGGGCTTATACTGTATTTAAATGGTACGATAAGATATAAACCAAATGTTGAGTGATTCAGCGATAATTTAATTTTAGGTCTTTACTGATCCCATTCTTAGTATTGCAGAATGTTTATACATTCATTCTAATTCAAATTATAACAATACACATTTCGCCCCGTTGGGGCTCTTATCCTTGGAATATTGCGTTACTACAAACATTTCGTCCCGCTGGACTTATACTGTATTTAAAATGTTAAATTATTTTAATATTTTAATCATATAAACGTTCAGTTTCAACTTTCAACCATGTACCATAATCTCGAGGCATATCCTTTGGATTTCCGAGACCATTTTCATTACGCCATTGGATTAGTGGATGTTCTCTATTCTGTTGTGGAAGTTCCACTCTTGTACCATAAATTGCAGATTCGAATATACCCATAAGGATCTCAAGTACATGTCGTCCTTCTTCTCCGTTGCACTCATGTTCACGATCTTCATCCAAAGCATTTACATATTCGTCAACCATACAGTAGTCATCTGCATCCGCGCCACTGGTATTGTCATAATGCTCTGGATATATTGGGGTAAGTTTTTCCCACTGGTCATGTGTACCATCGGGTATATAGTGAGGAGTAGATAATAACCATGCCCCTTTCAATTCGGACCAAAATAATCTACCTTCACTTCCGTAAAGTTCTAAAACATAGGCATCACTATCAACCTTTGGAAACCGTTGTTGAATGAGCGTTCCTGTAACATTATTATCAAACTGGAGTGATGCGGTGACATATTCCCCAGTGACAGTGCCCATACCGGATGGAGAGGGAAGTACATCCTCAGGTGTTATATCTCGTCCACCTGCAGTCGCTTGTGTAACGAGGCTTCTACAATGACCACCGAATCTGATCATATTATTTACAACATGTGTACCTATGTTCATTAAACCATATCCAGCATAATAGCCCTTTCCACATGCATAAATATATCTTAGATCCCCAATTTTGCCGTCCTCAAGTTCTTTTGCAACTGATTGCATTGTAGGACTTACACGACGTTGATGATGGACAACAACCCGTGCATTCTTCTCTTTGGCTTTTGCCAGCACTGCATCAGCCTGAACCAAATCAGTACAAATTGGTTTTTCTACCTCAATATTTACACCATGTTCGAGGACGTGCATACATAACGGATAATGTGCGTCTGTAGCGGTAGGAATTGCCACAATATCAGGCTGTGTTTCTTGTATCATCTCATCAATATCAGTGAAATGAGTAGATACGTTTACAATCTTCCCGAGTTGTTCCATTCTCTCAGGAACAAGATCACAGAGCGCGACGATTTCAGTTCTTGGGTGTGCATGGTATGCTTTTGCTGCTGCTGTTCCACGACTACGGCATCCTAATATTCCAATTCGATATGTTTTCATAGGTTCTCCAACGCCCTAAAAGAATAATTCCATTCTTTTTATTCTTTAGTATGTGTTAGAATTAATAATATCTAATTGATTTTGCTCTGTCAAGTTTTTTAGATTGTATTGGGTATGTAAAGTCTTTGTCATGAATACCCGGGATCATAGGGATCTTTTTCCTATGTATTCTATTAAAGTAAGTGTAATTCTGTTGTAAATTTACAGTTTTTTATTTTTACGATAGTAAAATATTATTTTATATTAGTTTAAAAAGTTACACTTTTAGTCACATCGTGTGACATTGGGAAAACCTCTCTACCGTCAGTACTATACTGGGTTTAGAACCATTTTTTTGTAGTTATAAAAATTTGCACAATTTATTAAAATGGGGTTTGATTTTGCTTCTTTTACTTTTCTTCTTCTCCACTGAATTGGACTTGTTTGAATGTAAATCATCTTAACAGTCGATTTTGAAACAATGAATTTGGAAGATTCCTTAGTCATCCCATTTTGAAATTTTTTACTGATTATAGAGATACCATTTCTTTGATAAGAAATTCTATATAAACTATAGTATAGTTACATATAAACAAATAATTCGAATATTTAATAAAGTCTCATCTGTTATTCCCAATGTTTTTATAGCGACCTTTTCTTACATCCTCATAAATACGATCTAAGTGTTCTTGGTTTTTGGGTGGCCACGGTACATCAGCGGGAAGTTCAAGCTCTTCACGACTTATCGGTGGCGGTTTTTTAGGAAGAATATTACCCATATCATCAGTATAAACGACTTTCCAACCCCACGGGTGTTTACCCTTAAATACGATGTCAAACATTTGTTGCTCAGTGAATTTACGATTTGAACTACCTCCTCCGTATCCCTTCATTCCTCTTTTAATTACAACACTTTTTTCAGGAAGCGGTAGAACGGTTCTTCCATCATGTCCTAAAAATTCAACGTATACTACAGTAGGATCTGCCAGTTTTGCAGCTTTGGTTTGTTGATATTTCCAAATCTGTCTATCAATATGAGCATCTTCAAATGATTTCCAGTCCTCATATATAGTACCGAAATACATTTTGGGAAGCCATTTCTCCGGATCAGATATATATATTCGTTCAAGATGCATTAAATCACTACGTAACAACATCATATACTGATGGAAATCATTAGTATCCTCAAAAACAATGTCTTTATCAAGAATCCTTTGAATCCATTTCATTGGCGGGTATCTCTCATTACATGCCTGCAACCATTCAATAGAGACATTATCAAATGTAAAAGCTCTAAGTATAGTTTCAGGTGTTTGTGGTAACGGTCCCTCATATTTTGTGACAGGTGTCTTTGTTGTTTGAACACAAGATACAACCATACATAAACTGAAAGTTAACACAACTGACATTTTAATTTTCATCTTCCCTCCAGGAAATTAATATTGTTATTATACCCTTTTTACTTAGTAAGTTCACATTACCTGAACATTGTGGGTATATAAAGTTTGGCATAAAAACCGTATTTTCCATGTGTATATTTTATAGATTACAGTTATTGGTTTTCAGTATACAGTTTATGGTGGTATTAAATCTAATCTATTACATTTTTAAGATGATTATATCGTTTTTCCAACTTAGTACATTTTATTAGATGTGTGAGAAAATGTTACACTTTTCCTACAAAGTGTAGGATTGTTTCTTGTTATTTCATTACCTTTCCTATTAGTCCCTGTCTGGGTTTGTAAACGAATTAAACCTCTAATTCTAAAATTTGAAAAAAGTTACAATTTTGTAGTTTTCCTTGATGAGCGGTGATTCTGTTTTTTGCTATTAATATTCTCATAACATAATATTTATCGGTAGATTCACTTCTGAAAAATCAGATTATTGGATTAGATTATCATACGCGGAGAACGGCACAATCTGGAAGAATGTTCTACAATCAAGAGCCATTATCAATTTGAAATGGTATTATTATGTCAATGTATATTTATCTATATGATATTAGTTGCTTTGTCATTTATTTTCTTCAATTTATTTTTATCTATTATGTATGTTGTCTGAAACGCTTATTGTCGCCTGCTATTGCTCCTTATGTCAGAATCTCGGATTACACGGAGAAGAAGGCTTTTGGTTGAGAGGGTTTTCTTTTCTGAATAAAGGATTACGCGGATTACGCGGAAAAGAGGGTTTTGGGTATGGCTGGTTTTCTTTTCTGAATAAAGGATTATGCAGAGTTACGTAGAGATGGAGGTCTTGCTAAATTAATTCTTGGGTCCACGAATCTGAATAGGACTTTACACATTATATCCTGCGAAACAGTATCGGGAATCTGAATCAGGAATCAACGGTATGAATGCCGTAGGACATTCCCCGGCACTAAAGATAGTATATCAAAGTTTACTATAAACATTTCGACCCTATAGGACCCATAATTTGTATGATAATCCTCGTATATTGTATATTGAAAATCAAAATGTAAATCTTTCAATTGAAAATGGTATCACTTCGTCGTTCAGGTGGTTGCCGCCTCATCTGACGTTCAAACTGTATAATCATTTCAAGATCATCTGCATCAAGTTTACGGAGTCCATATTCATATAATGTCCTAAGGTCTTCTGAAGATACTCTGGACTAATCCTTATGTTAGTTAAGAGTAACCTTAATGTTGTCTATCGGATTGGCGTTCAACTTCAACTGATAGCCTATCCAATTCATCTTATTCAGGTTTCTTCCGGAATTCGGATTGGGTGTCTGTATTTCTGGTGGTAGGAACTTTTCAAAGTCTTCAGATGCAGGTATAGGTGCGTCAGGATTCCATCATTATTCGGGAGTGGGTGTTTCACCTTCTGTCATCATTTTTCGCACTTCTTCGCGAGTGGGTGGTTCAGGTTTCTCTGATAGTTGATTACCCCTTTTATCAATGTAGATGACCTCAATTTTCTCCGGTTCAATTCCTCTGAACATGAGGTTAAATCTTTGGACATAATTAAGCGTAGAACCAAAGAATTTTGTAGCTGTCTTATCTTCGTCGTGTTGTACATAGACAACATCTCTGTTTTTATAAAACGGCAGAACCTTGTTCCCTATATGGACACCTCCTATAACTGGTTCATTTACTGTACGTTCCATAGTGTGCTTCCGTTTAAAAAAAGAAGATGATGCTCAAGAAATCTTTTTTTGATTCTATCTACATCTGATACAGGTATTCCAAATGTCTCTGATTCTTCCTGAAGCAAACCAGGCATGGTATCAATTCTATCTGTTACCACTCGTGCATCCATATACTGAGCATATTCAAGAAAATTGTGGAAGAATATCTATCTATCAAGCAGATATTGCAACCACTCTTCTGGAGGAATTCTCTTATCAATTCTTCTACGCGATTCACCCTGCATATATGCTATGTGATAGGAATCCATGAGTGCTTCAACGGTTTGCGCTCCTTTATGCCATGTCATCATTGCAACAAAACAATCCTCTTCTGATAATATAGGAATTGTAGTACCTTCAAAGTATGTTCCAGTAGTATTAGACTTGGTAGAATTCTTTTCGGTATTAGTTACAGTATTGTTTTTTGGCGGTATGTAATACTCGACCTCACCATTTGGTAAGATTCTTGCCGACATATTATCATCTGTGAACTTACTATTATTAATATTAGGGTTATTATCAAATTTTTTCATAAGTAAGGCACCGATGATAAGAATCAAACCGCCTATTATTAGCCCTGACATAAAAAGTTTGGAAGAAATAGATTTCGGTTCATTCAATATCTCCTTCGTTTAAGATTTCGTTGTTAGAGAATTGAGGATGTAAACCAACATTGATGCAAGTTTGCTTTGTGTGTGAAGCATTACGAAAATAAGGTGTCTTAATAACAAGGCATTACACCGGTAGAAATTATCCATACTATAGGTTATTAACACAAGTCGTTTTAGTTGGATTTAAATCTTATGTAAAGAATTCCTCATTATACGGTCTTACATCTACTTCGAAGCTCCAAGCACTGCGTTCTTGTTGTATGAGTGTCCAGTAAGTTTCTGCAATAGCATCTGGGGCAAGTAATGGTTCATCAGGTGATAGTTTATACCTTTCCCGTACATCTGGTGTATCTATAACACCATCAATGATAACGTGCGACACATGAATACCTTGTGGACCAACTTCGCGTGCAAGAGAAGATGCTAAACCGCGCATTGCATATTTCGCACTACTAAATGCAATTGCCCCTGCTCTACCACGGACGGCAGAGGTAGCACCAGAGAATAAAATGTTACCACTGCCTTTTTCTATCATACCTGGTACAACCTGCTTAATACAGTGAAAAGCTCCGAGTGTACAGACCTTCCAGGCATTTTCGAATGCCTCTGCCGTCAGTTCGGATAGATTCCCCCATGCAGCATTTCCAGCATGGTTTACAAGTATATCAGGCGTACCTAATTCCTCTCGAATCTGTTTAAAGGTTGCTGCAACTTGTGAAGGATCAGTAATATCTGTTGGTATAGGAAGGATTTTTACACCTGTTTTTTCCAATCTATTTGTTAGGTTTATACTATATGCGGCTGACCTTGCGAGTAAGGCAAGATTACAGCCTTCACCAGCGAATTTCCGTGCGATTGCTGCACCTAATCCTGGACCGACACCTGCAATCACTGCAATTTTTGACATGTTAATTGCTCCATAATTTCTAATATTTAAAAAGTAAGTATTGTCTTCTCTAACTGTAAATTATTCGTGCCTTAATGCGTCAATTGGATGTAGTTTTGCTGCTTTCCATGCAGGATATGCCCCGAAAAATACACCTACAAGTGCACTTACAATAAAGGATAGTATACCATAAACTGGGGAGATTACTGTACGCCATTCCCATATAGATGGTACAAGTAATGCTCCACCGATACCGACACCTACACCGACGATTCCTCCGATCAATGCCAATGTAGTTGATTCAACCAGAAACTGAATAAGGATATCCAACCTCTGTGCACCAACAGCCTTTCGTAGACCAATCTCTTTTGTCCGTTCCGTAACCGAAACTAACATAATATTCATAATGCCAATACCACCGACAAGTAAAGATACAACAGCAATTCCTAAAATCATATTGGTAAATGTCTGTCCTGAAGCTTCAAACATCTCCATGAATTCAGCTTGATTTCGCACATGAAAATCAGGTTCTTTATTTGCAGGAATTTTGTGTTGTTTACGTATTATTTCAGTAACTTCGGCTTCTGCGTCTTCAAGATCTTTATCCGAATTTGCTTGTACGCTAATACTGGACAAAAATTCATTTCCAAATACACGTTTCATAGCAGTAGAATAGGGAATAAAGACCTGATCATCTGGGTTTCGCCATCCACTTGCCCCCTTCTCCTTCATTACCCCCAAGACATGGAAACTAACGTTCTTTATTTTAACCGTCTTTCCAACTGGATCACGGTTTCCAAAAAGGGTGTCGACAACGGTTTTGCCAAGCACACACACCCGTTCTCTGTAAATGATATGATTCTCAGTAAAAAACATACCATTTTCAATCTGGAAATTAGCAGTGACAAGATATTCTGGAGAAGTGCCTACGATTGTAGTATTTGTATTCTTACTAAGATACTTCACTTGTGCGCGACTACTGATTTCAGGGGTAGCATACCGAAAATTCTTCCCTCTTTGACGTAGTATATTGAGATCTTCTACAGTAAGCGTTCTACGTGCATCGGCGGAACCTCTTCCACGAAACATACTCTGTCCAGGACGGACTGCAAGGATATTCGCGCCCAATGTTTTAATCCTATCGGTAATCTCTGCTTTTGCCCCTTCTCCAATTGATGTCGTTGTGATGATAGCACCAACACCGATGATAACCCCTAACATAGTCAGCATTGAGCGTAGTTTATTAGCCAATAATCCATGAAAAGCGTTTGCTAAACTTTCTAATATGCTCAAAACATATCCTCCTGAGAGATATTATCTTCCTCTTGGACCGCCACCGCCTCCCATACGTCGGACAGTGTTAGCAGGATTTGACATCATTCGTCTAAACATTTCACTTCTTTCATTCCCACTTTGGAATCCGCCAATTGCGACCAAATCCCCTTCAACAAGCCCCGAAATCACCTCTACCTTATCGAAGCTGCTCACACCAACAACAATAGAGAGAGGTCGTTCTGGTTGTCCATCAAGACCAATCTTCCTGACCATTTTATTTCCCCGCATATCAAGGATAGCTTCAGCTGGCAAAGTAAGTATACCAGTTTTATTCACAGCAGATATTTTGACACCTGCATTCATCCCTGGCTTGAGAAATGGCATCTTAACGGACTCGGTTTGTTCTTCCTGTGTAGTGTCTACTGTTGGTGTAGTTGGTGTTTCCTCTATTAGTCCACCGAAAAGAGCACCCCAATCATCCTCATCTTGCGTCCCACTTTCTTCCACAGGTTTTGTTTCCTCAGTTTTTTCTGCAGTAATCTGCTCTGGATTAACTTTTTCTGTTGGAATAGTTCCCTCATCCGAAGCTTGTCGTTGTTGTCGCATTTGTCGGAATCGTTGTCTCTGTTCCTCAGTCATCGACTCCATTCCACCTGGTCGTCCACCCTCTCTACCACGCATGCCTTGACGTGGTGCGGGTGCACCGACATTTTTCAACTCAGAAGTTACCTCAAAGGTAGTAATGTTCTGAATAACCTGTCCTAAAGGTGCGATCTTTAATACCTCACCATCAAACGGCATATCGGGATATGCTTCAACGGTAATTGTCACAGGTTGTCCTATTTGTACTTTTCCAATATCTGTTTCATCTACCTCTGTCACCACATAGACAGTATTAAGGTCAGCCATAGTAACCAAGGTTTGTCCTTCTGAAGAGGCAATTGATGAAAGGCGAGAGGTAATTACCTGCCCCTCTTCAACTTTCTTTTCCAGAATAGTGCCTGAAATAGGAGCCTTTATAACAGTATCTTCGTATTCAATCTGTCTGAGGTCAAGTTGGCCTTGACTCCGTTTTAGGGATGCTCTTGAACTTTCTAAATCACGTTCTTTTCTGTCAATCTGTTTCTTATTAGTTTCAGCGAGTTTCAAAGAATCTTCAGCTTGAGAAATCCGTTGTTGCTGTAATTCAATATCCATATCTCTGGATTCTTCTGCTTCAATTTTTTCATTTGCGACTTCCAGAGAGAATTCAGCTTTCTTAATATCAGCTTGTGCGAGTTCAAGTTCAACTTCACTTGCCGGTTGTTCAACTAACTTTAGCTGTTCCAAAGAGGATTTATATCGAGCTTCAGCGGATTGAAATTGTGCTTCAGATGCCTCAAGCGAAGCTTTTGAAATAAGTTCCTTATCGTACAACTCGGTATTTCTATCATGCTCTTTTCTTGCCAAATCCCTACTGACCTTATCCTGTGTGACAGAAGCTTCTGCACGTTTCTTGGTTTCATCTCGGACCGTTTCAGAAGTAAGAAGTTTATACCGAAGATTTGCAATTTTTAGACTGTTCTCAGCGTCTTTTACGCCACGTTTATTTGCGATCTTTTCAAGCCGAATCTGTTCCTTAAGTTGTTCTAACCTTTTCTTTGCTTCACCAAGCGATTCCCTTGCTTGTCGAATCTGAATTGCGGATTGCTCTTTTTGTAGTTGTATGTCAATTTCTGATTGTTGAAGTCGTGCTTCGGCTGCTTTAAGATCAGCTTGTGCCTGATCTAAACTAATTTCGACATAGGTTTTTTCAATAACTGCAATGATTTCATCTTTTTCAACATAATCTCCAGCATCAACTCTCAACTCTAAGATTTTTCCGCTTGCCTTTGAACTAATTTCCACAATATTCAACGGTTTGATGGTACCAGTTGCATCAATAGTAACAGCAATATCGCCTCGTTCAACCGTTGCCGTTTGAACTGTAGGTGCATTTGAATCCTTATTTCCATTCTTTGTTGCAAAGACCATCCGTCCCACCACAACAGCAGCAGCAACGACAAGAACAGCACAAGCCACAATAGTAATTAGTTTCCACCTTCTCATCGAAATACCCCCTAAAACTGAACGATAGTTTTATTACGGTAACCTCTGTTGGACTTTATTATTCTCTCATTATATAAGTCAAATTTGTGATTGAATAGTTCGTATTAGTTCTAATGATGTATGTATAGTATGTATAATGATTTTAATTAATTGACATATCAACGGCATTATCTCTTCGTTCATGCATGTTCATTTCCATAGCTTCTGGGTATCTGTCTGGTAAATGAGATATATCGTTTAATCTAAGGAGAACTTCACTATCTAAATTGCATTTATTAACCCCAAGATTATCCTGTAAATGTTCAATTCTACGAGCACCAACAATTACAGAAGTCATTGCATCTTGTTCCAATACCCATCGGAGTGCCACCTGTGCGGGACTATATCCTGATTTTTCTGATATATTAAAAAGTTCTTGTAAGATTTCATCTGCATTTGCTGCGAAATAACGTTCAGGAAACGCCCATCCTTCTTCTGACCGTGATCCTTGTTGCATTCGTTGTCCTGGTTTATATTTCCCAGAGAGAAATCCACCTGCTAAAGGACTCCATGCAACAATTCCTAATCCTTTATTTTTGCAGAGTGGCACCAATTCCTGTTCTATATCACGAACAACAAGATTATATATGGGTTGATAACAGACAAATTGTTCAAGGTTCTTAGTTTCGCTAAGCCATAATGCTTCAGAGAGTCTCCATGCTTGGTAATTGCTACATGCCGTGTATCGTACCTTCCCTTGACGAACTAAATCATCTAATGCTCTAAGCATTTCATCCAAAGGAGTCTGTGTATCTACATGATGTATATAATAGATATCAACATAGTCCATCTGTAGCCTTTTAAGACTATCATCAATTGCTTGCATAATATGAACTCGAGACATTCCAGAATCGTTTGGACCTTTACCCATAGGATTGAAGAACTTTGTTGCTATGATAGCATCGCGACGTCTATCTTTTAGAGCCTTACCAAGTAGTACTTCCGATTCCCCTTCTCCGTAGGAATTTGCTGTATCGAAGAAGTTGACACCTGTATCGATAGCAAGATGCACCATCTTTTCCGATTCTTTTTCATCTGTTCCGTGTCCAAAGGTCATTGTACCTAAACAGATTTCTGATACCTTTAAACCAGATCTACCAAGTCTTCTATATTCCATATACTCTCCATAACCAACAGGAATAATATCCTCTAAGAAATAAGAACCTTATCTCCCTCTGAAAGGAGTCCTGCTTCATAAACCTTCATAACCTCTAATGCGAACTCAAGCGACCCCTTTTCAGCCTGTTTCCCCTCTAAAATACAATCGCAGAAATATTGCATTTCTTGATAGAATCCTTGGATGAATAAACCCTTGTTTTCCAATGTTCCAAGTGAGAATTGGGGTTCCCAAACTATTGCACCGCTGTCAAATCCTTCGTTCAGAAAACTTGTACTACCCGAATAATCGTAATTCATACCACGTTGCAATAAAACCTGTGTTCCATTCCTAATTTCTGCATGGCATCCATTGCCAAAGAATTGGTATAGTTCTGATGGTTGCCCATGTCTTGCACCATCAGCAAGATGAAAATTGGCGAGAACACCATTTGCAAATTCTATGATACATACCCCACCACCGTGTTTACTTCTGTGTACAGTTACAGATGAAACTTTGCCACCAATAGCCAATAATAGTGATAACGGATGAACACCATTCTGCAACCAATTGGTATGTTCACCTTCACGAATAATTCGTTCGCCATTACTTGGGATCGTCATTGGATAGACACCCAACATTGTTCGCAAGGGTCCGTAATCATCAGTATCAAAGATCTCAACAATCTTTTCAGTTGCCGGCATAAATGCTTTCTTAAAACCTACAACTACAATCTTATCATTTCGATGACGAATCATCTCCTCAACTTCATGAGCAAACATCCCAGGAGGTTTTTCCAACCACACATGTACGCCAGCATCAAGTGCTTCACAGGTTAATTCTGGGTGTAATCTTGGTGGTACACAAAGGAATATAGCATCTAAGTCTTCATTTCGAAACATCTCTGCCATGTTGTCATAGCATGTTTCAACACCATATTGTTGAGCAGTAGCCTTAGCACGATCAATATTTACATCACAGAATGATTGTAGTTTTACAGGTAGAAAGGTCATTGTTGGCAACACATTACGGTAACCATGCGAGCCAACACCTACTATTGCAACGTTAAGCCTTTTATCAAAATCTCTCTGGTAACTCATACATTTTCAATTTAATCAGCGAGAGTTGCATCAAGAAATGCATCCATGTCATTTTTCATTTTCTCAAGTTCATCCATATCAATATACATCATGTGTCCAGCAGCATAATATTCCATCGTGATGTTATCTTGTAATGACTTATCCAACCCGAGATGTGTGAAAGTGTATTCAGTAGCTAAGAATGGAGTAGCTAAATCGTAATAACCGTTTGCAACATAGACTTTCAATGACGGATTAGTCGTCATTGCTTTGCGTAATGTATCTGCAACATTTACGTATGAATTTTGAAAACTGCTATAATCCCATGGGTGTACCCGTCCACTTAAAATTTCATACGGTAGATCACTTTCGAATTCCAGGTCTCCCCGAACATAATCATTTAGTGTTGCGGTATATGCACCTTGTATAACAGCAGAACTTGGATCATACTCATAGGTTTCGCCTGCGGTGTCTCGATCAATTCCAGTAAACCGGCTATCAAACCTTCCGACAGTTTTACCTTCTTCACGAAGTAGTTCTTTTGTAAATCGGAAAATCTTGATCCGTAAATCGGTTTTCTCAATATATTCAGGTGATAAACCTGTATACATAGCCAGTTTTTTGACGATAGTTTGTCTTCTACGATCCGATAGATTTGAACCCTGCATCAATGCTAAAGTGTAATCCCCTAATGCGAACTCTCTAACTTCTCTCATAATCCGTTCAAAACTGCCTTTTGATTTTGTATCTAATTCAGTCAATTTGTTATGCCAAAAAGCGGTGGCAGTATAGGTTGGTAAAAAGAGAATATATGGTAGTTCATTCCCAAGAGAAAAACTGATAGTCTGGAAGTTCAGTACAACTGAAACGAGCATGATCCCGTTGAGGTATGTTCCATTCCTGTCTTGTAGATATCCTGATAAACCTGATGCGCGTGTAGTGCCATAACTTTCACCAATAAGAAATTTCGGAGAACGCCACCGTTGATAACGACCTAAATATAGGAGTATGAAGTCGCCTACAGATTCAATATCTTGTTGAAACCCGTGAAACTGTTTTGCTTCTTCACCTGGAACAGCACGACTGAACCCAGTACTTACAGGATCAATAAAAACCAAGTCAGTTTTGTCCAAAATAGAGAACTCGTTATTCGTTAATTCATAAGGAGGTTGTGGTGGATTTCCATGTTCATCAGGTCTGACTCTGCGTGGACCTAAGACACCTAAATGCAACCATACAGAAGATGAACCTGGACCTCCGTTGAAAGAAAATGTGATAGGACGTTCTGAAGCATCATCAACATCATCTAAAGTATATGCAATGAAAAATATAGATGCTTTTGCTTTCTCACCCTCTTTGTCAACTTCTCTTTTTAATACAAGCGTTCCCGTCGTAGCAGTATACTTATATTCTTTACCATCAATTGTTACACAATGATGTGTAATAGATAAATTATCCTCTGGTATTGACTTATCCTTATCCTCTGAGTTTTTTTCTTCAGTATCTTTATTCTCTTCTTGACTCATTTAAGTTTCCTCAATGTATAGATATATACTATCATCATAACATATTATAGAAAACAGGTATATAATTATGTTTGAAGCTAAACCACAAAAGTGGTAAACTCTTAGAAAGGAGAATTACAATGGATAAACCGTTACGTTTAGGTCTAATTGGTTGTGGTGGAATTGTACAAAAGACGCATGCTCGTGCTTACCACTCTCTTTCAGATACAGTGAAAGTTAGTGCTATAGCAGATGTCGTTGAAGAAAACTTAGAAAAAATTGGTGAAGAATTCAATGTCCCAGAGACTAAACGATATACAGATTATCGAGACATGTTGAATAAGGGTGAACTTGATGTTGTTACGATTGCAACACCACATTCACTGCATGCAGAACAGGTCGTAGAAACGGCAAATGCTGGTATTGCAATAATCTCTGAAAAACCGATGGCTACTTCAATGGATGAAGCAGATGCGATATTGGAGACTGTCAATAAGCAAAAAATCCCTTATACAGTAGTCCATAACTATCTCTATACAGCAGGGATGCAGGCAGCAATATCAGAACTCCCAAATATTGGTAAGACTTACTATGGACGCAGTACTGGAATGGGGTTAAGAGGATCTGATTTTAATGCGAACCATCCAAATCCTGCTTTTGCTTGGCGTGCCAGTAAAGCAACTGGGGGTGGTTGTGTAAGTGATTCGAGTTATCATGAGATTTATGCTGTTTGGACACTGGTGAATTCACCAGTTCGGTATGTTGAGGCACGGGTTTTAACGATGCGTCTTAACATTGATGTTGATGATTTTGCCATGTTAATGTGTGAACATGAAAATGGTGCTGTATCAACAATCTCTGGTGCCTGGTCTGTTCCAGCACAGGAATACGGATGGTGTGAAGTCCACGGTGAAAATGGATCTTTACGTGTAAAGCATCGCTTTAATGTCCGAGATGCCTACCAGAAATTCACTGGACCGACAGGTTGGAGACCACAAGAACTTCCAGATCTTGATGATGAAGGACTTAAAGATTCCAGTGGACATGCGGGTTATTTTACTGCGACTTTTAATGCACTTCTCGAAAACACCGAACTTCCTATTAGTGCCGAGAAAGCATATCACAATCTTGCGATAATTAATGCTGCAAGAAAAGCAACAACAGAAAGACGTGCTATTGAGATTTAAACTGTAGTAATTAATTCTCTTAATTTTTGATTAGGAAATGAGATGGAAAGTGATCAATATGAAGCAGGGATTGCAGCTGAGCAAAATGCTAAGAACGATGTAAGTAAAGTCTTTTGGTTTATTGTAGGCTTAATCTTAAACATTCTTGGAGTCTTTATCGCATATGCATATCAACCATCTGGTCCTGTTAAACGTATTTTTGGAAAATCACTAATATATAGTATATTTTATGAGAGAATTTACAAATCTGGAAGACGTAAAATACAGGTCAAATGGGCTTTTATTGGTTGTATCATTGAATTTCCAATTGCATTATTCTTCCTCTTACTTGAATACCTGTTACTATAGTTAGTAAGAATCTATGTATTATTTTAACTTGATTTTTTTTACATATCTAAGGAGATAAAAATGTCAGAAAATCGAGAACAGATTGCGTTTACAGCAGAAGCAGATGCAGCCACTGATTGTTACAAAATCATTTGGTTTTTTGCTGGATTGGGATTAACCATAATAGGCGTTATATTAGGATATATTTATCAACAAGAGCCACCAGCCTCACGGTTTCTTGATAAATCTCATGAATTTATAGTAGTATATACTGATGCGTATAAGGCTAAATTACGGTCAATTCAGGTTATGTATTCTGTAGTTGGTCTTCTCATTTCTGTATCCCTCATTATATTATATATTGCTGTCATTTTCTCTTTTGCTTTCCGAATATGATGCAGGAACATTGTTAATATTAAATTAATCTACTGAACTTTGATTCTGGTTATATAGATATAATTATTTAGAATTAATGCTACCTTAGAAGTAAAACTTAGATCTGAAATTCCGTTATTACTTAATAGACCATAAAATTTACTCTTGTCAATATTATGCAACCCTTCTTATTGACATTCATAGTGATTTTATGTAGGATGAAACTCTAAAAATAATTTTGGGTACTGTTATTACTAATTAAAAAAACAGAAAATTGGAGAAAGATATGAATAATGAACAACATCAAGCACGAATAGATGGTGAAACTGATGCTGAAACTGATGTTACTAAAATATTATGGATTGTTGTAGGTTTCTTCGCAAGTCTAATTGGCATTCTCATTGCCTACATATATCAACCTTCACCACCCGCCTCACGTTTAGTTGAAAAGTCACAAGAATATGTCATGTTTTACACTGAAGCCTATAAGAATAAATCAAGAAGTGTTCAAGTAACAAATGCACTTATTGGTTTAGGAATTGCTTTTGCTGTTGGTATTATTTCCTTTATAGCTATGATGGGATTGATTGGTAGTATGAGTACAATGAGATAATAATTCTTCAAATATAGATTGGATAGACTAAATATAACAATGAACTACAAGGCATGAATTTGTTGAATTCAGGTATATGTGAATGTTGTTAATTCTCATAAGTATATTTGAAGATTGTTATGAATTTGGTTGGTTATACCATCAGGTTCATTATTAGGAATGTAGTTTCAGAAAAAAAGTAAAAAAGAAAAACAGTTTTATTCTTGTCCATTGAATGATATTATGTTGGTATACTTGGATTCCTATACTTGCATCATTTAAATCCGGATATCAGATGTTATCCATTCTGATTATAAAATATAAAAATTCAAACTAATTAATCACACCTAATTGTATAGACATTAGGTGTGAGACAAAATCTAAAATAAAAATAGATTTGCTTGGATATAGATAAAGGAAGATATAATGCAAATAAGTTCTATGTATCATGTTTTTGTTAGTCTAATGGTAATTCTCTTAATAGGTCTGCCTTTTGTGAGTCTTGCTCAACAAAATACTATACAATCTCAAGCCATAGCGGATGCTGAGCAAGATGTTTCAACGGATGTAAATGGAACACTTTGGTTTTTAGGTGGATGCCTTGGTAATATTACAGTGATTATAATTGCAAATGTGATTGAACCAACTCCACCAGCATCACGACTCTTGGGTAAATCACCAGAATATATAGCGACATATACAGATACATACAGAGCAAAGGCAACTAACCTTCAATCTTCAAGAGCTTTGGCTGGGTGTATTACTGGAACTGCTGTTTGTTGTGTCGGCTATTCATTTCTTTTTATTGCTGCTGTGAATGAATCTTCAAATTCAAACTATTATTGGTATTAGAATTCAATCATTTCATGGTTAACTATAGAAAATTACTTTTACTCATCCTATATTCTATTGTTTTCATACCAACAATCAATGCCAATCAATTAACATCTTTATCATTAGAATTTACCCGTGAGGTTACAGAACAAGACAAGACTGAACATCTTGCTGGAATCCTACATTATGATGTGAAAGAAGCACGAGTTGTAGTTGAAGTAACAGAGCCGATACAACAGTTAATGATTGTGAAGGACAGTGTGTTAGAGATCTATTATCCTGTTGAAAAACAGGCATTCCGATTTATTGCTGAAGGTAGGATACCGCTACCATTCATTGAATCCATCATTCAGTCAACACAAGCGGAATACGGATTAACAGCAATTGGTTATACTCTTGGAAAACATGAAATCGTTGATAAGATACTCTATACCCACTGGCATCCTCCTGAGAAAGCAAAGGAAGAACTTGGGACAGTTATCTTAGGTATGTCAGATGAAAAGCTTATGACTGCTGAAGTGAAACATCCTAAAGGATATATTATCGCGAAATCCGATTATCAGAATCATATAAAATTCGGCAATAATTATATTCCAATGAAGGTTGTCTCAAGCACCTACGGTACAAAGTCCGAGATTCTTCAGCAAGAGCAAGTTATCTACAGCAATCCTCAGGCCAATACAAAAAATCCTATGATTAACTTTAAAATCCCTGAATCTATATCTGTTAAGGTAGTAAAATGGTAGAAATTCCTTATCTCAGCTATAGATTAACTCAGGGATTTTATATACACATAATCATTTTTTTCTTATTACTTACCTTATATGTACCAACTTATGCTGGAGAAAATGAGGATTTACTCTATATACAGCAAACCAACCCTATAGTTACAGCAGAATCTGACTTAGTTAATAGATTTAACTTGAGAGAAACGTCAGAGTTAAAGTTTGCAGCAACAGGTTTTATACGGTTGTATCAAAAGTTTATATCAAGCCAGGATGGTCCTACATGCCAATTTACAC
This sequence comes from Candidatus Poribacteria bacterium, assembly GCA_022394755.1. GTDB lineage: Bacteria > Poribacteria > WGA-4E > WGA-4E > WGA-3G > MSPOR6. Next base: position 84,317 of record JAGFCA010000014.1, read on the forward strand.
CTACCTGCTCACGATTTGGAATGGCATGTATTCAAAAATATGGCATGTTGCGAGGAATACTTCTTGCTGCTGATAGACTAATTCGATGCAATGGTCAACAATCACATTTCTACTCAATAGATTTAAAAATGAATAAATATACAGATCCGATAACTGATTATGGCAAATAGACATATATGTGGGTTATTGCTTCTCATACTCTCCATTACACTTTTCACATCTATAGCAAATTCGGAAGATAAACCTGATTATTACAGTCCTGAAAATGTACTTAAATTCGCTAATTATCTGTATGAACAAGGTGATTATCTACGTGCTGTTAATGAATACCAACGGTATTTATTCCACAAACCAGAGCATTCAGATCAAATACGGTATAGAATTGCATTGTGTTATCGTTTAGGTGGTAATCCTAAACAAGCCATTCAAATATTCAATACATTCCTTGAAAAATCAGAAGATAATCAATTGATTAGTAATTCCTACTATCAGATTGGTGCGTCCTATTTTTTTATGGAAGATTATGAGAGAACGACATCATATTTTACTTCCACTCTTCAACATATTAGAGACAATAGGTTACGTGCAGAATCACAGCAACTTCTTGGACTCTCACTATTGAAACAGCGGAAATGGTTAGAAGCTGAAAATAGTTTTAATGGGTTATTGAATTCTAATATTGCAGATGTAGGTAGAAAAGCAAAAATATATAGGGAGTTTGCATTAGGTGGAAGTCAATTACCTAAACGGAGTCCTGTATTAGCAGGACTTTTCTCCACCATCCTACCTGGAACTGGAAGATTGTATACGGGTAGGATAGGTGATGCATTAAATAGTATTGTTATTATCGGTATATCAGGATGGCAAGCCTATGACGGATTCACCCGTGATGGTTATTCATCAGTTAAAGGATGGACACTTGGAACAATATGTGGTATTTTCTATGTTGGAAATATATATGGTTCAGTTATCTCTGCCCGCGTATTCAATGACAGAGTCGCTGATGAATATCTAACGACACTGTACATTGAGTTACCGTATTAAGAGTAATCTATTCAATTAATCGAGTCTTTATTCTACCCCATGATGATGATAATTTATCGTTAGGTGTAACAGCAAGTACACCCTCAATACCGTTATTCATTAAATCGTTTACTTCCTTTTTTGTACGTGCTTTATTAGAAATGCGTACTTCATCAATCATCCCATCAAGAAATGGACCTGCCCCACGACCAATCCATAAGACGTCATTATTAGGCACAATCTCCCCACCGATGTTGCCTTTGTTGTCTTCATTTCCATCTATATAGATAATACCATCCCCGGACTTTGCATCGTAAGTACCTGCAATATGTATCCATTTTTTTAGTGGGAGACCAGCATTACTTATAACAACCGCAGCACCCCATGCTTTTTCAGTAGTTACCATTCTATGTAGTATCTTGCTATCGTTTCGAGGACCAAATTTATATGTAGATTCTTTTGTTACCCCTGTTCCACCTGCTGTTGAGTGTGCATTCAGATATACCCACATTTCAATAGTTAGACCTTCAACCAGGTCAAGACTTTCGCTATCAGCGACCTCTATAAAATCTCTTTTTTCGTTTCCTGCTAACTCTAGACCAGTCCTGAATTTTCCCGCTCCCCAGTTTGTACCCATCAGTTTACCGTCGTTACCTTTTCCTGAATGATCTTTTACTGTATCACCTTTACCTGTTTCGAATGTGTATAGAAGGACAGTGTGCTCATCTTGCGCATGAACAGAAACCATAAATACACCAATCATCAGAAAATTCAATATAATATACAATCCTATATATTTTAGATTAAACATAAGAGATCTCCTTAAAATAATATTACACTTACTATTATGTAGTATAATAACACAATTTATATAATTTCCACATCTGAAAATTTCATTTCTCATTTACGAAGTATATTTAAAGGAAGCGACCTTCTGGTCGCGATCGGGAGGTCACTCCACAGAAGAGAAGATGATATTAATTCAATAAAATAGAATTTATGGTTATGTAAATTGTTTAACATTAATTGAGATTATTTGATATTGTTCTACATTCTAACAAACATCCTGAATTTTGAACAAATTCAATCCTTATCTGACTAATCACTGTAGCAACACTAATCTCCAGTATAATTAACTTGATGAAAGAGGAATTCCATGAAACATAAACGCATTCTTACCTGTCTTTTCTCATTCACTTTCTTGATATTCACGTATCAGGTAATATGGGGACAGGATAGTAATACGGATGAAGATAAGAGATTTGATCTTGATCAGAACGGTGAACTGAGTCAGAGTGAAAAGGAGTTAATGGTTAGAGTTGTAAGGATTGAGAATGAAAGAGGTGTGCAGTTCAGTGTAGATGAGATACGTAATCTACAAAATGGTCGTGGTGAACAGCCTCGACGTCGCGGAGGTAATCGACGGGGTGGTTCCAGAGAACCTGCCGGACCACGCTTAAATCCTGAACAGGTAGAATTTAAAGATGGTGCAGCAACCATTCCTGATAGAGAAACATTCAAAAAACTCTCATATCAAGGAAGAGAAGTCAGGATTGATACACAACTCATTGGTTTAGAATTCGTAAAGTTCCAGATTGAAAGAACAGATACAGAAGATCCACAACTTTACTTCATGAATACAGAAACCCACCGTTCACATGGTAGTTTTATGAGTGCAGCAGGATTAAGACGAGGTCAAGGACAGAAGCGTGGTGTTCTGGTTTACCGTCCACTCTCGTTAGCTCCAAATGGTGAACCTGGAGTATATACATTTGAGTTTAATCCAAATGATGCTTTTCCCTTTGCAGAAATAAAAGCAGTACATAACCTACTTATAGAAAAAATGCCTATTCTTGAAAATCGACTCGGTTATTGTCCATTATGGGGGGCAATTAATCTCTATAGAAATGAGAAAGCTTTATACGACAAGGCAGAATTTCCTGTGTATTTTGAAGATGACCTATATGCGAATATTGGATTTCTTCCGTTGAATAGTGCAGAATCATTTGGTAGGTTACAATTGTTGGATGAAATAGAACGACCATCACCACGTGACATTGTCATATGTAAGACACTTCCAAACGAAATGTCTCGTGTTGCCGGTATTATCACAGGTGTACGACAAACACCTTTATCACATGTAAACTTACGCGCTATACAGGATAAAGTGCCAAATGCATTTATTTCTGAAGCGTGGAAGACTGAATCCATTGCCTCGCTTATTGGAAAATATGTGTATTACAAAGTAAGTCATGATGGGTTTGAAATAAGGGAAGCCACTCAGAATGAAGTGGAGAAACACTTTTCAAATTTGCGCCCAACGAAGATACAGAAACCAATACGCGACCTCTCTGTAAAACAGATTCAAAAACTTGAGGATATTGAGTTTACAGATTCATCAATTTTCGGAGTTAAAACAGCCAATGTTGCGACTCTTCGTACTTTTGATTTTCCTGATGGAATCGTACCAAATGGTTTCGGTTTGTCGTTCCATTTTTATGATGAATTTATGAAACATAACGATTTATATGAAAGGATTGATAGGCTGCTTAATGACGTAGACTTTCAAAAGTCTCTCGAAGTAAAGAAAAAAGAATTGAAGAAACTTAGAGACGAAATTAAGAAAGCAGAAGTGCCAGAGTGGATGATGGATTCCTTATCGGTTTTACAAAATAGTTTCCCTAAGGATACGCCACTTAGATGTCGATCAAGTACTAACAATGAAGATCTACCAAACTTCAGTGGAGCAGGTTTATACGACTCTTTTACTCACCATCCTGAAGAAGGTCATCTCTCCAAATCCATTAAACAGGTTTATGCAAGTCTATGGAATTATCGTGCATTTGAGGCGCGTGATTTCTATCGAATAGACCATTTCACAACTGCAATGGGAGTTCTTGTACACCCAAATTATGAGAATGAATTAGCAAATGGTGTTGCTGTTTCTGATGATGTAGTTTACCAAACGGATGGAAATTACTACTTCAACACACAAGTGGGAGAAGAAATGGTTACGAATCCCAATGAAACGGCTATACCAGAAGAAATACTTGTAGATTGGTGGGATAGTTCGAACTACAGAATTGTAAAAGAATCCAATCTCGCGAATTCCAAACGGATTTTGACAGACAAGAATCTGAGTCAACTTACATACTATCTTGGAGCAATTCATAACAAGTTCAATAAGTTATATAATTCAACAACAATGAACAATCACTTTGCTATGGAAATTGAGTATAAGATTATGGGTGATGGGAAAATAATTATTAAACAGGCAAGACCGTGGATTCAGTAGGTATTATCTTCAGGAATTACGTAACTTGATTAGAAAAGGGTATTTGTCTAAGAAGCCGTAATTTCAGTGTTTTAAGCTTTACGTACTTATATCAAACAGCTGTTGAGAACAAAGAGTTAATTGGTGTAAATAAACATTCCCTATCCATTTATAGAATGCAGGAAAACTTCAAGGCTCGATGCCTGTAAGGAACTACGCCGCAACTGTCTAAGACGGGGAAGCTCCTCAATACGTTCAAGTGCTAACTTTACATCTTGCAAGTTCTGAGTGTGGAATCGTACCTCTAAGTTTTCCAATATACCTTCAATGAGGCTTTCTCTTACACCTTGTTCTATACCTTGTTCTATACCTTGTTCTATTCCCTGTTGTAAGAAATGCTGAATAACTGATGACTCTTGCATAATAGACTCCATTATTGTTTCACGTATAGTTGTATAATCAAAGATTAGACCGCTCAGAATAGCTAAATCTGTGAGATAATCTGTCTTGGATTCCGTATCCTGTGGCACTGCATCCGCTACTTTAACACATTCCCGAAGCCAATCTTTCGCTTCTATGTCTTCTGGAGGTTTCATTAACGGAACAAAAGGAATCAAACCTTTAACACCTGCATTCAAAAACTGCGACCCATCAATATCGTTTAAACGTATTACTTTGTATCCAATATCAATATTATAGTTTTGCGTTTTTTGAATATATCCTCCAGGATCTCGTCTGCCAGCACGCGGGTGAAGGTAGATAACGTGTGAATAAATCGGTATCTGAAAAAACTCAATCGCCCGTCCGATGTAACCTGCCATCCTATAAGGCATTGGTACATCACTACTGTCATGCGATTGCATCTCCAAATGAACTATCGCTTCCTCACCATTAATATTGACATGTATCAAACTGTCTGCCCGATTTGATTTAACAGTAGGCTGTTCGGTATCAACAATTTGAATTACTTCAATATCTGTTTTACCAAGTGTAAATTCAACCCAGTCTTTTGGATTTTGATGAATAATCGCTTTTGAAACTGTATCATACTGTCCACTTGAACTGGAAATCGGTCGTTCCTGTTTTTCTGTCATATCATATATGTTATCGTACTAATAGTGATGTGTATGACATCTTAAATATCGGTGATAATTATAAGCAGATAACATTATTAATTTAATAGGCTTCTTTTATTTTTTAATCCTCAAGTGGGAATTTTTCGGTAATTAACATAAGTGGATTCTGGTTTGTGAGGATTCTATAGGTCCGATTTAGGAATAATTGTCCTTCAAAATGTGCGATACTACTTGGTAAACCTGTTACTCTTTCTAAACCACACCACAGTAGATCTCTCCTGGTCTCTAATTGGCTGTTCTGTATGAGAGCCCCTAAACCGACTCTACCAGCTTCAAGTCCGTCAAGTACATTCTGTGGTAATCGTTCATAGACTATTTGAGATGAAGCATAGACATGTGTATGAGGAATTTGATTGTTAGAAGCAGGTGTTTGTAAAACAACCTCCCGCGCAATGATTTTTCCACCTGATGGATGCTGTAACCAAGGGTGTTCACTTTGGAGTGTTCTTCTACCTTGATATAACAGTATGACATCTACTGGGGATAATTTATATGCTTCAATAAACCGTGTGACTGTGCCATCAGTAATTAGTAATGCCCGATGAAACGGGGACAATTTTGTAAGACTTATATCCTTTAGAGCAGCTGGTCTTTCCGTCTGTGCAATAAAAAGTTCTTTTACGTGTGTATTCACAAAATCATCATGATTTGATAGTGATTTGATTTTCATAGTAATTTATTTACAGTTATTGATAAACCTACTTGCAATTGATGATTTTTGCTTTTAATAGGATACCTTAAACAGAGGAATACTGCAACTTGAATAGAGTATGGAACTGGGTATTTAACTGAAAATTATATATCTGTGTATTCTTTTAGTATTTAAATAGACAATGACAATGGAAATTTGTTCGTGAAGCAACATCTGCTGAATGTAATGTTGTGGGATTTAGGCTGATTATGGTAGACTATAATAGGTAATTTTATCAATTTGATTATAAGACCTATATGATTGAATGCTGATACATATATTGTTATTAGGAATAAAATAATTTGAAAAAAATTATACCTTTACTCTTCATTGGTTTTTTTCTATTTTCACCCTTCAATTCCCATGCAGAAGTCTCACCTATTACTCTTGCTGAACACTATACGAAATTAAATAATTTTGATGCTGCGACAACAGAATATAAACGGTTTCTCTTTTTCCATCCTAATGACATTCAAGTTCCTGAAATCTATCACCGTATAGGAATTCTCCATCGAAATCAAGGCCTATTAACAGAAGCAATTAATTCATTCAGACAATCTGTAATCCGTACTTCTGATAAAGAACAAAAGTCTGAGTATCAAATTGATCTTGCCGTAACTCTCATTGCTAATAAGAATTACGATCTTGCTCGATTAGAATTAATTAAGGTATTATTTCGTATACCATCTGATACATTGTATAAACGAGCACTTCTCTTACAAGGGGTAACCTACCTCTACCAATTCAGATGGGAAGAAGCACAGAAAACAATAAATGAATACACACAAGATGAGAAACTTGCTGCCCTATTTCAAGAAACAGTTAATCCACCCTATAAATCGGAGTCAGTTGCTAAATTTTTATCTGGTATTCTCCCCGGAAGTGGACAAATCTATGCAGGGAATTGGAAAAGCGGTTTAAACGCACTCGGATTAAATAGTGCCCTTGGTTATGTAACGGTTGATAGTATTTTAGAACAGAATTATGTTGATGCGGTAATGTGGACATACTTCATATTTCAACGTTATTATCGTGGAAATTTATATCGTGCGGGTAGAGCAGTTGAGATATTTAATGAAGAATTAAATAGAAGTATTGCTAATAATATCCTTTACCGACTTCAAGAGATTATTACCTCACATTGACAGATTCTGGTTTCTTCTGTAGATAGTATACAATTCCCAGTATTACAACCCCTCCAACAGACATCCAGATAACATTTGTAAATGCAAGAAATGTTGATATAGCCAATAGAATTGTCTCGTACCAGTGCGTTTTCCGTTTGAAGTAACCCATCGTCAGAATTGAGAATATAATTGTGCCAACGAATGCTGTCGTAACAGAGAATGTGTTTTGTATAAGTGTACCTTCTAAAAGAATGTGTGTATATGCAAAAAGAAGTGGCATTACATACAACATTTTTGCGAACTTGAAGCATGCCCATCCGGTCTTCCACGGGTCAGCGCGTGCTATTGCAGCACCTGCATAGGCACCCAATGCAACTGGTGGTGTAATATTTGAATCTTGGCTCAACCAGAAGATAATTAGGTGTGCAACTATTATGGAAATACCCATCTCTGTGAGTATTGGAACTGCTAACTGTGATGTAATTAAATAAGCAGCGGTTACCGGAATCCCCATTCCTAAGACTAAGGATGCAGCTCCGAGTAGTAAAATTGCAATTGCGCGGTTATCTCCTGCTACAGAGAGTATCAATTCTGGGAACATACCACCCAAACCTGTTAAGTCAATAACAGCGACAATGATACCAATTGTTCCAACTGCCCCACCAATAGCGAGTGAGTTTTTAGCACCTGTCACCATCGCTTCCCATATACGTTTAGGGGTTAAGCGAGTGTCTGGTCTGAAGTAGCTTACAATTATTGTGACAAGTATTGAGAAAAAAGCAGACTTATAGGCAGAATATCCCTGCATAAGAGAGAGAATAAGTGTGATTAAGGGTAATAAGTAAAACCATCCGGTCTTAAGGAGTGTTGTAAATTTGGGTATTTCATCTTCGGGAATGGGTTGAAGACCTTGTTTTTTTGCCTCAAAATGCACCATTACCCATACAGATAAAAAATAGAGCACTGCAGGCACAATAGAAATGAGAGCTATTTTACTATAGGGTAAACCTGTTCTCTCAGCGATCAAGAATGCCCCTGCCCCCATGACAGGAGGAAGAAATTGTCCACCAACAGAGGCTGATGCTTCAACTGCCCCCGCAATATGAGGACGAAATCCTGTCCGTTTCATTAATGGGATTGTAAAAGCTCCCGTCGTGACAGTATTTGCTATCGCGCTCCCTGCAACGGAACCGAAGAATCCTGAGGTAACCACCGATACTTTCGCTGCACCACCAATTGACCTACCTGTTAGGGACATAGGAAGGTCTATGAAGAACTGTCCTACCCCAGATTTTTCTAAGAATGCACCGAAGAAAATAAAAAGTACGACATAGGTTGCCATGACCTTTGCCATGATGCCAAAAATTCCATCCTGACCAAAGAAGCAGTGTTCAATAATACGACGAGGTGTAAATCCTTGATGGGAAATTACTTCTGGCATATACCGACCAAAAAGTGCATATAGAATACCAACTGCGGCAATTATCGGTAATCCCCAACCTACTGTACGTCGACTTACCTCTATACTGATAATGAGTCCAATTGCCCCCATTACTAAATCTATAGATGTATATTCGCCAGCACGATATGCGATATTCGTGTAATCTATTATCCAATACCCAATTGAGCAGATGCTCAATATCATGAGTATGATGTCAATAATTGATGGTCGTGATGAGGGGGATTTAGAGGAGACTTTATAGAGTATTCCTATAAGGAAAAAAGTGAGGAGAAGATAGAAACCGAGATGATACTGTTCTGATGCGGAACCAAAACCTGCACTGTAGATATAGAATCCAACGAAAAATACAGCAATGACTTCATAAATCCATTTTGAAACACCTTGTAATTCGTTTCGATGTGCTTCAAAACCCATTAACTCTTTTGATTCTGTTTGTTCCATAAGATTAACTTCAGAAATAATAAATCCCAACTTAGGAGACTACCTTGTGTCAACATCTTATCAAATCTACTATGTACTTTCAAATATTTCTTTTTCAAAATTTTGGATGCTAACAATACAATCAAACCTGATAAGACTAGTAAAGTCAATTATACATCTCACTATAAATTTGCAAAAATTAGGTTAAATATTAATTTTTTCTTTTTTGGCTACAGCCTAACTCATAAATACTTTATTAGCATACACATACAAGCAAGAAGTACAAAACCTAAGTAGTTTTCAGCATGATATTCCCAACGCACTACTAAACGACGATAGTCTTCTATCCAACTGAAAAAACGCTCTACTTTGAAAAGGTGTTTATAGCGGCGTAAACGAAGACCATCCTGTGTCGCTACCCGTTTACAGTTCTTTTTGTGAGGTGCTACCATCTCAATACCTCGCCCCCGCAACGACAAATCTAAAGGATCTGAGTCATACGCTTTGTCTCCTATTAGAACTACCGGCGTCTCACTTACAAAACAGGCATCTAATGTCGGTTCAACAAGACCCACTTCATGACAAGAAGCACTACAAATCAAAAACACCTATAGGTCTACCTCGCTTTTCTGTAATCGCTACGAGTTTTGTACCTTTACCACATTCCGTTTTCCCTACACAAGTTCCCCTTTTTTAGTTTCAACAAACTTTCCATCAATA
>JAGFCA010000143.1 GCA_022394755.1 Candidatus Poribacteria bacterium
CACCAATTTACAGGAGACTTATTATTGAAAAAATTACTTGTATCCTTATATCTGATATTGATTGTTGTTTTAGTTACAAACACTAATGCGGAAGACTACAGAAAATGGGGTTTACCTGAAGGTGCGAAATTACGCCTGGGTAAAGGTACAATTAAAGAGATAAAATACTCGCCTGATGGAAGACTATTAGCAGTTGCGACTACAATAGGGATTTGGATACACGATGCAAACAGTGGTGAAAAACTCAATCTGTTTATGCCACATATTTCTGAAGTTAATAGCGTGGCATTTAGTCCGGATGGATTAACGTTGGCAACTGGAAGTAAAGATAAAATAATCCGCCTATGGGATGTGAGAACTGGAACATTACTTGGAACAATGACTGGACATACTAATAGTATCAACAGTGTTGCGTTCAGTCCTAATGGTGAACTGTTGGCAAGTGGAAGTGTCGACAATACCGCACGGATATGGGACATACGAAATGGAAAATCCTTACAGACACTATATGGACATACGAATAGAATATGGGAGGTAGAGTTTAGTCCGAATGGTGAAACCCTTGTAACCACAAGTTGGGATCAGACAGCACGTATTTGGGATGTCGAAACAGGTAAACACCTTAATACATTCATAGGTCATGAGAAAAACCTCTTAGCGGGAGCATTCAGCCCAAATGGAGAGACAGTAGCAACTACAAGCTGGGATAGAACAGTACGATTGTGGGATATTGAAACAGGTGAATCCATACATATCCTCAAAGGACATACAGCAGGTGGAGTGATTGATGTCGTATTCAGTCCAGATGGAAATACCCTCGTCAGTATAGGAATCTGGGATAAGAGAATTCATTTTTGGGATGTGGAAACAGGTGAATCTTTACGAATTATCAAAGGACATACGGATGATTTTAGAAGTATTGTCTTTAGTCCGGATGGGGACAGATTTGCAACTGGAAGTACTGAGGAATCAGTATGTCTATGGGATACAAAATCTGGGAACCATATTCTGGAGTTTAATGGATCAAGAAATATAGGTGGTGTTATAACATTGCCTCCAAATGGTGAGATAATAGCAACTGATAGCAGTAAAAAAGGTTATGTGTTATTGTGGGATAGACTAACAGGCAAACTTCTACAGGAATTGCCTGGACATACCTGGTTTGTCTCCAGCATAGTATTTAGCCCAGACGGTAAAACAATAGCCAGTGCAAGCCATGACGATCACAACATACTTTTGCGAGATATCACGACAGGAACATCTATACATACCTTTAGAGTTCCTACGGATGGGTTTTTCAATCTAACATTTAACCCAGAAGGAACTATACTCGCAGGATCAACTGATGAAGATAATATCATCAATTTTTGGAGTATACAGACCGGGGATAATCTCAATTCCTTTCAGGGACATAAGGAACATATTTCAGGCATTTCTTTTAGTCCGGATGGGAACATTCTGGCAAGTGCAAGTTATGATAATACCATACGATTATGGGATACACAGACTGGTGCAATGAAACATACTTTGGCCAAGCATACAGAACGGGTAAGTAGTGTGATGTTCAATCCAGATGGAGAAACATTAGCAAGTGGAAGTTGGGATAATACAATTGGCTTGTGGGATGTAAAGACAGGTAAATCCATACAGAGTCTACCTATACATACAGATAATGTTACCTGTGTATCTTTTAGTCCGGATGGAAGAATTCTCGTTAGTGGAAGTTGGGATAATACAATATGTCTCTGGGATATTAAATCAAGCACATTGCTCTTACGATTAAAGGGTCATACAGGTAGTGTAAATAGTGTTGGGTTTAGTCCAGATGGAAAAACCCTTGTAAGTGGAAGTTCAGATGGAACTGCATTGATATGGGAACTTGCTGCTGAGGAATCCAATTAGTTAAATTATAACTACTGCTCTGACAAGTCATAAATGACGGGTATATCAGATAGGGTAACCCCGTCCCTATGAATGCCATTACCCGTCATTTGAATGTGGATAGAACACTATATTAAAATGGTGGAGCGGTTAACCTAACAAACGAACGAGACACTTCATCCAATTCTTCCCGTATTCCAGCATCCAATTCCCAGCCAACTCCACCGAGAGTATCATCTAACTGTTCAATTGTATCACTACCGCTAATAGCAACAGATACCTCTGGGTGTGATACTACCCATGCCACAGCAAGTTGTGCAGGTGTTTTACCTATCTCATCTGCCAGACGTTTAAGTGTACTGATTACCTTTCCTGTAGCACCGCTCATGCGACGGTCGAATTCCTCTCTATACCGTGTTGCCCAAAGCGTTCCTTCCAACGGTAGTTCATCTGGAGAATAAACACCACTCAAGAGACCTACTGATAACGGACTATAACACATTACCCCAAGTCCTTCTTCACGAACTAAGCCGAACAATTCTGTTTCCAAATCACGATTGAGTAGGTTATACATATTCTGAACGCACATATAAGGTGTAGCGTTAATACTGTCTGCAATCCAGAGTGCCTTACATACTTCCCATGCTTGATGGTTACAACACCCAAGGTATCGCACCTTTCCAGATCGAACCAGATCGTCTAATGCGCGAATAGTCTCTTCCTGGGGTGTAGTATCATCCGTAACATGTATTAGATAAACATCTATATGATCAGTATCCAAACGTTTCAAGGATCGATCAATCTCTCGCATGATATGGTATCGAGATAACCCGTAATCGTTTGGACCTTGACCGATGTTACTGCACACCTTTGAGGAAATTACTACATCGTCCCGTTTTCCTTTGATTGCTTTTCCAAGTATAACCTCGGATCGGCCGATATTGGCGCGGTCATCCATTGGACCGTATATATTTGCACAATCAATAAAATTGATTCCTGAATCAATAGCGTGTTCAATCAATCGTTGTGCTGCGTTTTCATCCCCTTGTCCCCGTAAACCTAATCCTAAAGCAAGCGGACTTACTTTTACACCCGCTTTACCAAAATTGACATATTCCATATCCTTCTCCTATCACATCTGTTGATAGTAACATAATATCATAATATCCGGTTGTTTTCCTACTGTTTTAGGTAATATTTTCTATGTTAGGAATATGTCCGAATGGACATCCTTAATTCATTTACGAGTCTATACAGATCTGCGGGTTTTTCTGCTGAAAAATACATCTGTTCATCGGTGACTGGATGCTTAAATTTTAAGGTGCGTGCGTGTAGTGCCTGTCGTTTAAGTGATAAGAGTGCATGCTTCAGTGGATTTGTCTCAGCGTCCCCTAAAGCGCGATGTTCACCACCATAAATCGGATCTGCAGCAACCGGATGTCCGATGTGTCGTAGATGTACCCGTATCTGGTGTAGCCGTCCTGTTTCTAAAGTCAATTGAACCAAGGCAAATCTACCATATATCTCCAAAACTTGAAAATGTGTAATTGCACGTCGTCCATCAGATTTCACAGTTGTCATCCTTCTTCTATCACGTCTGCTCCTTGCTATTTGAGCATCAATTGTACCTGATATTTCTTCAGGTATACCGCAAACTACAGCGACATATTGCCGTGTAATCGTATGTTCCTCAAACTGCTTGGACAGGTTACGATGAACAACATCTGTTTTTGCGACCACAAGAATCCCTGAAGTATCTTTATCTAATCTATGAACAATACCGGGTCTTTCTACTCCACCGATACCAGATAAATCGTTACAGTGTGAAAGCAATGCGTTAACGAGTGTGCCAGAATTCACGCCACTTGCAGGATGGACAAGCATACCCGCGGGTTTGTTTAGAACTATCAGATGGCTATCTTCAAATAGGATGTCAAGGGGAATATCTTCAGGGTGTAAGGTTTCTAAGGGTTGGGCATCTGGAATTGTTAGTTGGATTTTATCCCCAGTACGGAGTTTATAACTGGGTTGTTTTGGGATTTTGTCATTTACCGTGACAGCATTGTCCCGAATCAGTTTCTGTAAATAGGTTCGGGATATATCTTCAGTTTGTTTGATCAGAAACCTATCCAGTCGTTCTCCATTCTGCTCTGGGGTGATGTGAAAGGTATAGGAATTGGTTTCCATTTTATGGAGGACTTTCAGATTATTTATACTATTCTGTTGTAGTTGTTATACGCAAACCTGTTGATGGTTTGTTTTCAGGTCTCTTGTGTAGAACAATTTCAACATCATGTCCCAACTTACCAAGAAATGAAAGCAATTGGTCAAGAGAATAGTCGGCAAGTCTACCCTTCAAAAGGGAATTAAGTTCCTTATCACTGATGTCCAAAATCTCGACTGCTTTATCTTTTTTTATAGATGCATCTGTTATAATGTGATATATGAATGAAGCTAAGCGTGCTTTCATGAGTTCTTCTTCTGAATTAGGAAATCCCAGATCTTGAAATACATTCCCACTACCTATTTCATATTCAATCTTTTCTTGACTCATTTTACGATTCCTCATGTGCGAGTTCTTTTGCACGGTTCAATGTTTTATGAATTAAATCAAGTTCTTTCTTTGGAGTCTTAATTCCTTGTTTGATTCCTTTAATATCTTGGTATAGTACCAAGAGTACATTAGATTCAATCGGACTATGTTTTCTTTTCAAGCTGTTCTACTTTTATTGATATATTTAGCAGATCCGCAATCTTCTTTAGTTCCCTTATTTTCGCACCTGTACTAAATTTTTGGCCACCTCTGACCCAATATTTTCCTCGTTTGACTCCTTTGATGGCGTGGGAAAATTGTTCTATTGATACAATGTTAGGACGGACACGCATTACTTCTTCCAGTCCTAACTTTTCAAGTGCATCAAGATATGTTTCATTTCCGTTATGATGATATATTACACTCCCATCAGGCATTGTTACTTTTATATTAGTGAGTACAATTTGACGGTCCTTACTTGTTTTTGGTTTCTCATCATTAACACCAATTTGTTCTCTATCTTCATCACTTTCGTTTGGTTGTTCTTCAACCTCATTCCCGTTTGACAATTCATTATATGTTTCACCAAGAAACTCATTAAACGCACGTTTAACAATATCTGTAAATGCCTGTTTTTCTACCTGTGATTTTACAGTCTTATGAAAAAACTCAACAAAATCATTAGTAGGTGTGTCAAGTTGTTTTCTTAAGATATCTTTTATGTCTATTCGATGCTTCAAGTCAATAGCAGTAGAGAGAATTTTATTCAAATTAAAGTTATCTTTTGTAAGAAAGTATAATACATTTGCCACCGATGGTGATATTTCAGTCATGTTGAACTGAAAAAAGGGTTTGGTGTCCATAAGATTTGGTTTATCCAAATCAGTGAATAATTTATATAGAACACCATTGGTTAATATCCCAATTCGGGCGTCAGTTACTGTAAAGTAACGAAAGAGTTGTGTAAGATCCTTTTGCGATAATCCTGAGTTACAATCTTTACACTCAATCAGCATGAGTACTTTACCTTCTTTGAAGATAGCAAGGTCAACTTTCTCATCTTTTTTTATCCCGATGTCAGCAGTGAATTCTGGTACAACTTCCGCTGGATTAGTATCGTCAAAGCCCAAAACATGCAAAAATGGTTTAATCAGAAAATTTATCGTTGCTTGTTCACCTTTTACCTGATTATTATCTATGTATTTGCGAATTCTCTTTGACAGGTTATTTAGTTCTTCATACAATTCCATAAAATCTCCATTCTAATACAGCAGATATTTACATATAGATGGGATGTATATATTCCTAGTTCGTCATATCATTCTAAATTCCAGATTCAGTTTGACACATTTAAGTAGTCAATATCTCACTAAATACTTGAAAATATGGCAAAATATCCTCATCAAGACTAAGCATATTCTACAGAAATCTACTTTATCTGACAAGGTTTTTCTATTTCATGATTAAATGAATAAGGGACAGTTGATTCATCTGTCCCTTATCGTAATACTTCGTTCTTATTCAAGATATCTATCCAGTGACAGCACCTTCAGAAGCGGAAGAAACGGATTTTGCATATTTTGCCATGACACCACGGGTATAACGGGGTTCAGGAGGTGTCCATTTTTCAAAACGCGCCTTTATTTCATCATCAGAGAGTGATACATCAAGCCGTCTCGCTTCAGCATCAATTACGATTTCATCTCCCTCTTCGAGTATTGCAATAGGACCGCCTACAGATGCTTCTGGGGCGACATGACATATCATAAATCCGTGAGTTGCTCCAGAAAATCTGCCATCCGTGAGAAGTGCAACATCTTCACTTAATCCAGCACCAACAAGGGCAGCAGTTACACCTAACATTTCACGCATTCCTGGACCACCATTTGGACCTTCATAACGGATCACAACAACATCTCCCGGCTTGATCTCTCCGCCTTTAATCGCTGCGAATGTGTCCTCTTCACGTTCAAAGATACGTGCTGGTCCGCGATGAAGTGTTTTCTCTTGTCCTGCCAACTTGATGACACATCCATCCGGTGACAAATTACCCTTCAATATAGCAAATCCGCCAGTGGGTTTCAACGGTTCATCTACAGGTCTAACAACTATTTGACCTTGTGTTTCATCAGCTAAGTTGGCTTCTTCCCCAATCGTTTTACCTGTTACAGTAAGTTCATCAGTATGGAGTAATCCTGCTTCTGCTAATCGTTTAGCGAGGAATTGGATACCACCGGCTTCGTATAGATCGGTAGCAACAAACTGTCCACCAGGTTTTAGATCTGCCAATACAGGTGTTTTTTTGCTAATCACATCAAATTCTTCAATTGTCAACGGAATTTGTGCTTCATAGGCAATAGCGAGTAGATGTAAAATACCGTTCGTAGATCCACCAGTTGCAGCAACAGAGGTAATAGCGTTTTCTATGGACTTCCGTGTAATAATTTGACTTGGACGTCTGTCTGCAGCCAACATATCCATAACAAGTTTACCAGCTTTGTATGCTTCTTCGTCTTTTTCTTCTGCCACAGCAGGAACACTTCCGCTTCCCATAGGAGCAATACCTAACATTTCAACAGCAGTTGCCATGGTGTTGGCAGTGAACTGTCCCCCACAAGCACCGGGTCCAGGACAACCTTTGCTAATTAAGTCATCCAATTCTTCCACAGTGATTGTGCCTTCGGCATGTTGTCCAACTGCCTCAAATACATCTTGAATTGTAACATCACGTCCTTGGAAATTTCCCGGCATGATAGATCCGCCATATAGGGTTAGAGATGGAATATCTATTCTGGACAAAGCCATCACTGTACCGGGTACGGTCTTATCACATCCACAGAGAGTTATAACGGCATCAAACATATTGCCGATAGAAACCAACTCAATCGAATCTGCGATGATTTCTCGGCTAATCAGGGATGTTTTCATGCCTTCTGTTCCCATCGTAATACCATCAGATATGCTTACGGTGTTGAATTCAAGCGGAGTACCACCTGCATCACGAATCCCCTGTTTAACTTTTGCTGCGAGACGTCTTAGATGGAAATTACAGGGTCCAATTTCAATCCATGTATTGGCAACCCCGATAATAGGTTTATCAAGATCTTCTGGAGATAGTCCACCATCACCGAACATAAGCATTGTACGTGCTGCAGCACGATCTGGACCATCAGTTATAGCATAACTACGGGGTTTCAGTTTATTAGGCATTTTCTATGTTCTCCTAAAAGTATAAAGAACCGAGGTAGAGATAGGATTATTAACGTAGAATTTGGAATTCTAATTGTTATATTAACCCAAGTTGTCACCTATTTACTTACATAGCACTCCGCTGGAGTGCAGGATGTTGATATACCATTTTCTATAGACATTTCACCCCTCTGGGGTGAGGAAAGTGACTGAAAAACTGTGTTGAAACGATCAAAATCCATTAGTAGCAACTTGGGTTATATTATTTGAAAATAATCTCTGAGATAGGATTACTTCTCAAATTTGTAGACAAGGTCACCATCCGTATTATCTTTGAGATTGATAACAATCGTACCTGCATCCTGTCGATAAGCTTTCTGATACATAGTCTTTATAGGTGTAAGATCAAAATAGTAATCTTCTGTCGGGTATGCTTCACACGAGTCGTCATTATCATCATGAACTATAGAAGCCATTAGCTGAACAGGATCTGACTCAAGAAATTCATCAGATGCAACCAAAGTGAATTCATGGGATTTACATCCCCCACTATAAGACACACTTACTTTTAATAAGTCATCTTGAATCATAGCGGAATTGAGTTTAAAAGGATCATCACCGTACTTTTTATCCATCTCACCGATTACTACTTTACCAATATAAGTAGTGTCAATTGGTTCCCCATTGTCATTAGATACAGATAGAGTATCCTTCATTGGATTAGGTGACTTATCACACGCCATAGCACTGATAATCAGAATGCATAAGATGATAGCGAATTTATGTTTTATACTCATGTATCATTTTCCCATTATTATTAGTTGTGCTTGAAATTATTGCATACCATAGGTGTCAATTTAGTGTACACCCAGTAGTGGAAGCATCGGGGTCCTGTGAATGCCATTTAGGCATTCCTCGTGGTTGGGAAACCGCACCTACCGGTCTGCGATATAACAATTTTTTATTTTAATCGTCGTTAATGGATCGAGATTATTGCATACCTATCCAAGAACTAAAAACACCACCATACTTTGCGATAAGACCTGCGAAAACAACAGATACCATAGACATTAACTTGATAAGAATGTTAAGAGAAGGACCGGAGGTATCTTTAAACGGATCACCGACAGTGTCGCCAACAACAGTTGCTTTGTGCTGTTCAGATCCTTTTCCGCCGTATTCTTCTTCATGACTTCCCTCTTCAATAAACTTCTTAGCATTGTCCCATGCGCCACCAGCATTTGCCATCATGATAGCCAAGACGAAGCCAGAAGCTAATCCACCTGCAAGCAATCCAAGAACACCAGCGACATTGAAGAGTAATCCAACGGCGACAGGTACAATAATAGCAATTAGTGATGGATATATCATTTCCCGTTGTGCCCCAGCAGTAGAGATCTCAACACACCGTGCGTAATCGGGTTTTTCTGTTCCCTCCATAATACCGGGTTTTTCACGGAATTGACGACGAACCTCTTCTACCATAGCCCCCGCTGCACGTCCAACTGCTTTCATTGTTAATGCACAGAAATAGAATGCCATAACAGCACCGATGAATAGTCCAATGAGAACTTGAGGATTCATCAAAGTCACATTATAGAAATCCATAAATTGACTTACAGAGACTTTTAATGTCTCCACACTTCCTTCACCAGGAATTTCCAAATGCGTTTTTTCTGCTAAATGGATAAGTCCATAACGTATCTCTTCAAGATATGCTGCAAGAAGAGCGAGTGCAGTGAGTG
This sequence comes from Candidatus Poribacteria bacterium, assembly GCA_022394755.1. GTDB lineage: Bacteria > Poribacteria > WGA-4E > WGA-4E > WGA-3G > MSPOR6. The sequence continues at coordinate 9,349 of JAGFCA010000143.1, forward strand.
CTGCGGATCCGATAGCAAAACCTTTACCAGTAGCGGCAGTGGTATTTCCGAGAGCATCCAATTGATCAGTTCGTCCCCTAACACTTTCGTCCAACTGAGCCATCTCAGCATTTCCCCCGGCGTTGTCAGCGATCGGACCGTATGCATCTGTAGCGAGTGTAATTCCAAGTGTCGCCAACATACCAACAGCAGCAATCCCTACACCGTAGAGTCCCATCAAAGGTTCCTGAGCACCCCCGGGAAGGTAGTAGCTAATTGCGACACCAGTGATAATCGTAATCACAGGAATAGCCGTGGATTCCATACCGACAGCAATCCCTTCTATAATTACAGTAGCTGGACCAGTCTGTGCCTGTTTTGCAATGGCACGTGTAGGTTTATATTCATGTGAAGTAAATATCTCGGTAACTTTACCGATAATTATTCCTGCTACAAGTCCTGTAACAATTGCGCCCCAAATTTGCCATTTGTTTGGAAGATCAAGAAAAATCAATACCGGAAGAGAAACAATTGCAATCCCTAAAGCACTCCCGTTAATACCGAGGTTGAGCGATCCCATCAACTGCTTCATGGTAGCACCTTCTTTTGTGCGAACCATATATATACCTATGATTGAGAGAATAACTCCGATACCTGCGATAATCATAGGGGCAGATAGGTATTTCAACTGAAGGAGCATATTATCGTGCTCTGTGGCAGCAACGGCAGCGACACCGAGTGCAGCAGTTGCGAGAATTGATCCTGCATAAGATTCATAAAGATCCGCACCCATGCCAGCCACATCTCCGACGTTATCGCCAACATTGTCAGCAATAGTAGCAGGATTTCGAGGGTCATCCTCAGGAATGCCAGCTTCAACCTTTCCGACAAGGTCAGCCCCGACATCTGCGGCTTTTGTATAAATTCCACCTCCCACACGAGCAAATAATGCCTGTGTTGAAGCCCCCATACCAAAACTAAGCATAATAACAGTAATTTGGGGTAGTGGATTTGACCCTAAAAAGCCGGGTAGTATTTTTGGAAATAAATAATATAGAATCAAAAACCATCCGGTAATATCCAAGAGTGCAAACCCAACGACAATCAATCCCATGACAGCACCGGCACGGAATGACACCTTTAAACCGGCGTTGAGCCCCTTCATAGCAGCACTTGTAGTACGTGCAGAAGCATTCGTAGCGGTTTTCATACCGAGGAAACCACAGAGTCCAGAGAAAAACCCTCCTGTTAGGAAGGCAAAAGGTATAACTTCGTTTTGTGCTTTTAGGACAAAAGCCATGAATATAAAGATGATACAAAGAACAGCGAAGACGATTCCCACCACTTTATACTGTTGTCTGAGGTACGCCATTGCACCATCACGAACATTTTGTGCAATTTCCTGCATAGTTTCATTACCTTCATCCTGTTTCATGACAGAGCGGTAAAAGAAGTATGCAAAAGCTAAAGCGATGATTGCCCCAATAGGAGCAATCCACCAAATACCTGGTATTGGTGGTGGAGAGTCTGTTGGTGTTTGGCCAAAAGCCGTGGTGGCTAAACTAAATATGGGTAAACTTGTTAGTAATAACTTCCAATTTAACCACCATCTTTGGCAATTGATTTCACGCATTAATAACCTCTCTTTTAGGTTCATATTTCGTTTTGAACAATTCAAGTGCTTGACCGACAAGGTAGAGTGAACCCGTAATACATATTAAATCTGTCGGTGATGCGTTTTCTATTTCTTTATTGATTGCTTCTTCTGAATTTGGACATGCGACAACTTTCTTGCAAATGTCCATCCAATTATTCTTGATTATATCTGCTGGTATGACACGTGGGTTATCCGAAACTTGAGTGGTTACAACGGAATCTGCAATCTTTGCGATGATTCCTCCAATTTTATTTATGTCCTTATCTCTCATTAAACTAACGATGAAAACCACTCTTGCGTAATTGTATGTATTACGAATGGAATGAATAAGTGCTTGCATAGAAATAGGGGAATGTGCCCCATCGAGTATTACAAGTGGAGAAGATTTGATCAGTTGTAAACGTCCATCCCATTGTACCTTCCGAAACCCTTCATACACACATTCTTTCTTAATTTTATATCCTTGTAATTCTAAACCTTCAATCGCTGCGATTGTAGTTGTTGCATTTACATACTGATGGTATCCGAGTAGGCTTAATATAAGATCTGGATAACTTTCGGAATTCGTTTCTATATCAAATTGTTGTGCTATAGGTATACCGTCAGAATTGAGTTTAGTATTCTTTTTTATATTATTGGATTCCTCAAGTTGTATATTCTTTACATTAATTATAGGTGCATTTCGTTGATTTGCAACTTTTTCGAAAATTTTAAGGGCATCAGGATGTTGTGGAGCGATTGCTACAGGACATCCTTCTTTGATGATTTCTGCTTTTTCTGCTGCTATTTTAGTATATGTCTCGCCTAATATCTCAGTATGCTCTAATCCTATTGGGGTAATGACAGATATGACAGGTTTTACGACATTTGTGGCATCAAGTCTTCCACCTAAACCAACTTCAATAACAGCGAAGTCAGTTTGTTTATCCGCAAAATAGGTGAAAGCGAGAGCAGTATAAATCTCAAAAAACGATACTCTCCCGAATTGTGATTCAGAAGTCGTTTCAATTGCAGGTTTGATTTTATTAAGATAATGTGCGAAATCAACTTCAGAAATCAGGTCATTATCAATACGACATCGTTCCCGTGGTGTAATGAGATGTGGTGAGGTAAATAAACCGGTCTTGTATCCTGCCTGTATTAGGACAGATGTGATGATTGCAGCAGTTGATCCTTTACCTTTACTCCCAGCAACATGGACAACTTTCAATTTCTCGTGTGGGTTCCCAAGCAGTTCAAGTAGTTGTGATATACGATTTAGATTATAGAATCGTGCCTGTCGAGAAAAGTCAGGACTTCTTTCATAGTCAATGAACTGCTCAATGTAGGCGAGTGCAGCGTAATAGTCCAATTTCTTTTGTATTTCCCTTTGGTTACCTGCGATCTTTAATTCAACGTGAATTTGGTAATCCCGAATGTTGTCTCGGTTCAGTTTGAAACCGTACTTGTTAGGTTATTCTGGGTCTATAAACGTATTATTTTGTATATATGAAGTTAAAATAGTTAACATCAAACTCACGTTAATTCAGATATTCATAAATAGGGAATTGCGCGCAGAATTCCTTAACCTCTTCTTGGATTCGCAGTTTAATCGATTTTTTCTGTCTTCCCTCAAGAGCTTCAGTAATAAAATCTGCGATTTGTATCATTGCCTCTTCATTCATTCCGCGTGTTGTAACCATAGGAGTGCCAAGTCGTAGACCACTGGTAGTCTTTGGCTTCCTCTTATCGAATGGAATTGTATTCTTATTGACAATTATGCCTGCATCTTCCAAATGATCTGCAGCTTGTCGTCCACTCATTTTCTCATATTTTGATGTAAGATCAATTAACATTAAGTGGTTATCTGTACCACCACTAACTAATCGAAACCCGTTTTCCATGAGTCGTTTTGCGAGTGCTTTTGCGTTTTTAACGATCTGTTCTTGATATGTTTTGAATTCTGGTTCGCTTGCTTCTTTAAATGCGACAGCTCTTGCGGCGATAGTATGTAGGAACGGTCCACCCTGTAATCCGGGAAAAACAGCTCGATCAATTTTATCAGCATATTCAGCCTTACACATAATCATTGCGCCGCGAGGACCTCGAAGAGTTTTATGGGTAGTAGTTGTGACCACATCACTATACGGAACAGGGTCAGGATGTGCCCCTCCAGCGATTAGACCAGCAATATGTGCAATATCCGCAAGTAAATATGCCTCTACTGAATCAGCGATTTTTCGCCATGCTTCAAAGTCAAAGTGTCTTGGGTATGCTGTTGCCCCTACAACGATAAGTTTCGGACGATGTTCTTTTGCGAGACGTCCGACCTCATCCATGTCAATCATTTCAGAATCAACGTCCACACCGTATGCAGCGATATTGTATAGGTTTCCGGAAAAATTTACAGTAGCACCGTGTGTGAGATGCCCGCCTTGACTAAGAGACATACCGAGAATAGTATCTCCCGGTTCCAGAAGAGCATGGTAGACAGCCATATTCGCTTGGCTTCCGGCATGGGGTTGTACATTTATATGTTCAGCCCCGAACAATGCTTTAGCCCGGTTGATAGCAAGTGATTCCACATCATCCATAAACTGACACCCGTTATAGTAACGTTCGCCTGGATATCCTTCGGCATATTTATTTGCCAGGATACTTCCCTGAATTTCCATCACAGCCCGACTGGCGTAATTCTCCGAAGGAATTAACATCAGTGTATTTTGTTGACGTTCCAAGTCTTTTGTTGTAATTTCAACAACCTGTGGATCAACTTCTGCCAATAATTTATTCATAATACTCACTGTCTATTACTTGACATCTATACTTGTCATAAAGAAGGAATTTTACCACATTTTACAGCGATTTTCAAGTAAACTTGACACTACAACCTCAACATGCTATATTAGTGTAACGGATTTTCGTTACCTCAATTTACTTCCAACTTCACAATTCCCTTCTATGTCTCAAATCAACAAGGTCATATCGCTTCTATTTCTGTTTGTTTTCTGTCATACCTTTCTAAGTTGTAATTCCCAAGACAAACCTGAGGAATCTCCATCGGAAACAGTTGAATCAGTATCTCCGGATGTCCTTATGCCACCAATTCTCCATACTGGTGTAAAAGATTGGCATATGTTCATGAATGACCTACAGTTATCAGGTCGTAGTCCAGATGAGAACATAAACCCACCCCTTCAACAGATATGGAAATTCAAGACTGGTGGTCCGATTAAAGCATCCCCAGTCGTTGCATACGGAATCGTATACGTTGGATCTGAAGATGGAAAACTTTATGCCCTGAATGCCAACGAGTGGGAAATCAAATGGGTATTTAATGCCCAGAGTGAAATTAGATATTCTGCAGCAATCTGGGGAGGACGTGTATTCTTCAATACACGTGATCATAGGATAATTGCGCTTGATGCGATTACAGGAGATAAACTATGGGAATTCAAATCGAAAAGTTGGATGGATTCACCACCAGTTGTATTTGATGGTACAGTATACGCAGGTACATTTCCAACACATATATATCTATTGAATGCTATTACAGGTAAGATCACATCAGAACGTAAGGGGACAGTTTCTATAAACGGGATCGAATATGGTTGTTCAAACGCTGAGTTCCGTCCAATCACCCCCCAATACAATGCAAATGTATGGCGTAGTTCTACAGAAGCCAGTAAAAGTTTTCCAATAACTGCTAATGGCAAAGTCTATATTGGATCACGTACGGGTAAGATACATGCCTTCGATGCAACGACAAAAACTGAGATATGGACACATCAAGTTGGAGGACCTGTGGATGCCGCACCAGCTATTTCAAACGGTCTTCTCTATTTTACATCTTTAGATGGATCGGTGTATGCATTTTCCAATGAAGATAATAACATTGATTCAATAGACAGCCATGGTAATTATGGTGTGGTAGCAAGAGATAACGCCCCTGTATATAATGAACAAGATGGATCTGCACCTATGTTTTTTCTGAATGATGGTTCAGAATTACCAATATACAACACCTCAGAAGATTGGTATCAAGTTCAACTCCCTAACAAAGAACTTGCTTGGTTAGATAAACTCTCTTTTGGAGAATTTCAAGAAACAGAAGGCATACTATTCAACAAGAATTTCTGTGGAACACCTCGACTCTTAGATCTGATTGAAGGGGCAGAATATCCTTCATGGAGTCCAAATGGTGAGTATGTCGCGATGTTAAAGCGGAAAGATTTAAGTGGAAGTTATTGGAAAGCACATGAATTATGGATTATGGATAAAGACGGAAAGCAATTAAAACAACTATATTCAGGAAACTTTTATAATCCGTATGTCAGTTGGTCATTGGATAGTCGTCTGTTGGCATTTGAGGTGGATGTAGATAGCGAAGGTTATATTTATACAATAGATTGGAATTTGGGACAGATTCGAAGACTTGTACGTGGGGCTGCACCAGTTTGGTCACCTGTTGCGAACCAATTGGCATTTAGACGACGTGAAAAAGGTTACGACTTTGTATATCGTATAAACAGTGATGGTAGCGGTGGTAAGAACATTGCTCGAAATAAATATAAGACATCTCGTTATACATACACCTATTTACATCCTCCAACTTGGTCTCCAGATGGGGATAAAGTTGCTTTTGAGAGTGTACATGAAACGAGAGTAGGCAACATGCCAGTAAAATATGCAGCAGTAGATGTGCAAAATGTTGCTGGTGAACGGATAAGACATTTTGGAAGTCGTCATCAAAACGCACGTCAAATTGGATGGTCGTCAGATGGAAATCGTATAGCTTATGTTCTATCAGGAAGTAATAAGACAGATGCAGTTTACGATAAGCTGCTTTACATTTCTGATGTCAACAAAGAGGTATCAAAACACCAGATACTGAAACACACGATGCCTGCTTGGTCACCTACAGGTAATTTTTTAGCATATTTAGAACGAGAAGATTGTTTTGGGTTGCGATGGAAAGTTTGGATTTATGATCTGGATAGTGGGAAAAAATATCCGATAGCACGTACTTCAATGAAGCTGGCGTCAATGGCTTGGATGCCTGATGGAAATCATCTCTGTATATGGCACACATCCGACTATCTTCAAGGGAAGATATATAAACCAGCGAATACGAAGGGCTGGATTGTCCCGATTAATTTATCTCTGTAAGATGGTATAAAGTGATTTTGATGTAATCCTATTTATATCCATTGTCGTGAATTTAAGAGAAAAATGATGGTGCGGTTAGGAAATCGCACCATGGTGTCAATTTAGTGCTTTCCCAGTAATGGTAGCTTCGGTTTCCCCGGGGACGTCTTATGGGGTGTCGGGTTATGAATACCATTTGGGCATTCTCCGGGACTCAAGACAGTGTATACCCACGTTTTCTATAGACATTCCGTCCCTACGGGACTCAAGATATTTTAAGGTATATATTTTCTATAAACATTCCGTCCCTACAGGACTCAAGGTATTTTGAGGTATATATTTTCTATAAACATTCCGTCCCTACGGGACTCATAATATATATGATAGTCCGTTATCAGAGAAGTCATAATGTATTATACGATTTGAAAAGGAAATCGTATAATACTTTTATAAATGTATCCGTGAATTGTTTATAATCATGTCTTGAAACACAGCACTGACTGCAAGTTTATGCTATATTAAAGAGACATTAATATTCTGACAAAGTATTATACGATTTATAGAATATGTGCAATGGCACCGCCACTGCTTAGCATCCACAGCCTCAGCCACCGGATGTACGTGGTGGTGCTGTAATTTCTGGTTCAGGAGGAGCAACTGTGCCTTCTGGATCACCGTAACAAAGAGCAAAGCCACCTTTTCCGAACCACGAGCCTAATGACAGTTTGTAATTTTCAAGATTTCTGTGTGCCAAGAAATCTCCACGTAGTTTGTGATCGTGCCGTGCAAAGAAATAGTGCCGATTGCCCCGCCAGTGTAATTCACCATTCATTGAAACACGAAACGCGGTGTTTGGTATCGGGTCCATATCTTCTGGTGTGACATATTCAAGAGGTATTTTGAGTGCATCAATAAACTCATCCAACGAACCACCGGCATCTAAATAAGCTACGATGTCGTTCCAGTCAGCAAGACGTACCCCCTCACCTAATTGTGCTTTACATTCGGTTTTTAGGTCGCCTGTTTCATCTAAATCATGAGGAATGATGTGAAATTTTTGGAAACTTGCAGCAATTTGTTTTTTCATAATGTAGACTCCATTTTAATTGAAAGTGAGTTTGATAAATACTATTTTATATTCGAATCTATGTAAGTGATATTTCAAAAATGAAGTGATTCACCTATACTCTTTTTCGGATGCACTTTTTACTTAGTATTAACAATAGTTTGGACAGATTTTATGTAATACGCCTTTTGCCCCTCGAATCAACGGTATGAACGCCTTATGGCGTTCCCCGGGGCTTGACCATTTGGTTTGGATGGTGTTTCTACACACCTTTCGCCCCGCTGGGGCTATGTTATATTTCATCTTTATTTACTTTTCTCAGAGTTGGATTTACGAAATAACGTGGTAAAAAACCACAAACACTTTGAAGATGGGTGAAGGAACACTCAGAAATTGTCCAAACTATAGTAGTATTACTTGATTTTTCCAATTGAAATATTATCGATTATTTGATGGCCATCTATTTTCAAGAATAACATCAGCCATGATTTCATCCCAATCCCATAAAAGCGCTGTACCATCTTCAGAAGCACTTGCAAGCGTTTTTTCATCAGGAGAGAAGGTAAGAGAATTTATCGGTTCTGTATGCCCATAAAGTTTATGTAGTTTTTCACCAGTTTCAACATCCCACAACTGTATTTCTGCATGACTATACCATTCATATAACAGAAATCTTGTGTCTAAGAGAATTGTATTATCTGGTGAAAATGTAGCGGTATAAATTGGGTCTATATGTGAATCTATCTCACCTATTAATTTCGGTACTGCTGGTTCAGTAAGGTCCCATATTGTATCCTGATTCCAACCTTCACAAATAAGCTTCGAACCATCATGTGAAAATACTAAAGGTTCACATCGTTGATATATCGTTGCGATATTCTGTTGTGTTTTTACATCAAATATCTGTGCTGAGCCATCAAAAGAGTCTCCCCCAATTATGAGTAGTGATCCATCAGGAGAAAACAGAAAAGATCTATTATCGACTATTATAGGAGAACTTTCAATTCCTTTCTCAATATTCCATAATAGTATTTTTTTATTTGTTCTACTGGCGAGTATACTGTTATCGGGAGAGATAACCATATCTCGTCCTCCTAAGAAAGAACTGAGTTTCTCTCCATTCTGCAAATTCCATAATGAGATTTCATTTTCCTTCTTGTAAGTTGAAAAACCACCTGGAAATTTGTATTTAATATAATTCTTTTTTCTTTTTACACCGTGATGATTAAATGCAATTAAATTGTCTAAGTTATAAGTTGCTAATAGTGAAGCGTCCGATGATATTCTGGTGTAAGTTAATCTGGCATGTGTATCTGGCCTGAAAGAAGATATCTCATCTCCTGTTTCAATATCATTCTTTTTTGTGTTGCCATTAAACATCACTCTTGATATATTCTGTCCATTTTTTGAAAATACTACCTGTTTAACAGATTCGGAATGATCGTTTGCAAAAGCATATATTAATTCACCAGAGTTAGTATTCCAAAATCGTATTGTTCCATCAGCACTTCCACTGGCAAGAGTTTTTCCATCTGGTGTAAAAGCAAGTGATTGAATACAGTTCCTATGATCCTTCAGCACAGCCAATTCAGAACCTTTATCTACATCCCATATACGGACAATAGTATCTGTGTCACCACTTGCGAGGTATTTTCCATCATTTGAAATTGTTACAGCAGTAACCCAACCTGTATGTCCCTGAAAAGACTTTAGTTTCTTGTTTTTTACAGCATCCCACAATTGAACATCTTTATCCATACTCCCTGTAGCAAGTTTTTTACCATCTGGAGAGAATGTGATACACATAATTTCTGAATCCCTTTTAATCTTAAACAGTTTAGCAATCCAACTATTATTATCAAAGGTTCGTGAATGTCCTTTTAATGTTTTATACGGTTTCTCCTGTATAAGAATATTTGGTTCCCAACTTCCCATTTCACCGCCTGTCGTTTTCCATAGACCAATTTTTCCATTCCAACGTCCAGTTGCGAATATAGTTCCATCAGAATTAATTGCCATTGGCCCCTTATGAGAATATGCATTAATAGTTAATGATGCCATATTATTACTGGTTTGTATGTCCCAATGTTTTATCAGTCCATTATGATTAATGGTGATAAGCGTTGAATTGTCTTTTGAAAAAGCCATTGTTGGTATTGAATGTATTGGGTACATATTAATCCTACCATTTGATGGAACGGGAATAGGATAATACGCAATCTGTTTCTGGATATCCCATAGCTGAATCTCTGGGTTTGATACCCCCGTACTTGCTAAGATCTTCCCATCATGTGAGAAAGCCAAGGTATTGACCTGTGAAAAATTCTCGTTAGGTAAATCCATTTCTTTCCCAGTAGATACTTCGTATAAATACAAACCAATATCTGTACCGACAGCAAGTAATGTTCCATCAGGTGAAAATAACATCGTATTTATTCCACCCTTGCCCAGTCGACGCACAGCACCGAATGGTAATCCATTGAGTGTTTCATGTCGACCATAAATCCTCGTCCATTCTTCCGGTCTTGTGTTCCGAGCTTTTATGTCAAGTTCAAGATTATTTTCTCGTAATCTCCGTATCGGTGTAAAATCCTGTACCGGATTCTGTAGAAGATTGAGTTCCCTCATAGAATTGAGATTTTCAAGGATACTGATGTCCGTTATATTGTTGAATTCTAATCCCAAATGTGTCAATTGAGACAATCCAGTTAATGGGGTAATGTCTTTGATATCATTTCCACCCAGAAATAAACCCTTTAGTTCTTTCATCTGTGAAAGTGGGGAAATATCACTTATTTTATTTCTGTGTAACTCTAATAATTGGAGATTCGTCAATTTGTGTAACGGTTTGATATCGGTAATCTGATTGTTGTGGAGTCTAAGTGCTCTAAGATCAGTCAATTCTGACAGTGGTGATATATCGGATATTAAATTCTCTTCAAGACGTAAATCTATAAGATTCGTTAATTTTGATAGAGCAGATATATCGTTGATTACATTGGAATAAAGATAAAGATTATTAAGGTTGGTTAATCCTGCAAGGGGTGCGATATCACTGAATGAATTGTGTAATTCTAAAGTGGTTAGTTTTGTTAATCCTGCAAGGGGTGAGACATCTTTAACTTTATTATGGAAAATGTTAAGTTGTTTAAGGTTTGTAAGTCTTGAAAGTGGTGATATATCACTGATATGGTTATCGTGGAGTCTTAATGTTGTGAGTTTTGTTAAATTCGCAAGAGGTGTGATATCATTGACTTGATTATTGCCAATCCGTAATGTCGTCAGGTTAGTTAATTTGTTTAATGGTGTGATATCTATAATTGGATTTTCTACTAAACTTAAGTCCGTCAGGTTGGTTAATTCGCGCAGTGGTGTGATATCCGCAATTGGATTTCGTGAAATAGATAATTGTGTTAGATTCTTCAAATGGACGATTGAGGAGATGTCTTTAAGATCATTATACCAGAGAGATAAAATTTTCAATTGTGTTAAATTTCTTAATGATTTTAAATTTTTAAGCTTCAATTGATAAAGCGTTAATTCGTTCAGACTCTTCAATCTGCTGATGGAGCTATAGTCTTCTATTTTATAGCCATTCCTGATCAACAAAGTCTTTAAGTCGGTAGCATATTCTAATCCTTTCAAACTTTTTACTTCTGGTTCTGCCCATCCAATAGTTAATTCATTTAGTTCTTTTAGTTTATCTTTGGTGATAGGATCGAATTTTGCCAAACCTAATTCAGTGCGAATAAAATTTGCTAGACTTTCATCTGGTATGACTCCATTTTCGGTAGGTATAACACTGTTGTCGTTAGGTTGTGATGCACAGCCTAACGATAATAGTAGTATGACGAGAAGAGGTAAAGTAAATTTCATAATATCATCCTAAATTCGGTGTTTATTATTTCTTTAAGACTTACGCCTGTTTAGTTCGAAACGGCTATCATCATACAGATACGGTGGAATCCTCACTGTTCTCCCTACTATCATATGCGAACTACTTTGATTGGTCTTAAAATTTCACCACTTTGCGTTTGGCGGATCTCAAGTTCTACCTTTTGACAATTCTGTACATCACCTTTAGTCTTCCTATCCTCCACTTCAGAATTATTCACTCTTATACGTTCTTCAATATCAAGTAATTCTACAATAAAGTAAGAACCAAGCGTTTTTAAAACTTCACCTCTGCAGGTTTTAAGTTTTACATCTTGCTCTTCTACCATTTTGTGTATAGCGGTATTGGAAGGTTCTGCACGCGAAATTGACTTTTCTATTGGTTTTACTATCTTATCAGATTTGCGAGATTGTTTTGAAATGTCATCCTGAATTGATTTTTCATCTGGCCAAATTTCAGTAAAATATCTGCGTATATCTGTCCGTCGATTACGAATTTGGGTTCTTCCCCATGATCTTATTTTATCCAATTTGCATATTGCATTGTTTAGTCTAAGGTTTGCATCAGGGGCAGTTGATAAGACATTTTGAAGATCTTCAAACGAGTAATTTACCTTTTCTATTGTACTAAAGGTAAGATTCCCTATGCTACTCCAGTCCTTTTGTAATTGTTTCCAATCAGACTCTGACAAGCGCTTTTGGCCAAAAACTTCTTTTTGAAGTTCTGCTTCAGATACAATACGTGTCGGTTTATATTTTGAAAAAAAATCATTAAAACTACACGTGTAATTCTGGTTGGTATGTCTTTCTATTCGGTAAAAAATATAACCTAACTGAAAACGAGCTCGTTCTCGACTCAAGTCTCGGTTGGTTTCACGGGTATCATTTACAATTCTTTGCAGGTCATCTATTAACTGATTGTCATCTGGCCAATTTTCTAAGGAATGCATAAACTCTTCCATATTAAAATTCTTGTTTTTATCTTCATCAATTAAATCGGAAAAATACTTATATATTCGTCTATAGGCATTTTCATCTTTGTCGTTACGGCCATATCCGAAGTGTACCATCCGTCTAATTAAATATGACTCTATAACGCTAAATACTACCTTAAGCTGGTCATTGGTTTGATTTGCTTCACACTTTAAATGAATTATGAAAGGTAGTAGACTTGTAATATTGAGGTCATCATAAAACTTCATGTGAAATCGAATTTTATCTGACTGATTGACAAAATCTAAATCACCGAAATCCGCTTCACGATAGACATTTGCATGACGCTGTAATTCAGAAAATTCATACTCGACTTTCTCTTTTGGGGTAAGATTATTTGGTAACTTCTTGTAATATAACTTCTGATAGACTTCAAAAGCCTTTTTACTCTCGTTTTCATTTTCCTTATCCGATTCAAAACAGTACGGTCCAAGTTTTGTGATCAGAAAATTTATAAGAAAAGATTCTAGTTTCTCTGCTTCCCAATAACTCTCGTCGTTTTCAAAATCCTTCCAGTAGTCCGTATATAAATCTTCACTTATATACTCTTTGGTTTCTGGACTATCTAATTGTCTGGCGCGTAGAAAAAGATTGTTTCTAAGGTAATCAAATTCTGAGAGTTTTCTACCTGTTGCATTAATTGATTCAAATATCCTTTCAGAATAATCTGATTCATCAAGGGTTATCTGAACAACTTCTAACCTAGACATAACATTGGTATCAAGACTCACTAATTTACTTTCCCAGCCTACGCCGAGGTCATCTTTATCTTGATTAATATAATCCATAATCAGTTTGTAAAAATAGTCATAAGCATCAAGAATATTATGACTATCACTGTTAGTAAATTCACTTCTGATACCACTCTTATCCTCTGGTAGGAGTTGGTTCGTCTCTTTATCAGACATAACTGATATATATTCCCCATAGGTCTCATCTACTACAGCTTTAAATTCCGAATCGTCGTAGTTCGTAGGACAGAATTTATATCTCATCTCTTCTCCAGATCTGTCTACGAGAGTATCCATATTTGCAATTAAAGCGTTAACTCCCCTAACTTGTTTTTGACATCCTTTGGATTTAAATATGTCTCTGATGACACAAAGGATAATTTGAATGGTTGTAAGACGTTGTTGTCCATCAATAACTTCAAATAGTTCTAGTTCTCCTCCACGAATTCTTCTTGTGACAATGATACCAGTGAAGTGATTTTTTTCCCTTGTTGTTAAAGCGTTTTCACGGGATTCCAGTTTTTTGAAGTAATACTTACCATCGTCCATTTCAAACTCTAAACTTAGTTGAGCAAAAATATCAGCCGATAGAGTACGCCAATTCTCATCATCCCATACATATCTCCTTTGATAACGTGGGACTTTATATTGGACAGGAATACTGAATAACTTTATGGTACTAAGTGCCTGCTGACTTGTATGCATTTTAACTTTCCCTTCTTGCTTCTTAGTATATATGATGATAATTGTTAAGGCTTAAAGCTTTTTGCGAAGTCATGTAACTCCTTGAATTCGTCCTCAATTCCTTTTGCAACAGTCATACTATATTTTTTATACATGTCAAAAGGTCTAACATGTTGCGCACTAAAACAACCATCTCCTAACTTTGCTTCAAGAAACGCCTGTAGAAACTCTTCCTGTATGTCTGTTTGCCAATAGTATGGTCCGTCTTGTTCAAATTTCCAATATTGATCATAAAATATTTCACTATAAGATCTGTTACTATCAGGTTCAACACCCAATTTACCGGCGCGCAGAAAAAGGTTATTCCTGAGATAATCGAAGTCTGATAGTTTTCTACCTGTAGCATTAAGAGATTCAAATATTTCTTCTGAATTATCATTTTTTTCAAGTTTTAAAGGAACAAAATAAAAATTAGTATTAATTATACTAAGCAAATCACCTAATTTTTCCTCGTCTATAGTATTCTTATTTGACTCACTTTTTTGAACATAACACAAAATCCACTTATAAAAAAAATCATATGTGTCTAGAGTGTTGCGAATTACCCTCTTGTTTTTATGAGTAGTCAAGGGAGAATATGCTCCATTTATAATTTTTACGAATGAACTTTCGTCATATTTTGTAGTAATGAACTTCTGGTATGGGATTGTAGACATTGTGCCTTTTATCAAGACTTCAATTTCTTGTGCTCGATTATTAAATCCTTTTGATTCAAAAATATCTCTAATTACGCAAAGGATAATTTGGAAGGTAGCAAGACGTTGTTGTCCATCAATAACATCAAACTTTTCTGGTACATCCTCATTAATTGGTCGTATGACAAGGATACCTGTGAAATGCTCATCTTTATATTTGCTTCTAAGAGAGTGTGTTCGGTCATCTTCACAAGTATCTTTAGATTTGAAACTGAAATTACTGTTCAAATCCTCTACAAACTCCAGTCCTAACATCGCAAGAATGTCTTCCGATAACTTTCGCCAATTCGTTTCATCCCACACATACCGCCGTTGATAATGTGGAACTTTATATTGCACAGGAATACTAAACAATTTATTAATATTTTCCCTACTTCCTAGTATCATATAGAGTACCTCCATAGTATTAAATAACCCTGTTACAGTATTTCCAACTGTATCAATGTAAAATATATTTCAATAAGTTTCAAATTAAAAACTATTACCTTAAATGATTGTTGCAAGATCTTTTTAAACACCGTCACAAAAGTAAAATTTCATTTTAGAAAGTATAGCCAAATCCTATCTGTATCCTTCCTATATTGTTACTACCTAAAAACCTTTGATTAAATCCGATTCTCAGATTCAATAAGTCCGTTATGTAAATAGACGCACCAATTTCATAGTGATAGAGAAATGTAGTGTCAAACTTTGCTGGGATTTTAACCAAACCTGTGACATCGATTTTAATTTTATCCAATGGATAGAGTTTTAAACCCGCACCAAGCAAAGGGGTAAAGTAAATTGACTCATTGGAATCTTGTCTGCTCATAGTAGGATATATTTTCGTGGAATCGAAATTTTTATATGTTGCACCACCACCAAGTAACGTAAATACAATAGGACTTTTACCCATAGATTTTTCCCACTGTGCAGTCGCACTCATATTCGTAGGATTTTGATATGAATAGTCCAATTGGAATCCGTACTTTTGATAATTTTTACTATTCCGATGGTAAGTAAAACTGATCGCATCACCAATCCTGCTTGACAAAGCATAATTTGCCCATATCTCTTGATGAACTATTGGTATATTTACGACAGCAGGTTTGCCTGGTGCCGTTCGTTGGGGGTGGAACTTAATTTCTATTACTTTCTTTTCCGATTCATTCTTCTTTTTTTCTCTATCAATTGCAGTTAGATAATACCAAACGTATCCTGAATCATCCTGGGGTGAAATATAACCAGTGTAAATATCTAAAGTATTTTTCCTGAGAGGTTTCATATAGTATTTTAAAGGTTCCGTAATTCTTGATTTTGAAAAACCGTAAAAGAGGTATACCAATTTGACATCAGTGTCATCTATTACCTTTGCTTTGATGGGAATTCGCTGATTGACCTCGACGAATCTAATTGTATCTTGTAAGATTATCTGAGGAGGTTGATTGTACCTGTGAATAGATTTAATTTTTATTTTTCTCTTTGCTGTCTTTCCTTCGTTTCCTTCTCTATCAGTTGCAGTCAGGTAATACCAGACGGATCTTGAATTATCCTGGGGTGAAATACGCCCAGTGTATATATCAGAGTAAGTGTTTGTGAGAATCCTTTGATTATATTTTGAAGGTTCAGAAAATCTTGACTGTGAGTAACCGTAAAAGAGGTAAACCGATTTGACAGCGGTATCATCTGTCACTTTAGCCTTAATTGATATTTCTTGGTTATCGTTAACAGAATCTGGTATATTTCGTAAAACAATTGTCGGTGATTTATTATCAATAGGTTCATCATCAATAATGGAGATTTGATGGTAAGTATATCGGTTTATCGGATGCCTTACGACTATACGATTTTCATATTCTGCCCGAATGTAATATCTAATATAACCACCGCTATATTGTGCGGGTAAGTTCACCTTGTAAGTCCAGATCAACAATTTCCTATCCCAGTACGATAAAAGCATTCTCTTATTATTTCGTTCTAATTCATTCTTGTTTTTATCATAGGTGGTATAATAAACCTTAACTTGATCAGGTTTTTTTCGACTGGTTAGATTTAAAGTAAGTGAACTTATTTCTCCGACAGATACTTTGGAGACAGGTGTATGTTTAGTGAACGGCGGCATTTCTATCTCAAGTTCCTTAGAAGTATTAGGTACAATTACTACTTTCTGCTTTTTAGATACATCTTTATAAATCCCTTCAATAGTGTATGTACCTTTGAATACACTAAGAGTGATAGACCTATCCGCAGTACCTAATTTCTTTTTATTAGTTCTGTTCTCGTAAATCCAAATTTCTGTATAGGGTAATGAGGCAGAGATGATCAATGTTCCTATTGACTCCCTACGTACTTCTTCAAACAATGGCTTAAACTTTGCATGATCAGGCCATGGTAATTCTTGATCAATCTTCTTGCGAAGTGCCTCTTGAAATCGTCTTTTCACATCAGAGATAGGCTTTCCGAATCCCATTTCAGCTGCACCTAAGTAGAAATAAATTTCAGCTTGTTTATTCGGAGTGTTAAACCGATGTAGGGCTAACTGTAAGGATTTGATCGCCTCGTTGTATCGTGTGGCTTTATATAGCTCAATTCCAGTTTTAAGGGCACTCTGAGAGGATGGTATTTGCGGTGGTTTTACCTTTGGTGGAACATTTTGGGGTCTAACCAGTTCTGGCCTAACTGGATTTGAGGTAATTCGTATAACCTCTGCAGTTACATTTCCAGTGCTATATTGGTCAGGTATTGTTCCCAACTTAAACTTCGGATTAGTCGTTTCGCAATGATAATATCTATCATTTTTATTTGAGTTGGTGTACCAAAAACCTTGATTTCCAAAGTTGCCCTTGATACCGACAGCAAGATGTCTTGGTAGTACAAGCAATGCGGATTGAAAATCTAAACCGCTTATGATGGAAGCAAAAAGGATACTTGTATCTTCACAGTCTCCTTTGCCTTCAACAAGTGTTTCGGTTGCATATTTATAATATTCACCGTATCCAGTCATCTTATCATCCTCATAACCAATGGTTTGTACGAATGCAAGAACAAAGTTGATTTTCTTTTCGGCTGTCCAAGTAGTAGGTATTATTCGTTTAAACTCAATGATTAATCTTTCCAATGTATCACGTCCTTTATACACCATTGGAGCAAAATGCTTGTGATTGTATCTGCGTTTCTTTTTTTGGTTGCGTATCCTATTGTACCACTGTTCATCTATTGCTATTAAGGTTGTATACTTTTGTTTCTCAAATTGCCATGTATATGCTATATCAAGAGTACCAGGAATATTCCAAGTTCTTTGAGGATTTATTTTTCCAAAAATTTCTACACGTACCAAGACATCATCAGCATTTACAGAATTTGATGTAATCACGGAAACCAATAGTAGTATGATAATAACTATCCAAAACTTATTGTTCATACACCATTCCTTCAATTGTTAAAAAGCTTTCTTGAATAATATCATGGATTAGAAAACTCATGTGATATTTCCTTCGCTTTCTTCCATTTCTCATAAGAGAAAACCTTCTCTTTATCTTGATATACCAATTTGAACGTTGTACCAATAGGTACTTTCAATCCCCCGCGTATAGGAGTAACATTAGTGTTTTGTTCATTAGGTTCTGGAGGAATTATGAAATCTCCTATTCGTGGTCTCATAAAGTCGTCACTTCCAGGCAGCTTTATGAAGACATATGCCCATGGATTGGCATTTATCTGAGCAGATACGAGCTCATTAAAATCAATTGAAATTACTTTATTTTTTTGCCATTCCTTATTCGTGATAATTTTTTCATAGTTTTCATATCTCAAAATTATATCAACCTCCACAGGTACATTTACCTCAATCTGATCATCATTAAGTTTTGAGATGCTGTTAAGAAACTGTTCTTTGTCCCCAGTTAGTTTGGCAAAAACCTTTGTACCTGGATTAGCTTGAATTTCAACTAATTCAGAAGGAAGACGACCTTTTTTAGTGAAAATAAAGAAAGAGACTATTGAAATCATCAGTACAAAGATTAGAATTACACCAATAGATTTTTTCATATTTTTATCCTACGTTAAGTTACGTAATTATAACGTGAGTTTGATAATTAAAACTTGTAAATAGAGAACCCTTTAGTTATTATGATTTTTAGCCTAAAACAAAAAACTAAGGAGTTCTCTGATGGATATAATAACACTTTTCTGCGAAA
>JAGFCA010000082.1 GCA_022394755.1 Candidatus Poribacteria bacterium
GTGCAGAAGCAAATACATCTGGCAAATGGATGAGTGTTACCATGGCTGACTACGACTTGGATGGAAATCTGGACCTTTTTGTAACTAATGGCAGAGGTGTCTATCCATTCAACAATGGACCCGACCAACTCTATCGCAATTTAGGAAGTGGTAACAATTGGCTTCAGATAGACTTAGAAGGTAAAGTGTCAAATAGGGATGGAATCGGTGCGCGTTTATTTGCAACTACACCTGATGGAAAGACACAACTACGTGAGCGGAACGGTGGTATTCACTGGGCACAACAGAATCAGAAGCGTATCCATTTTGGTCTGGCGCAAAATGAGATAGTCAGTGAATTGGTTATTTATTGGCCAAGTGGAAATGTACAGAAATTAGAAGGTGTCAAAGTAAACCAAGTTCTGCAGATCACAGAAGAAGGTACTGAACTTTTGGCCACAGGTGATGTAAATTTAGACGGTAAGGTCAATATTGTGGACTTATTGATTATAGTTGCACATTTTGGAGAGAACCCACCTTCAAACCATCGTTATGATACGAATAAAGATGGTAAAGTAGACCTACAAGATGTTGTTTTTATAATTGAGACAATAGAAGATAACAGTGCTGCTCCATCAGTTAATTCAGGATCTGAGGCAGATTCAGACTTAGTAGATTTATTATCAGATGAAGACATTGAGCTACTCTCTACATTTTCGGAATTAATTGAAGAATTAGCTCCTGACTCTACACAAATAACAATTGTAAAACGATTCTTAGAAAATCTCTTATTACCCATTAAGGTTAGAATTAGAACGAAACTACATTCAAATTATCCAAACCCGTTTAATCCTGAGACATGGATTCCTTATCAGCTTGCGAAAGATTCTGATCTAAAGATTCGCATTTATGATACTTCAGCGAAAGTTGTTAGGACGGTTTATTCAGGTTATCAGAAATCAGGTTATCATATTAGTCGAGAAAAAGCTGCATATTGGAATGGATTAAACGACTCCGGAGAAAAGGTTGCAAGCGGTGTCTACTATTATGAATTAGTAACCCCTTCATTTAAACAGACAAGAAAGTTAGTAATTATCAAATAGTATCAATG
>JAGFCA010000003.1 GCA_022394755.1 Candidatus Poribacteria bacterium
AGTGTGGTTGCATTGAGTGCTTTTTTAAATATAGTGTCAAGTATTTGTAAGTTCTGTATTTCTTTAATTTGGTTTTTAAGTGTTTCAGGTATTATCCCGAATTGATGTTGTAACAGTTCAAGGATAGAAGTCTGCTGTCAGTAGAAAAGCGATGCTAAAATCCATATAAATACACCTTTCGCCCCTCCGGGGCTTGTGTATTGTTGAGTGATTGATTTTCTACACACCTTTCGCCCCTCCGGGGCTTGTGTCTTGTTGAATGATGGGTTTTCTACACACCTTTCGCCCCGGTGGGGCTTAGGGTCTTAGTGATTGATTGGTTTTCTACACACCTTTCGCCCCGGTGGGGCTTGTGTCTTGGTGAGTGATTTGGATTGAGTTCGATTAACCAATATGAACAATACATATCGGGTTTCACTTCGTTCTACCCGACCTACAGACATTATTCACGAGTGTGAACATTGTGTCTAAAATTATCGAAAACTAAAATAACCCTGATAAGAGGTGTTTAGGTTTTGTTTTCTGTATCGCTGATTGTGCGGATTCCGCGGATGAGATTTTTTGGCTTAGATTGTAATGTTGAATATAGTAGTTTTTGTTTTTCAGAATCACGGATTTTGTGACGAAGAGTCGGGAATCGGAGTTCCCTCCTACAGAGGTGAAGATGGTGAGAAGTGGGTATGTGTTTTAATACCGGCTTATGAGTTCTATGCCCCAGAATGAGGGTTCGTTGATAAATCCTGTTAGGTTGTTGAAATCTATACCGCCTGTTGGGGATGTTTCGTTGAGGATGTTCCTTCCAATGATAGCTATTCCTGAGTCTGTGTTTGGGAATTGACATGCAATGCGTATGCCTCCCTCTAAGAGTGAATCATCACTAAATTCTACTGAGTCATATAGGAAGAAGTGTACTCGGCTACGATATGCCCAATCTGTGGATGCGATAATACGGTAACCTGCGGGAAGTTCGATAAGATAGCTTGCTTCAATGTCTGCAATCCAAGTAGGTGCTTGGGGTAAAGTGTTCCCGTCAATAGAGTAAGTATTCTCAACTGTCCCCACAGGATTAAGAACAGTACATGGTGCTCCACATCCTTGTATTGCTAAATTTGGGTCGTTAATTTGGGTGTGGTTATAACTTAACCCTGCTGTTAACCCAAAGACGTATATTGGGTTAAAGGTAAGTTCTACCTCAATGCCACGTCCGATAGTGTTTTCAACGTTTACCAACCGATTGAAATTTGCTTCACCTCCGACAGCAGTGAGTTGTTGATCATGCATGATATAGTTGAATGCAGTAAGGTTTAGATTTAATCGTTGATCCCATAAACGCGTCTTTGTACCGAGTTCAACTGAATGTATTGTTTCAGTATCTGCGACAGTGACTTCGTTTCCAAAGAGTAAGCGTCCCTGTATACTGGGTGCTCTGAATCCGCGTGCTGCCCGTATATATGTTTGTATGTGAGAATTGAATTCATAGCGTAGGCTTAGATCGCCACTCCAGACAGTGTCTTGTGGGTTTTTATGTATGGGACCGAGAGTTCCAGCATCTGTTACTGCGGGTGCTTGGTCTCTCCATGCGGTGTATTCCTTAGCATCATTAGAGAGTCGTATACCAGTGGCTACTTCCAGTGGATCTGCGAGTTTATATGTCATTGCGGCGAATGCTGCGTTTCCGATTGCAGTTTGCTCTTGCCGTACGACACCATCTAAAGTGCCGCCTGCCAACGTGTCGTAATTGAAATCCTCCATCTCAACGAATTCATGGAAGTAGTATAGTCCGAATAGATATGTGATGTGTGAGTTTTCTGGACTCATGAATCTGAGTTCTTGACTATACTGGCGTAAATTGGGTATACCGGCGGCAGTTTCTGAAGGGAAAGGGATATTTCCTGGACCACTTGGTTGTTCGGTTAGGAATGCTGCTCCGTATCCGCCATCTATGTCGCCTCGTGAAAATGTTGTAAGTTGTTCTATTCCTGTGAGTGAAATGATCTGGTAATTTCCAATATCATAGCTGATTTGAAATGCCATCCCTTTAGAGTTTAGAGTTTGCTGATTCTGAGCATCTTGTGAGATGTTTGCGCGTTCAAAGTCGTCTATCAATCCACCCACATTTTGTTTGAGAATGTTTGCTCGAAATAGGCGTGCTGTACCATCAAGGTCGCGTGCATGTATTTTAAACAGCGTTTCCAATTCTGGTGTTGGCGTCCATAATAACTGTATACGTGCAGCGGTATCCGCGTGTCCTCCCAAAGCGTTTTCTTGGTTAGTGTATTGATTGTTTACCCAATCACTTCGTCTTTGTATTAAGGTAGAGAAGCGAGTGGAAAGGATGTTTGGGATTATAGGTATGGATACAGCACTTTCATGATTATATGTTCTTAGAGTGCCGTAATTCATATTGCTAAATCCTTCGATTTTCTGTTTGGGTCGTACGGATTCCAATTTTATTGCACCAGCAGGAGTATTTCGTCCGAAGAGAGTGCCTTGGGGTCCGCGTAATACTTCAATTCGTTCTAAGTCAAATGCTGGGAACCCTTTTAGTAATGGATTTTCCAATACGATACCGTCGTGTAGTACAGATACGGGTTGTGATGCGTTTAGATCAAAGTCTGTGTTGCCGAGTCCTCGAATGTAAAGGCGTGGGAATATTCTGCCGAAGGAGGATTCAATTTGTAGACTGGGTGTTCGGTTGGATAGGAATCGTAGATCTAAGCCTGATGCGCGTATAGCGTTAGATTTATCTCCATGTATTGTTGAAACGGATAGGGGTACATTAAATGGTAGTTGTGTGCGTTTTTGTGCGGTTACCACGATTTGATCTAATGTATAGATATCGTCTGTTTCTTCGTTGGCAATTGCGGATATTGATATGCTTAATATTGCTAATATGTATATGATGTATGTATATATGTGTAGGTTCATAATGATTTCTTTAGCGTTTGGGTTGTTAGTTGATAGTTGGAACTTCTTGTTCATTTTGGTTGTGTTTTTCAAGTATAGCATGGGTTATTTGGAAAATCAAATGTGAGTATGTGTTGGGTATGTAAAGTTTTTGACATTAATATCGCGGATTATATAGATTATAGTTTTCAGAGTAACAGTGTAATTTTCAGAGTAAATACGTTAGGTGTTGTTTGATATTTGCTGTAAAGTCAGTGATAGTCTGGGTTCCTATGTGTTTCTAAAATTGCTGTTTTTTTGATTTACTCTGAATACTCTGAAAATTAGTAATTATTATGTGAATTCCAAATATTTAATTTATGAGATAAGCTCTATAAACATTCCGTCCCTACGGGACTCAAGAATATTTGTTTTGAGTTTTTCTATAAACATTCCGTCCCTACGGGACTCAAGAATATCTACATCACACACCCTTTGTGTTTTCCTACCAATTTACGGGTCTTTGATGTAACCTTTCTATATGAATTCCATTCTGTTTTATAGTGTAAGTTGAAATCTTGTTCCGATCTACCAAGAGGGTTGTGATTATGGATGAATTTCGAGATGATGAATTAGTGCATCAAAATTTAGATGGCGCTGATGAGGGTGCATTTGAAATCCTATATCACAGGTATGAAGGACCTCTACTCAGTTTTTTCTATCGGCGTGTGAATAATTGGGAGACGGCACAGGATTTGGTGCAGGAGACGTTCATTAAGGTACATCAAAATCTTGAGAATTTGAAGAATCCGAAGAGTTTTTCAAGTTGGTTGTTTAGCATAGCGTATCAGTTGGTTGCTGCGCATTTCCGTGAAGCAGAACGTAAAATGGAATCTGTGTCAGTGGATGGGAATCCAGAAGCGCATTTGGTTGATCTTGAACATCGGTCGCCGATCTATCGGATTATCGGTAAGGAGCAGATGGAGATAGTTCGTTCTTTGGTGAAACGTTTGCCGAAGTCTGAGCAGGAGGTTTTTGAATTGAAACTTGCGAATCCGAAGATGATGTTTGCGGAGATAGCGGATCGTTTGAATATTGCTGTGTCTGCGACGAAAGTACGTATGTATCGAGCGAAAAAGAGGATTGTTGGGTGGATGAAATCGGAATATCCTGATGAGTTTGATCAAATTTTTTGATTGGAAGTATGAACCTGTTTTTTGTTTTTCAGAATCTCGGATTATGGTGAATGTGTTTTACACACCTTTCGCCCCTCCGGGGCTTGGTGTTTGTGTTGTAAGAGTGTTCTACACACCTTTCGCCCCTCAAATCAGAATCAACGGTATGAATGCCATTGGGCATTCCCCGGGTATGAACCCTATTTAGGGTTCCCCGGGTTTTGGTGTTTGTGTGTTATGTGGACTAATTATGTAACCTAATTGTTTATTTTACATTCTGATTATTATAGAAGGAGGATTTGCATGGTTCCGAATGAAGTGAAGGAATTACTAAAATCATTAATTGCGGAAGAAGGATTGCCGATTGATGTTGTTAATGTAACACCGATCGAGAATTATTCTATGTCGTCGGACCATACGACGGAGTGCCGTATTAAAGATGCTATTCATCAGTGGAATGCTGTGAGTAAAGTCCATTCGCGTTCATCTGGAAAAACGGAGATTTTACAGTTTTATACGAAGACTGATGTGTCTTCTGCGGGTAAAGAGTTGTTGGAGTCGTTTGATGTTGAGTGCCTTCTTGAATCGATGATAGGTGAATGTGGGATGGGTATACGGTATAGGGATCGTGGATTCCGATTGGCTACATTGGCAGGTAACGATAGGTCTCGGTATCCTGTTAAGATTCTTCATGGTGGAATTCGGTTTGAGACGCGGTTAGGTGAATGTGTCCGCTCATCTGATCTTGTAGGTGTTGTTGATAGGTTTGAAGGGATATTGGCTGATAGATATAC
The DNA here is from genome assembly GCA_022394755.1 of Candidatus Poribacteria bacterium. Classification (GTDB taxonomy): domain Bacteria; phylum Poribacteria; class WGA-4E; order WGA-4E; family WGA-3G; genus MSPOR6. Next base: position 4,856 of record JAGFCA010000003.1, read on the forward strand.
GAAAGCGAAATTGTTTCATCGTGGGTTTAAGTTGGTGAAGACGTCTGAGGTGAATATTCCGTTGGTAGAGATTAAGAAGATGACTGATGCGATTTATGATGTGTTGGGTATTAATTATGTTTTGGATTCGTATAATACGCCGGTGTCTGATGATGCCTATCCGTCGACGGATTGTACGAGTGCGAAGATTTGTGTTTCTCTTTGGCGGTTTCCGAGACGCGGAATGTTTGTAGAAAGACCAGATTAACCAAGATGCGAGCTCCAGAGGAGCGAAAGGTGTGTATTGTTTACGAGGACTAATTATGGCAGATACTTATACCCAACTTTACATTCATATTGTTTTTTCCGTCAAAGGAAGACTCCGTTCAATTCCGAAAAAACATAAAGAGGAATTACATCAATATATCACCCGTATAATTACGAATAAAAAACAGACTGTGCTCCGGATTAATTCAATGCCTGATCATATACATATTTTTATAGGTCTTACACCAGATATTGCAATATCAGATTTGGTGAGAGATATTAAGGCGAATTCAACGAAATTTATCAATAATAACGAATGGATTGCGGGAAGGTTTGAATGGCAAACAGGATATTCAGCATTTTCATATGGACGTTCTCAGATTGATGATGTTATTGAGTATATTAAGAATCAAGAGGAACATCATAGACGAACGACTTTTCAAGAGGAATATCTTGAGTTTTTAAATCGTTTTGATGTGTCATATAATCCGAAATATGTTTTTGATCTGGAGGATGAGGAGAGTTAACACACCTTTCGCCCCTCAAATCAGAATCAACGGTATGAATGCCATTGGGCATTCCCCGGGTATGAACCCTATTTAGGGTTCCCCGGGGCTTGCTTTTGTGTGGTAATGGTGTTCTACACACCTTTCGCCCCTCCGGGGCTTGGTGTTTGTGTGGTGAATGTGTTCTACACACCTTTCGCCCCTCCGGGGCTTGGTGTTTGTGTGGTAATGGTGTTCTACACACCTTTCGCCCCTCCGGGGCTTGCTTTTGTGTGGTAATGGTGTTCTACACACCTTTCGCCCCTCCGGGGCTTGCTATTGTGTGGTAATGGTGTTCTACACACCTTTCGCCCCTCCAGGGCTTGCTTTTGTGTGGTTGGATGTTTTTTGTTTTTCTGAATCACGGATTACGGGGATTTCGCGGATCGGGTTTTGGTGTTTGTGTGGTGAATGTAATTTTGTATATTATTTTATTGATTAATCTTATTGCTTTCAATAGAAGAATATTTAGATTTTTATAATGGTAAAAACTTGACAGATCGTGATAATAGTAAAAGGGTATTTACAAACAAACGATTTTCGTGTAATATGGATAATAATAAATGACTTATGTAATCTGTGAACCGTGTATTGATGTGAAAGATCATGCATGTGCGGATGTGTGTCCAGTAGAATGTATACACCCGATGCGTGGTATGGATCCTGAGAAGTTTGAAGCAGTAGAAATGCTTTATATTGACCCTGAGGAGTGTATTGATTGTAATGTCTGTGTTCCGGAATGTCCCGTTGAGGCTATCTTCATGGAAGAAGATGTTCCTGAAGAATGGGAGCATTTCATAGAAATTAATGCAGACTATTTTAAATAACTTATATCGGATTGGGTAAGAAAGCCTATTGTTCTGGTTGACTGCTTGTCCGTGAAATCCTAAGAAAGGAGATTACTCAAATGACGTATGTAATTTGTGAACCTTGCATTGACGAGAAAGATAGTTCTTGTGTTGATGTGTGTCCTGTCGATTGCATTCATCCGCATCCAACGGATGCCGCGGATGAATTTGAAGAGGTCGAAATGTTGTATATTGACCCAGAAGAATGTATCGATTGTGGCGTGTGTGAACCTGAATGTCCTGTTGAGGCTATCTTTATGGAAGAAGATGTTCCAGATGAATGGGAACATTTCATTGAGATTAATGCTGCATATTTTGAATAAATTGCTGTGTTATTAGTTTATTTTAGGCGTTGTCTGAACGGTTGTTTGGATGACGCCTTTTTTATTTGGTGTTAGGTGTTGGCGGATGGTATTGGATTATAGTTGATTTTGGTGTTGGCATAGACACGGTAGTGTCTATGCCTTTTTAAAGGAAAATACCCCCGACGAGATTTGAACTCGTGTCGCCGCCGTGAAAGGGCGGTGTCCTTGGCCAGGCTAGACGACGGGGGCTTAATTTGGTGAGCCGTACAGGAATCGAACCTGTGACCACCTGATTAAAAGTCAGATGCTCTACCTGCTGAGCTAACGGCTCAAAGCACAAAGTATAATTATATATATTATTTGGTGGGTTGTCAAGTTAATTGTTGGTTGATTTTGTGAATAGCGGTTTCTTCTTTTAGCGATTCTGATAAACATTGCGTCCCGAAGGGACTCCATACACTTTTGAACGTTTTGCTATAAACATTGCATCCCGCTGGGATTCATTTTTGTGAATCAGGGATTACATGCGATTCTGACAAACAAAAAACATCCATGCATACCAGAAACTGTTCCGTGTAATCTGTGTAATCTGCGTAATCAGCGATTCTGATAAACATTGCGTCCCGAAGGAACTCCATACACTTTTGAACGTTTTGCTATAAACATTGCATCCCGCTGGGATTCATTTTTGTGAATCAGGGATTACACGCGATTCAGACAAACAAAAAACATCCATGCATA
>JAGFCA010000036.1 GCA_022394755.1 Candidatus Poribacteria bacterium
AATAATGTCTGTAGGTCGGGTAGAACGAAGTGAAACCCGACATCTTTTGTTCCTGTTGGATTTCGCAAATTCAACCTAATCTACAAGATAAACTCTAAGTAACACACATTAACGAGAGATTCTTAAAGCTAAATAACCGTGGGAGACCAGCAACCTCTACAGAGATTGCATTATAGACTTTTTCCTTCCAAATCTCTGTAGTCTGTCTAAACACTTAATTTGCTTCATTCTTCAAAGGAGCACAGCATGAGACAAGACTACAAAATCCTCTCTATTTCGATAATTATTTTTACCTGCATTTATGTAGGTGGGATATTTTTGTTTGGTGTTCATGCAAATAGCACACAACAGTGTATTCCGAATGTTGAACGATGGATCGGCTGGGTATGTTTACCTCATGAATACTCTCCGAATTTTGAGCGGTGTCCGACCCCACTGACGCTTTTTGGTGGGTGTGAATCGGGAGAGTTTCCTAAAGTTCAACCATTTCCGATTTGTCCAAAACGAAATCCGAAACCATCCTGTTCGCTGGACACTGTAAAACAGAAGGGTGACTCTTTATATAAGGAGCGAAACTTATGAGAAAGAAAATGTATTGGGGGATGACTTCCCTCATTCTTATCATCGGTGTTGTGGGTGTATACTTTATGTTGCAACCCGATACCGATCCGGAACCAGAAAAGAAGTTTATAATGCCATCAGAGACAGACCTTGAAAAGGCAAGAGAAGCAAAGCAACCACCACGAGAGGCAAAAGATGGCTTTACGTGGGAATGGCACGATGACCACTGGCATGAAGTGCCAATCGTGCAAAACGAAACGCCCTCAGGGCATCCTGTCCAAGAAAACCAATCTGAAAAACCAGAGTTTGCCGGTCCGCTTACATTTCACGAAGAACTTCTTGAATCAAACCCTTTGAAAGCACTTCGACTCCAATCTGAAGAACGCGGACACTGGAGTGCCAAGTGGATTGCGGAGTTTGACGCTAACGATGAGGAAGCGCAAGCCTTTGCGCGAACAGTATATCTTAGAATGTATTATAATACGCTCTATAAAACCACAGGGAAGATACCTATTTCTGAGGAGGAGTATAATCGTTTGGGGGAAGAATATAGTGCACATTTTAGATCGTTTCGTGAAACAATCCCCAATCCTTATCGGCGATTAGCTTTATTGAGAATAAGTTGGGCATTTCTTCCACAAAAATATGAACCCATCATAAATTAGTAAGGATAATAAATCGAGGATTTTACAATGGATAGAAAGAAATCATTACTTCAACTCATAGTTTGTTTACTGTTAGTCTTTTGTGTTTCGAACTTGTCTTATGCCGGCGGTGATCACGGCGATATAGATGATGCAGAAACTATACTTGAGAACGCTATAGGATATATGGGTACCGCAGTAGGTAGTTACGATTACCTCAGAGGTTCAATGGAAACGTTAATTAGTGAATACAGGTCTAACGAAAACGATATAGAAAGAGGTTATACCGCGGCATTCACAAAATTGTGCGTAGCGTTTGTAGCTGCTTCGGTTGCTGTTTCTACGGGCGGCACCCTTGCTCCTGCTGCTTTTGTTGCTTATTTAGCTGTTCATGACGCGTTTGTTGGAGGTTCAATTGACGCACAACAGTATGTGGATGCGATGGGCACGGTTCTTTCACTTATGGATGCTGCCCAAACGGATGTAAATACTGCTTATCGTTCGGGCGAAAACCTTAGGCTGCCAGCGACAGATAGTTCCGGGAATTATACAGGCGGCACCAGGACGGTCGCCGTGTAAGGGTATATCAATGATTACAAAGCGTATTTATCTGCTGGTGCAGCACAACTTCTTGGAGAGCCTTATGAGTCATTGTATCATAAAGTTCAACAAAATGCGGGTCGCGTGGATTCACATTCTTTCTTAATCGTCAAGACCTATAGACATTTTACTACCAACTCATCAGTTGTTCCGAGCTATACGTGGCATACTTATGGATTGCCAAAGGATTTTACTTGTAAGGGCCCATGTAGTGATACGTTCCGTTCTCCCCATGAAGCATGGAGTAGTCACCGCCAAAAATGTGGTACTGGCAAGGATGTATATAAGATTTCGTCTGATTTTTACATAATTAGCATGTGTCTCTCTAACCGCACTGTTTCAGAAGGATGTGGTCGTGGTTATTACAATTGTCCGAGTGAACCTGGTGGAGACGAACATAAAGTACGCACTTGCAATAAGTCGATTTGGGAAAAACCTCCGGAACTATTAACGCATATCCATCCTAACCGTGTGATAGGCAGTTTAGAAAGTGTCTAGGAAAGGTCTTTGATCATAATCCCTATTTATTTGGTAGTACTCCTCATTCTTATACAGCGGACAGCAACGAAGAGACAACATCCACTCCCTCTACCCCATCTACACTGACAACACCATCTTACCATGCATGTGGAACACATGAAACGACTGTAGCAGGGAATCATGAGTCAGCGGGTTATGGCACAACTGGACACTATGATTGTGATGATGACAATCATTCTATGCAAGCGTCTTGTACTGGGACAGATAGCAACGGTAATGATTGTGATGTGATTGATTTTATATGTGTGATGGTCATACGCATCAGGCAGTAGATAACACACCGAATTGTTCTAATTGTACCGATGGGTGTTCGAGTTGCCAAGCGACGTGTGCAAGTGGACTTACTTATAGTCCGACCGTTTCTTATGATGTAAATCAGCATAGGAAGCGCACGTGTCGTTATGATACGTGTGGTCAAACGTGGCAGAAGTGTGTATCTTCTGCTCCGATTTGTAATGATCCTTGGCGTATAGCCAGAATAAAAACTGTTGGGCAAGAGATAAGTAAAGTTGTCTACTTAACAGAATATTAGTCCTTGTTCTTTTCATTTCCTACCTTTTTTATTATCTGCTAAGCATTCCTTCATTTGTTTACGGTCAGATTCTATATGAATGCGATACGGTATGAATGACATTAAGTCATTCCCCACCTACCAAGGGTGAACAGGATCTTGAAGAATCAGGGATCGGAATTCCCTCCTACAGAAGAGAGTATAAATAAAATGCATTCCATACACACTTAAGTTAAATAAAATATAACAAACGTGATTCACGAAGAATTGGCATCTTTAAAATTATAAACCCTTATATAGTAAGGGTTCGTAAAATTGCTTCGTGCAGGTTTGCGTGAAAGTGCCATCATTTCAAAACATAACAAATTAACAACTTCACTGCTTACGCAGTTTCTGCAAGAAAAGTAAAACCGAATACTGACAACTAACAACTAATGATTATTAGGATAATTACTGTATTCAAACACAAAGACAAGGGATATTTTTACCAAAAAGTTTACACATACACTACGTAGTTTCTTTGACAAACTTCACGAAAAGATATTACAATAGAACTGTAAACATTAGAGGTATTGCAGAATATGGAACGTAATGAAGAACTCGCTTTGGATGGGATGGTACTAATTCCTGCAGGTGAATTCCAAATGGGAAGTCCCAATCCAGATCCGGAGTATACCCACCACCCACTACACTCTGTATACACAGATGCGTTTTATATGGATATTTACGAGGTGACAAATGCCGAATACAAAACCTTTGTAGATGCAAACCCAGAATGGAGAAAAGAAAACGTCAAAGAATTCGCAGAAGGACATTTATTTATTTGGCGTGATAACAATTATCCAGAGGAACTTGAGAAGCATCCGGTTGTTTTTGTAAGTTGGTATGCAGCGATGGCATACGCAGAATGGATGGGCAAACGTTTACCTACGGAAGCTGAATGGGAGAAAGCTGCCCGTGGTGGTCTGGAAGGTCATAAGTACTCTTGGGGTGATACTGAACCGAATGGAACACAGTGTAATTTCGCTGATAAAAACACAAACTTTAAGTATTCAAACATGAATGCAGATGATGGGTATCAAGATACTGCCCCTGTGGGAAGTTACCCTCCTAATGGATACGGCTTATACGATATGACAGGGAACGTGTGGGAGTGGTGTCTGGATGCATTTGATTATCAGGTAAATATCAATACCCGGAGGCGTAATCCAATTGGCGGTCATGAAAGTATTACAGAATTGGTAGAACACCACAGGGATATAGGTATTGAACTCATGATGCGGGATGGACCAGAATATAATGATGATTTAGATGCACGACTTACTGAACGTGTTTTGCGTGGTGGATCGTGGGAGTGCAATGCAAGTACTTTGAGAATAATATTTCGAAATAACTATCCTGCTGTAAACACAGATTTTTACAGCGGTTTTCGTTGTGTGAAATATGTAATTCTTTGAACCACTGCCTTTTATACCTATTTCCTCTTATTTTATGCAATAAATTTCGTTTCATAATATAAAAAATATGATACAATTCACAGCACAAGTATAAATGGAGGTAATCATGACTCCAAAGCAGCGATACCTATTCGATTTAAATGGGTATCTTCATCTAAAAAATGTGCTTAGTGAAGAAGAACTGCAAGAAACACAACAGGCTGTTGAACGGTGTGTTCAAACACCTACAGATGAACTTCCACCTGGTATTAGTTATGGGGGTGGCGGTTTTTCCAACGGTTTTTCGTTTGATAAATCCCTTGAAGCACTTACACTGCATCCAAAAACATGGGGTATCGTCAAAGAACTGACAAGCAACAGACCACGTTTTAATCGAGGTAGTTTAGTTGCAAAATCACCTGAACACGACCAAGAAATCGGCAAACTACATTGTGCACGCGAAGATTGTGGGTGGCAAACTCGACGTTACACTGTGAAAAATGGACATATACATAACAACGATTTCGCTATCTTTTTCTATTTTACGGATGTTTTTCCCGGAGATGGTGGCTTAGTGGTATTACCCGGTTCACATAAAGCAAACTTTGATAGACCTGAGGATATTTTCTTTCCTAATCCAGAAAACCCACCGGAACAACTCCATCCTGCACTTGTTAATGTAACCGCTCGTGCCGGTGATGCTATTGTTATGTCAGAATTACTCACACATGGTGTGCTTATCTGGCAACCGAAAGAACGGTATAGACGATTTCTTATCCTGCGTTACAAAACCCAGTTTTATCAAGATAATAGAGGCAATAGAGATCCGTTTCCTCCTGAAGTGATGGAACGGCTGTCCCCTGAAACAGTTGAACTTGCAAGCCAAGCACATTATACACATACAAAAGATATTGTTAAACAGGAACATGTTCAATTAACCTAAAAGGAATGGAGTATGACACCAGAACAACGTTATTTGTTTGATGTGACAGGATACCTACATATTAAAAACGCAGTTTCAGGAGAGGCGTTGAAAAAAGCACAAGAGGCGGTAGATAACTATATCCACATGCCACTTGATGAACGTCCTGAAGGTTTTACAACCCGTCCAAAAGACTTAGAACCCGGCAAAGGTGGTAGATATGAACATGGATACGCATTCGACCGTTCTCTTGAAGCTATGACTGTTCATCCTGCCATCTGGTCTCTTGTCAAAGAATTTACCTTTGATATGCCAAGGTTTGTCTCAGGCACACTTACACTTGAACAACACAACCCAGATAGACAACCTATGGGTACAAATCCAGCAGGACTACATTGTGCACGTGAGGGAAGACATTGGCTAACCCGATACGAAGTCAAGAATCAACAAATTTACTGTAACGATTTTGTTGCTTTTTTCTATCTAACCGATGTTAACCCTGGTGATGGTGGACTCATTGTTATACCCGGTTCACACAAAAGTCAATTTGAACGTCCTGAAGATCTTCTAACACCTGGAGCAGACGGTATTGATCCTGAACCTGACGATGTTTTCACGAATCTCACGCCAAAAGCGGGGGATTTTCTTGTTATTTCGGAGTTGCTAACACATGGTGTTCTACAGTGGAAACCTAAGGATAGGGATAGACGTTTTCTTATCCTGCGTTATCGTCCCCAATATGAAGGCAGATCAGGAGTTCCTGAACCAATCTTCGAACGGTTATCCCCAGAGGTACAAGAATTAACGCAAAGCGCTTCTTATGGACATACTAAGGAAATTATTAAACAGGATGTTGTTCAATTATCTGCTTAGCAGATAAGATCCTTCATAGTTAATATCAACGGAGGAAATCCGATGAATCATACAGAATATAGAGCATGTATTGTTGGTTGCGGTCGTATGGGTGGAACAATTGATGAAGAGGTAAAAAGTTCACCACACGGTGCATTACCTTATTCGCATGCTGCTGGGTATACAGCCTATGAACGTACAACTATAGTCGCTGGTGCGGATGTCGTCGAGGAGAAAGCAAAGTATGTCTGCGACAAATGGGATATTCCAAAATACTATCTTGACTATCAAGAGATGATAGTTCAAGAAAAGCCTGATATTATCAGTATTGCAACACGGCCGGGTAACCATGCAGAGATAACACAATTTGCTGCTGAAAACGGGGTTAAAGGTATTTACTGTGATAAACCTCTCTGTGCTTCTATGGAAGAGGCGGATGCAATGTTGGAAGTCTGTGAGAAGTATAACATCAAGTTCAACCTTGGCACACAACGAAGATTTACTCCCGGCTATATAAAAATGCGTGAAATCCTTGAAAGTGGTGAAATCGGTGAACGACGTTCTATCATCTCATATACAGGTGGGGGCGCATTATGGGGTTATACACATGCAGCAGACCTAATTCTCTTCTTGGCAAGTGATTCTCCAATCGAATATGTCCAAGGGAACGTTGCCATTGATGATGCAGAATTTGAGAATAACCACACAGATTCAGATCCAAATATCGTCATGGGATTCATTCGTTTTCAAAACGGTGTCAATGCAATCAGTATACCGGGGACTGCATACGAATTTGAAGTGAATTGTAGTGATGGTACAGTGCGTTCTCTAAACAATGGACTCGGTTTTGAACTACGAAAACGACAAGGGCAGTTTAATGAGATATTAGATGCACAATTCCCACAATTTCAACGAAAAAGCGGTACAGTTGGATGTATTCAAGACATTGTTGAAGCTATAGATACAGATACTGAAACCCAAGGCAACATACAACTTGCACACCGCAGTACAGAAATGGTCTTTGCAATCGTTGACTCGCAACGCCAGAAAGGGAATCGGGTAACAATGCCTATGGAAAATCGAGGACTCTACCTCGGAAGGTGGTAACTTCCATGAAAATAAATAGTCCAAGATTTGTAGATAAAACTCCGATGTCAGGTATTATAAAGGTATTTCCTTTCGTTGTAGGTATACTGTTTCTACTAAACTACACAGCAACCACTCCACATGGGGATTCACATACTGAAACCGATCCTACACGACCCGCAAGTACACTGTACACAAAACAACCTCGAAGTCGTGATGGAATCGGTAAAATATATATGGGACGTGAGATTTCCCAAGTGATGGGTCATCTCGGTGCTGACTGGTTAGAACGTCCTCAACGAGAAAGAGAAGAGATGCCGACTCATCTCATTGAACTAATCAATTTCAAAGAAGGCGATGTCGTAGCTGATATCGGTATTGGAACAGGTTATATCGCCAGACGGATCTCACCCAAAATAGGGGACACAGGACTCATATACGGTGTAGAAATACAACAGGAGATGCTTGATATCCTTGATGTAAAGATGAAAGAAGTTGGCATCAAAAATATAAAAGGGATATTGGGGACTATCGAAGATCCGAAACTACCACCTAATTCTGTTGATGTAGCTATCATGGTGGATGTTTATCATGAGTTTTCACATCCGTATGAAATGATGCAAAACATCTGTCGTGGAATGAAACCCGGTGGAAGAGTTGTGTTCGTTGAATACCGTGCAGAAGATCCAAGTGTACTGATTAAACCATTACATAAGATGAGTGAATTGCAGGTAATAAAGGAAGCAACCCCACATCCACTTGCCTGGGTAGAAACATTTGATGAATTACCCCAGCAGCATGTTATCATTTTTGAGAAAATTGCAGGAGATTAGATTGTATAACCTGAGATTGATAAATCAGTTTTTGTAATTGGTTCGGTTGAAAAACACACCATTAAGACCAATTTTAGGAACGAGTGAATTTCCCCGCTTGGCAGGTTCGGTTTCCTAACCTAACCGAAGATATAATCTGACTTTTCAAACTCACGTTAACTATTGTATTTAAAATCTATGACGGTAGTGATTGCAATAACAATTAGATCCATAATTGATTGAGGTGTTTCCCCAATCTTAACAGTTAATCTCTTAGTATCAAGTCCTCGAAGTTGTAATGTGTCGACCGCAGAAGATTTAACTAAGTTATTATTTGAATCGGGATCTAACTTCACATGCCATACATTATTTGAAAATGAAGGTTTCCATTCAGTGATAGGAGCGACGAGACGTATGGGTCATATGCCTATCTCGTCAGAGCTTATTACAATTACTGGTCGTGTCTTACGAATTTCAGTGCCAAAGGTTGGATCAAGATTTGCAATCCAAATTTCTCCACGCTTAGGATTCATCTATAAATTCACCAGTTTGCCAATCAGAACGTTCGATTGCGGTATCTTCATAGTGAGTCTTTAATTGTTCTGCTTGTTGGGATAGTTGTTGACGTTCTTTCACAGATAGGCTCAGGAATTGTTCTTGAGGTGAATCTCCTCCATCAGTTAATGCAGTCAACATACGGTATGCTAATGGCAACTTGGATTCAGGAAGTTTTGATACTAACTCTTGTATTTTAGAGTAGGTAATTGTAGACACACAATTCTCCTATATTAGATTCTTAGTTGGACTAATTGTTGTATTGTCAAGAATTTCTATTGTATTATCAACTATTAGTATACTATATATTCCCTATTTCTTTAATAACATTATAAATGACAATTTCAATCTACTTTTGACATAAGATATCCATATCAGATAGTTCAAATCCATATAGTCATTATTGAAATTTATTCAGGTCTTCTACATAACAGTGAACGGGTGTAATAGCATAAGTAATCTAACTTATTATTCAAAATGTATTTGACAATAAGACGCTCATTATTTAGAATGACACCAATATTTAAACCTTTTGTATACCCTGACGTTATTTAACACAATTCTGTTATACTGTATTCAGTTTATAAGCCATATTGAAAAGGGAGTGAATTCCAGTGAAAAGTGCTATTAGTTCCATTCCACTAATGCTTGTGATGTTATGTCTATCTCTGACTGTGTTTGGACTTCATCACGCATCTGCAGATCATCATGAAACCCCATTAAAAACCGTAGATTATAATCAACATATCCGTACAATATTATCGGATAATTGCTACGCCTGCCACGGACCAGATGAGAAAGCACGGCAAGCAAATCTCAGACTTGACACAAAAGAAGGTGCATTCTCTGAACCCAGCGGATATCCTGTGCTCGTTCCAGAAAAGCCAGATGAAAGCGAACTCTATCTTCGTATCGTTTCTGATGACGAAAATTATAAAATGCCACCCGCAGGATTCAATAAGACACTAACACCTGAACAGATTGATCTAATCAAACAATGGATTAACCAAGGGGCAAAATGGGAGGATCATTGGGCATTTACACCACCTGTACGTCCTGCTCCGCCTACTGTAAATAATTCTGAATGGATTAATAATCCTATCGATGCATTTGTGCTATCACTACTCGAAAACAAAGGTTTACAACCCGCAAAACAAGCGGATAAACGGACACTCATACGACGCATTAGTTTTGATCTCACTGGATTACCACCTACACTTGAAGAGATACATCGTTTTCTTGGAGATGATTCACCTGATGCCTATGAGAAGTTGATTGATTCCTATATGGCGAAACCTGAATATGGGGAACATATGGCACGGTTCTGGTTGGATGTTGCACGGTATGGAGATACACACGGTTTGCACTTAGACAACTATCGTGAAATGTGGCCCTATAGGGATTGGGTCATCAATGCATTTAACGATAAAATGCCTTTTGACCAGTTTACGATTGAACAGTTGGCAGGTGATCTTCTTACACAACCAACAATAGATCAGAAGATCGCTACAGGTTTTAATCGATGCCATGTCACCACAAGTGAAGGCGGTTCAATAGCTGATGAATACTATGTTCGATATGCTGTTGACAGAGCTAATACGACTGCTACGGTCTGGATGGGATTAACCGCAGGATGTGCACAATGCCACGACCATAAATACGATCCTATCTCACAAAAAGAGTATTACCAACTATATGCATATTTCAACAATATTACTGAAAATGCGATGGATGGTAATAGAAAGGATTCTCCACCCGTTGTAAAATTACCTACACCAGAACAACAGTCTCAACTTGATAGATATGATAGTCGAATCGCTGAATTAGATGCACAAACTAAAGGGGCACTACCACAAGTTGATGCAGCACAAACCGCTTGGGAAAACAGAATGCCGCAGTGGACATCTGTTAAACCTAACGTTGTTCGTTCTAAAGGTTTAGCTACATTGACAATAAACGAAGATAATTCCGTTCTGGCAAGTGGTATAAATCCGGATGATGAGGTATATGAGATAATAGCCGAATTACCTGCTGGTAAATGGAGTGCTATTCGATTAGAAGGTCTCACTGATCAATCGCTACCAGGAAGTGGTATTGGTCGTAGTGATAATAGTAATGTTGTCCTAACGGGGTTTACTGTTGATATCGCTTCTCCTGCTCATTCTGAACAATTACTGAATGAGGCAAAGGAATCTGCCACATTGGATGCTGAAGCTGCTAAAGTTAAAGCAGAACAACTTGCTGAGGAAGCAAGAATTGCTGAAGAGGCGAAAAAAGCTGCAGAAGCAAAAGCACAAGCAGAAGGGGAAGAAGAGGCTGAAACTACTGATACTGCTCCTGAAGAAGCGGAAACTCCTGCTGAAGAAGCAGAAGAAGAAACACCAACGGATGTTGACTCTTCACCTGAGGAAGAAGTTGAAAATGCTGATACTCCTCCTGAGGAAACTCCCACTGAAGAAGTCGCCCCTGAAGAGACACCCACAGAAACCGATGGCAAATCCACTGAAGAAGCAGAAGAGCAAGCTGAGGAAAAAGATCCTTGGACTCCTATCAATATTGTCCAATCATGGGCAGATTATGAACAAGCCGGTGATAATTTTGCTATTGCTAATGCTATAGACGATAAACCTGAAACAGGATGGGGTTTGGAAAGCAATAAAAATCGTGGAAACAACAGGCAAGCAATTTTCTTGGTTGGAAACCATTTCGGTCAGGAAGGTGGATTGTTAAGGATTCGTTTGAAGCATGAATCAGAAAGCAAAAAACACCATTTCGGTCGATTCCGAATTGCTATTTCTGACGCACCTACGATCTATCCTATTGGATCAAAAATAGCACTTGCTAACTGGCATTCTGCTGGTCCGTTTACTGCTGAACACGGAAACATCGCATTCTATAATGTGTATGAACCAGAAACCAAACCTGTTAATACAGGAGATAAATTCACATTTGGAACACAAACAATAGAATGGAAACAGCAAACACATTGGAAAGATGAGGAAGTTCATAACGACATCATCGGTGAGAATAGTGCAACCTATCTTACCCGAAACATCAACTCTGAAACGAAGCAGAAAGCGACTCTCTACCTGAGTAGCAACGATGCGATTAAAGTTTGGGTTAATCAAACTGAAGTCCTTGCCAGTAATATCCAACGGGATGCTGCACCGGACACAGATAAAGTACAAATTCAACTTAACTCAGGAAACAATGTTTTACTCCTAAAAGTTGTTAACTATTCCGGTCCATCCGGTTTCTATTTCAGAATGGAATCAGATGCACCTATGGTAACAGCTGACATTGTTGACATCGCAGCGATAGAAAAAAGCAAGCAGAACGGCGAACAACAAACCAAAATTCGGGAATACTATCGTCGAAATGTTTCAAAAGATAAAGAGTTGAAACAACTGTATGCGGATTTAGGGGATACGCAAAACAAGAGAAATTCCTTAAACAACTCACTTACCACCACATTAGTCATGCAGGAACGTTCAGAACCACGAGGCGCGTATATACTTGAACGTGGGGCATACCAACACCGGGGAGAACAGGTCTATCCAACAACACCTGCGGTTTTACCACCGATGGTTAAAGGTTCACCTCCGAACCGTCTCTCACTGGCAAAGTGGTTGATTTCTCCAAAACATCCGCTTACATCCCGTGTGACGATTAACCGTTTTTGGCAGAATATCTTCGGTAATGGCATTGTAAATACCTCTGAAGATTTCGGAACACAAGGCTCACCACCCTCACATCCAAAACTTCTTGATTGGCTTGCTACAGAATTTGTTGAATCCGGTTGGGATATTCAAGCAATGCAGAAACTCATGCTCACTTCGTCAACATACAAACAGAGTTCACAAGTTACATCAGAGAAATTGAGAAGTGATCCTGATAACGTACTCCTCTCCCGATCCCCAAGGTATCGATTCGATGCTGAAATCGTACGAGATAATGCACTTGCTTTGAGTGGATTGATGTATACAAAAATTGGTGGTCCAAGTGTCAAACCTCCACAACCCGGAGGACTATGGAAGGCTGTTGGATTCACAGGTTCAAATACTGACACTTTTAGAAAGGACTCTGGTGCTGATAAGGTATATCGTAGGAGTCTATATACTTTCTGGAAGCGAACTGCACCACCGCCACAGATGAATATCTTGGATGCACCATCACGTGAGGCTTGCACAATTCGTAGGGAACGAACAAATACCCCTATGCAGGCATTAATGTTGATGAACGATCCGCAATTCGTTGAAGCAGCACGTGTTTTTGCTGAACGGATTATTAAAGAGGGTGGTGAAACTCCTGAAGAGCGGATTGCCTACATATTTGAAGTGGCAACAGCACGCGAACCTAAACCTCAGGAAGCTTCATTAATTCTTGAAACGATGCAGGTGCATGAGGAAGAACTGAAAGCGAATCCTGAAGCAGCTAAAGAATTAGTCGCAGTCGGTGAGTCAAAACCTGACGAAAAATTGGATGCGATTGAAGTTGCTACCTGGACTATGATTGCAAACCTAATCCTAAATCTGGATGAAGTTCTAAACAAAGGTTAATCATTAATATTTTGGCGCGACATATCAGTCGCGCCAAAATTATATAATGACAACCTTAACCTATACTCCCAAAGTCAATTACATTATAATTCATGATTCAAACTGGGTATACCTATTCCACCTGAGTTTTATAACTCTAATTTTAGTTGTCAGTGCGGTTAGGAAACCGCACCTACCGAGACTGTAAAAGTAATATTCTTGCAATTATGAAGTTCATTTCTATATCATCAAATCCACGTGAATTAATATTAAACAGTAATAGCAAAATAACCAAGTTGGTTAAAGTTAATCTAAATCAAAAAAATAAATCATAGGGTTCATAAAATGAATAATTCGACCATAACAATACCAGACAACAATTTAACTGATGCCATACGAACTACACTCGGTTTAAAACAAGATGAACCAATTTTTGAAAAACAACTTGGAGAATTAGACACTCTTATTGCTGAAGAGAAAGGCATAAAGGATTTAACTGGTCTGGACAAGGCTAAGAATCTAAGAATATTAGAACTACAGAAGAATCAGATTACTGACATAACCCCTATTAGCAGTTTGACAAAGGTGATATACTTAGAATTCTGGGATAATCAGATAGAAGATATCAGACCACTTGCTAACTTGACGCAAATAACGAAATTAGGTCTTGGAGAAAACCGAATCAGTGATATCAGTCCACTTAGCGGTTTGATAAAACTAACAGAAATGGGACTCTGGGACAATCAGATAGAAGACATCAGTCCACTTGCAAACTTAACACAATTGCAGTTGTTAAACGTAAGACGCAACAAACTTCGAGACATTACTCCACTTGCACATTTGAACCAACTTACACATTTATGGCTTAGTGGAAACGAACTCAACAATATGTCTCACATTGAAGAATTAACAAAGTTAACTCATTTATCATTGGATCAGAACAAGATTAGCAACTTTAGTTTTGTAGAAAATTTCTCAAATCTACAAGTGTTAAGAATTAAAGACAATCCAATTCAAGACATGACGTCAATCAAAAGGCTTACGAAACAACTTCCAGATTTGGAACTTGATGTAGAATAATTTGGGTATCTTTATGAAATGGACTTGCCTAATACTTACAATTCTTTTTAGTTCCTTCGTTCATACATCTACTCATGCTGTGGAAATACCAGATGCTAATTTAGCTGCTGCAGTCCGTGATGCCCTCGGCATAAGTCCGACTGATACAATAACACAAAATGCCTTAGAAGAATTAGAGCATCTGGAGGCAAAAGAAAAAAGCATAACTGATCTTACAGGTTTAGAGAATGCAACAAATTTAAAGACGTTACATTTAGACAATAACCAAATTACTGTAATTACACAAATTGCTGCTCTAACACAACTGACAGAACTACACCTCACAAGTAATAAGATTAAAGACATCTCACCACTGGAAGAATTAACAGATCTTACGCTATTATCAATCTACGACAATCAGGTAACAGATCTCTCACCAATATCAAACCTTACTAAATTAAATGAACTATGGTGTAGTAAAAATCAAATCACTGATATTAAACCAATTACAGGATTGAATGCGCTTACGAATTTTGCCATTGGAAATAATCCAATTGTTGACCTAACCCCACTTTCTGAGATGACACATTTAAGAAAATTAAATTTAGGTGGAAATCCTATTAACGACTTGACTGTATTCTCAGGATTGACAGAATTAAGAAGGTTATCACTGTGGGAAGGTCAAATCAGTGACATCACACCTCTTGCTGGATTAAGGGAACTCACCGAATTATACCTTATGAATAACTTAATCAGTGATATAACCCCAATTGCTGGTTTTACGGAACTTGAGGAATTAATCCTTGTCGAAAATCAGATTAGCGATATTACACCTATTGCTGAACTAACGAAACTTTCAACATTGTGGCTTGATGACAATAAAATCAGTGACATTACACCCCTCGCCGGATTGACAGAACTAACAGAGTTAACACTTATGGATAATCAAGTCAGTGATATCACACCGTTGACTGGTTTGACAAAGCTAACATGGTTAAGACTTTGGGATAATCAAATTAAAGATTTGAAACCCCTTACGAACTTAAAGCAACTAAGTAATCTTAATCTATCTTCGAATCAGATTATTGACATAACACCTGTATCGGAATTGAAACAATTAACATCGTTATCCCTTCGAACGAATTCAATTAGTGATTTAAGTCCACTCTCTGATATGAAACAATTAGATTCATTATTCCTTAGTTATAATGAGATTAGTGATATTAGTCCACTCTCAGAATTAACACAGTTGACAAGATTATCACTATATTCTAATAATATTAATGATCTCACACCGATTGCAAAGATGAATAATTTACGGAATTTATTACTTAATGATAACAACATTAAGTCCATTGAAGTTCTGAATGGGATGACACAACTTAAGCAGTTGTGGTTAAGACAAAATAAGATACAAGATTTAACTTCACTTGCGGGGATGACTGAACTGACAGAATTGCATATATCTAATAATCAGATCCACAACATTACTCCACTTGCTAATTTGTCGAAACTGAAGCAATTATGGATAGGGGATAATAGAATAAATGATATTCAAGCTTTAAGCGGATTAACCGAGTTGACAGATTTGTCTATCTCAGGAAATCAGATACAAGATATTAGTCCAGTAGAAAACCTAAACAGGTTAACAAAATTAAATGTTAGTGGAAATCCAATAAAAAACCCAGAGATTCTTCATAGACTATTGGAAAAATTTCCAAATTTGGAATTGGACAAGGAATTTCTACCTACTTCATCAAAACCAGATCCAACATTTCCAGATGTCAATTTAGCCGATGCAATTCGAGATGAAATCGATATTGCGCGTAATGAGCCTATACCGTTAGAAAAATTGGAAAAATTAGAGACTCTATCCGCACAAGATAGAAATATAATTGATCTCACAGGAATCGAAAAGGCAATAAGATTAAAGGTATTAAGACTTAGTGGTAATGAAATTAGTGATCTTAAACCGATTTCGAATTTGAGACAACTCACTGAACTAGACCTTGGTATCAACCAAATCATAGATCTAACAGGTCTGGAAAAGACAAAAAGATTAAAGGTATTAAGACTCAGTCGTAATCAAATTAGTAACCTAAGACCGATTTCAAATTTGACTCAACTCACAGAATTATGGCTGCATTACAACCCAATTAACGATTTAACACCACTTACTAATTTAACAAAGTTAACAAAATTATACCTTCGAGGAAATCAAGTTAGCAAAATTAATGCTCTTAGTGGATTAACCCAATTACAAGTGCTTTTCCTCATGGAGAATCGGATAGAAGACATAACCCCATTGTCAGAGATGACTAAATTAGAATATCTGCAGTTATGGGGGAATCAGGTCACAAATATAACACCTCTTGGTGGATTAACATACTTGAAAGAGGTAAACTTATCAAATAACAATATTAGCGATATAAGTTCACTTTCTAAGTTAACAAATTTGACACAATTGCGACTCGATAGAAATCAGATTTCTGACATAGAATCCCTGAAAGGATTGACAAAATTAGTAGAATTAAACCTTGGTGATAATCAGATTAGTGATATAATTCCACTTTCAGATATGACACAGTTGACGCTGCTATGGTTATGGAAAAATCGGATTGAAGACATAACCCTGTTGTCAGAGATGACACACATAGAATCTCTTTCGTTATGGGGGAATCAGATCACGGATATAACGCCTCTTGGTGGATTAACATTATTAAAAGAGTTGAACTTATCAAATAACAATATTAGCGATATAAGTCCACTTACCAAGTTAACACAGTTAACACTCTTACGACTCCATAGAAATCAGATTTCTGATATTGAATCCCTTGTAGGATTGATAAATTTAGTAGAATTAAACCTTGGTGGTAATCAGATTACTGATATAACTCCGCTTTCAGGGATGACACAGTTGACGCAGTTATGGCTATGGAGAAACCAACTTAAGGAAATATCACCAATTTCTGGATCAACTCTATTAACTTTATTCCACATTGAACGAAATCAGATACATAACATTGTTGGTATTGAAAACCTTACTAAATTAACAAGCTTACATGTTGAACAAAATCCAATTGAGGATATGGATCCACTACGTGAACTTCTGAAAGTGAATACAGATGTGGAACTGGATATCCCAGCACCCATAGAATTGAATATTAAACCTCCACCTGCAAATAAATAACACGGTGAAGCACTCAAATTACAGCAGGTAGGAAAGGAGTTATTATGGACCCGATTCGAGAATATCTGAAACTTGAAACACGAAGACAGTTCTTTGGCAAATGTGCTACAGGTCTTGGTGGTGCCGCTCTTGCATCATTATTACCTAAGAGTATTGTCAATGCACTTGAACAACAAGCAGGAACACGAGTGGGTGGTTTACCTGATTTGCCACACTTCGCTCCAAAAGCAAAACGCGCTATCTATCTTTTTATGTCAGGTGCTCCTTCACAAATGGACCTGTTTGACTATAAACCTACAATGGGTGAATGGTTCGATAAAGACTTACCAGAAACAGTTCGGATGGGACAACGTCTAACGACAATGACATCCGGTCAATCACGTTTCCCAATTGCCCCTTCTATTTTCGACTTCAAACAGTACGACAATGGAAACGAAGGTGTCTGGTTAAGTGAATTACTACCTCATACTGCATCCATGGTAAAAGATATTGCCATCATTAAATCGGTACACACAGAGGCAATAAATCACGATCCAGCTATTACTTTTGTTTGTACAGGAGACGAGACACCCGGTAAACCGAGTCTCGGTGCCTGGCTCAGTTATGGACTCGGTACAGAAAATGAAAACCTACCCTCTTTCATTGTAATGAATGCGACTTGGAGTGGTCCAAAAGGAGCACAAGCACTTTATAACCGTCTATGGGGATCAGGTTTTCTCCCTTCTGAACACCAAGGTGTCCTCCTTCGTAGTCAAGGAGATCCAGTTCTTTTCCTTTCAAACCCAAACGGGATGAGTGAAAAGGCACGGAAACGCATGCTTGATTCACTGGTTAAACTCAATCAAGAACTTTATGAGGAAGTCGGTGATCCAGAAACTCATGCACGCATCTCACAATATGAGATGGCATTCCGTATGCAGTCCTCCGTTCCAGAACTCACTGATCTAAAGCAAGAGACAGACAAAGTAAAAGAGATGTATGGTCCTGAAGTTGATACACCCGGAACATTCGCTAACTGTTGTATCCTTGCTCGTAGAATGATGGAACGAGATGTGAGACTCGTACAGATTTTCCACCGTGGTTGGGATCAACACGGAGACCTTCCCAAGAATATTCGCAATCAGGCGCGCGATATAGATCAACCTGCAACTGCCCTTGTCCAAGACTTAAAACAGCGGGGCATGTTGGATGAAACTCTCGTTGTCTGGGGTGGTGAATTCGGACGGACTGTATATTGTCAAGGGGCACTCAAAAAGGATAACTACGGACGAGATCATCATCCGAAGTGTTTCACTCTTTGGATGGCTGGTGGTGGTATAAAGGGCGGAGTCGTTCACGGTGAAACGGACGATTTCAGTTATAACATCGTCAAAGATCCTGTTTCCGTTCGAGACCTAAACGCTACAATTCTAAACCAACTCGGTATTGATCATGAACGATTAACCTTCAAGTTCCAAGGTCTTGACCATCGCTTAACTGGTGTTGAGGAGAAGGCACGGATAGTAAACGAAATCTTGGCATAGTTTTATAAATCGTATATAATATCTAAATAGGACTACGATTTAGACTCAACTGCATTCAATCAAAAGCAGAAATGAAAGGAGATAAATAATGGATCCACTTAAGGAATATCTCAAACTTGAAACACGCCGACAGTTCTTCGGTAAATGTGCTATGGGACTCGGCGGTGCAGCCCTCGCCTCAATGCTGCCAAACACGATTGTAAATGCACTTGAGCAGCAAGCCGGAACTTCAACAGGTGGGTTGCCGAATCTACCACACTTTGCTCCAAAAGCAAAACGTGCAATCTACCTATTCATGTCTGGGGCACCATCACAGATGGATATGTTCGACTACAAACCCGCGATGGGGGAGTGGTTTGACAAAGAACTACCCGAGACCGTTAGGATGGGACAACGTTTGACCACTATGACATCCGGACAATCACGATTCCCAATTGCACCCTCTATCTTTGAATTTAAAAAGCATGATAACGGTGGTGATGGGGCATGGATAAGTGAATTACTCCCTCATACTGCATCTATGGTAAAGGATATAGCCATCGTCAGGTCAGTCCATACGGAGGCGATTAACCACGATCCTGCTATCACATTCGTATGTACAGGAGATGAAACCCCCGGCAAACCGAGTCTCGGTGCATGGCTTAGCTACGGTTTAGGAACTGAAAACCGAAACCTACCTTCATTCATCGTTATGAATGCAACCTGGACAGGTAGAAAGTCTGCACAAGCACTCTATAACCGTCTATGGGGTTCCGGATTTCTACCGTCTGAACACCAAGGTGTTCTTCTTCGTAGCCAAGGTGATCCGGTATTATTCCTTTCCAATCCAAACGGCATGAGTGATAAGGCACGCAAACGTATGTTGGATTCCCTTGTTAAACTCAACCAAGAACTCTATGACGAAGTTGGTGATCCAGAAACACATGCACGCATCTCACAATATGAGATGGCCTATCGTATGCAATCCTCTGTACCTGAACTTGCTGATCTAAATCAAGAACCAGAGAATATTAAAGAGATGTACGGACCGGATGTTAATACACCCGGAACCTTCGCAAACTGTTGCCTCCTTGCACGACGAATGATGGAACGCGATGTACGACTTGTACAGATATTCCATCGTGGATGGGATCAACACGGAAATCTCCCCAACGACATTCGTAACCAGTGCCGTGATATAGACCAACCAGCTACAGCACTTGTCCAAGATCTAAAACAACGTGGCATGCTTGACGATACTCTTGTTGTCTGGGGTGGGGAGTTCGGACGAACCGTATACTGTCAAGGTGCTCTTAGAAAAGATAATTATGGACGGGATCATCATCCTAAATGCTTTACGATGTGGATGGCAGGTGCTGGGATTAAAGGAGGTGTCGTGCATGGTGAAACGGATGATTTCAGTTACAACATCGTCAAAGACCCCGTTTCTGTCCGAGACCTAAACGCGACAATTCTAAATCAACTCGGTATTGATCATGAAAGACTGACATTTAAGTTCCAAGGTCTTGACCATCGCTTAACTGGTGTAGAGGAAAAAGCAAGGATCGTCAACGAGATTTTAGCATAACCTAAATATTTCTGATGGACGCGTTCTGGAAATATATATTTTCAATAGAAAACTACTGCATATTCATCTCTGTCTATATACAAAGCTTTGATATTAACAGTTTCAAGACATAAGGTGCATAAATGCAAGTTTACCATGGTACCGAACAGACACTTAATGCACATACATTCCTCTCAATTTTGCAAGCGGATTATGAAAGCATATTCCTGACAAGTTGTATAATTGAAGGTGTATTCATATATTCAGCTCAATTCCCAGAAGAAGTTGATGAACAGCTCATAGTTGACAAGGAAATCGTCTGCATCCGTTGTGAGTTTAAAGACACATTCAAATTCGAGAAGACCATTTTTCAAAAAGACGTCTTTTTTGGAAATTCTGTTTTCAATGATGCTGTTCACTTTGGTGGAACTGTTTTTCAAAATACCTGTGATTTTGGAGAATCAGTATTTGAGGGTCCAGTATTTTTCCGCGGAGCAGTATTTAACGGAATGGCACGCTTTTCCGATACCCGTTTTCAGCAGTTGATAGATTTTAATGATGTGTTATTTTCGGAAAATGCAATCTTCAGAAGTGCAATCTTCAAGGAGGCATCACATTTCAACCAAGGGGTTTTTGGTAAGAAATTAGATTTCGTACAATCACGATTCTCAGATGCTGCTGTCTTCAATGAGGCTGCGTTTCGTGGTGAGACTGATTTCACAGCTGCACGGTTCGCTGTTGCAGCATCTTATCGAAACGTGATTTTTAATGAAAATACGATATGGCAGTGGTTACGGAACAAGCTTTCTGATAAGCCAGAACAACCCACAGAATTCTATTTAGATAGTGAAGACATTAACGGGGTTTTGAACCCTTTTTTCAAACGTTACGTCTCGGATCAACAATTCATACGTGCTTTCAAAGAAAAGCATCCGTTATGGGCATTAGTTTGGAGATGGAGTTCAGATTATGGTCGTAGTCTCGGTCTTTGGGCACTTTGGTCACTATTAATTGCTCTTTCTTTCTCTTTTGTATATATGCCTGCACCGACGTGGTTTCCAGCTTGGTTACAGGAAGCTATGCCACAATTCCATCAAGTAACCGTTACCGATGCAAACGGGGACCTATCATTTTGGAAATCTTTTTACTTTAGTATCGTAACCTTTACGACATTAGGGTTCGGAGACGTAGTCGCAGCAAATACCTCTGCACGTATTCTCGTTACCCTGGAAGTAATTTTTGGATATGTTATGTTGGGTGGACTAATCAGTATATTTGCTAATAAACTTGCCAGTAGAAGTTAATATTGGGGCTGTATTACCTCAATAGATAATCAGCAGTATATACAAGATTTTACTTTCATTAATAAAACTATTTCTAAATCCTATTGTTCAAGAATTATGAAAAAACTAAGAGCAGTTGTTGTTGGTGCAGGGTGGTCAGCTGAAGGACATACAAAAGCGTTTCAACATTATGGGGTTGAAGTACTTGCGGTTTGTGCGCGAAAACCTGAGATTGTTAAGAAAGTTGCCGATGGTTTAGGAGTTCCTGATGCGTCCGTTGATTGGCGAAAAAGTTTGTTAGAGCATAAGCCTGATATTGTTGCGGTGACAACACCCGCTATTCTACGGACACAGGTAATAGAATTAGCAGTTGAACTCGGTTGCCACATTATCTGTGAAAAACCGTTAGCACTTGATGCTGAAACCGCTGAACATATTTACAATCTCATAAAAGATACCGACCTAAAACATGCATTCGCAGCAACACATCTATACGATCCAAGTGTTGCATTCATTCGCGATCTGATTACTAAGCAGAATGTAATTGGTGAATTGACTGCCGTTGATATTGGATACACAAGACGTATACCAGGTTCGCCGTCATCATCGGATATGGTAAAACCGTGGAATTGGATGAGTTCACTCGCTCACGGTGGTGGTGCATTGAACAACGGATTGACTCATCGACTCGGTATGCTTGAACGCATGACAGGTATGATAGCAACATCTGCTGTTGGTGAAGCGAAGATATATCCGCATAAGGCACCCGTTGTTCCTGAAATACGAGACTTTCGTGTATGGAGAAGTAAGATGATTACACGAGAAGAAGCACAAAATTATGAGTGGCAACAGTGTGATGCAGAGTGGGATTATTCTGCTTTTTTTAAGCTCAATAAGCGAGATTCTGAAAATGGTAATTCCATTCTTGCAACAATGCGAACACATCCGGGTATCCCATCTCACAAACCAACAGGTGGATGGTTTTTCTACGGAAGAGAAGGGACAATTGTTGGTCGTGGTGGACATATTCTATCACCTATTACAAAACATATTGGTGAGGAAACTGAGGTATTATCAGTTCCCCAGAACTTTACAAATGATTTACCGCAAATAGGAGAAGAAATACAGAATAAGTGGACTGCTCTCGTTCGTGATTTCCTTGCAGATATTAAGGGACAACCCCATGAACCGTACTTGACACTTCATGATGGATATCGTTACCAAATCGCTATTGACGCAATACGCGGAAGCAAAGGATGGGCAGAAATGTGTGATTAATATAAACGAACGCGTTTCATAGGAGATTGATGTATATGTTTGAAAAATATGATGAGACGATTGAGGCGCGTGAATTACTTGATGCATTAGAAGGTGATACATCAGAAATTCTATTGAATAATTGTACAATTGAAGGGGTAGTAGACCTTCATTCAACACAACTGGAACGTGACGAAAATGATATAATCTGTATCAATAAAACACTCACCTTTAATGGATGCATATTCAAAAACGTAGTGAATTTCAGAACAGTAGTTTTTGAAAAAGAGATCTCCTTCAGACGTTCTATATTTA
Organism: Candidatus Poribacteria bacterium; assembly: GCA_022394755.1. Lineage (GTDB taxonomy): Bacteria > Poribacteria > WGA-4E > WGA-4E > WGA-3G > MSPOR6. The sequence goes on from JAGFCA010000036.1 coordinate 23,231, forward strand.
AATCTGATATAGACTTAGACGAAGCAACAATACATCTTCAATGTGGTTTTCGCGAAGCAACCTTCCATGGACGTGCTAATTTTCATAGTGCTATTTTCTACAAAAGTGCCAGTTTTTGGCGTGCACATTTTGGTAATGTTTGCGACTTACATCAAGCGAAATTTCAGGATAATGTAGTATTTCACGAAGCGCAATTTCTGAAGGAAGCAAACTTTACCAATGTACTGTTCAAACAGACCCTTGACTGTACAGGAACACAATTTGCTGAAGGAATCGTTTTCAATCGTGCGGTATTTTATGGGAGAACACTTTTCACAGGGGCAAAATTTGCTGATGTTGCCTCGTTTAGAGATGTTCAATACACCCCAAACACAATTCGGCAATCACTCATAAATAGATTCAACAAGAATTCTAATCCACCTACGGAGTTCTACTTAGATAGTCAGCATGTTGACGAAGTTGCAAATCCGTTCTTTAAGAGGTATGTTGCTGACCAACAGTTTATTCGTGCATTCAATAAAGCGAACCCTTTATTGGCAGGTTTATGGCGTTGGAGTTCAGACTATGGTCGCAACCTTGGACTTTGGGCATTTTGGTCAATCTTCATAGCGTTGCTATTCGCAATTGCATACCTGCCATATCCATCTTGGATTCCGGAATGGATGCAGGAATGGTCACCACAATTCCATCAAGCGACTGGTAAGTATAGTGGAGAACCATTATCATTCTGGAATTCCTTCTATTTTAGCATTGTCACCTTCACCACACTCGGTTTTGGAGATGTTGTAGCAGATAATGCAACCGCCCGTTTTCTCGTAACCCTGGAAGTGATCTTTGGATATATGATGCTGGGAGGATTAATTAGCATTTTCGCAAACAAGCTGGCAAGTAGAAGTTAATGTGAAAGATATTTAAAAAATCAAAATAACAAACTGTAATATGTAGGATCTTATATATATTTTGAAATATTTTTACAGTAAGTGGATTACTTTCTTGTAGATTCTAACTCTGATTTTAAGATTAACTGTTTAGTCCATCCTTCAAAACCATCCGTTCCTTCCCAACCAGTTTACGCTTAATGAAAGTGATAAAGAGACCCTAAGTAAATGAAGACCTATTCAAGGGTATATATCACTTGGAAGATTCCTCCTGCTTAATAAATATAATTGACTTGAATTCTCAAATGTAATATACTTTAATAAACAAAATGTTAATTTTTTATATGTGTTTGTATTAAATTTGAATTCTCTTATTATTTCATATACTAGAGTATTTCATATTTTATTTTTTTTTGGCTGTTAATCAATACACATTCTGTTCTAATTGAATAACCTAAGTTACCACCTATTTACTTGCATTACATTCAGCTGAAATGCCAGATGTTGATATAGTCTTTTACTAACACATTACCTCTCTGGGATAAGTAAGTGTCTGAAAAACTGTCAGGAAATGATCAGAATCCGTTAGTAGCAACTTATGTAAAAAAACGAACAGTAAATAATAGTGTATAAATTGTGAGGCACATTCTTAAAATTATGACAGATGGTGATAATACAAAATCATAATAAGTAAATAACATTAATATACTAATTTGTAGGAAACTGACTTGTGATAATTAAGGCAGGAATATATGGGATATGTCTATATTCTAACGAATAAATCATACAAATACGGTTGGTTAAGTCGAAGACTGTTAAAAATTGGAATGACACAAAAATTACCGAGAGAACGAGCAAGAGAATTAAGTGTTACAGGAATACCAACACCTTTTGAAGTATCATATTATATAGAATCTGAAAGATATCAAGAAATTGAGAAAGAAATACATAGAAGATTAAGTATTTATAGATCAGAAAAGAATAGAGAATTTTTTAAATACTCTATAAGGAAAGCAAAAAAACTACTTGATAAGCTTAAATATGAATATTTACAACCGAGTATTCCTAAGGCTGATGATAATGGAAGAGCTAACATAAGAGATACTAACCTCTCTTTAGAACCACTTAAAGTCATCGGTGTGGAAAATTATACCACCAAATTTGGTATTAATGGAGAACCTTATTATAGTGCTGAAAACGGTTTTTATGAAGCAGTAAATGCTCGTGGTATGCCTTCAGCGATACGTCCCCATATTTCAATAATCATTGATAATGAAGAGCTTGAACTACGCTCATCTCAGGAACATCTTGAAAGCGAAATTGATAAAACTAATTCTGAGCTAACTCAATTAGGATTAGACAAAAGTAATGCAGAAGAAATGATTGGAAATATAGAAAAAGAAATGTCAGTTACCCAGCAAACACTAGATGAGTTAAAAGCAATAAATGACTTAGAAACAAGAATTAGTGAAAAAATAGAGAATTGTAATAATCAAGAAATTGAATTTGCTGAATTAGAATCCGATTTAAAAAAGTATCCTATCGATGATGACACTGTAAAACATCGCCAATTATCACTATATCCTGTATTTGGGTTTTTCTGTTTAATCTTATCTTTAGCTCTTTATTTTTTTATATTTCTGCTCTTGATAAAGGTTTTTTTAGCAGTATTAATTTAGAAAATACAGACATGACATCTTATGCTAGTTTAAACGAACTGTTTGATTCAACTGCCTTTATGAGAGCAATTAATAAAGGCAATATATGGCTCCTTCTATTTCCTGTTTTCCCACTTGGACTTGCATTGGTAATTCATCCTATTTGGAATTCTGTTGTCAAACATTGGGAAGTAAAAAATAAATTTGCTGCATCTCTTTCTGCGTTTGGTATTGTAATATTCTTAATTCTTACATTAGTTTTTGATAGTATACTTGCTCTTCAGATTTCTAAAAAAATACATGAGTCTAAGATAATTATGGGACTTGATACTGTGAAGTGGACAATTAATCCTATTGATCCACTTACTTGGGATTTGAATATTGTTCTTGTTTTATTTTGTGGCTTTTTTGTTTCAGTATTACTCAGTATTCTCTTTCATTTTACTCTTGAGATGTGGAAAGAGACTAGAACACAGAATGTAGATGATAGAAATACAATTGTCAGAGAACGAGATAGATTAGAAGCAGAAATAAGAAACGCAAAGGATGATATAGAGAGACTTTCGAATCAACTGAATAAGGCACAAGAGAATATTGTTGATCTACCTGATTTGGTATTAATTACAGCTCAAATAGCTAGCTTAAAAAATGAAGCAATAAATTTTGAAAATCAGGTTGAAGTTGAAAAAAAGAAAATTGCAACTATTCAAACAGATATAATTGAAAAAGATCAGCAAATTAAAGACTTAAAAGAACGTAAAAACAAAAGGCTTATAGATCTAGTGAAATTAAGAGCACAGATTGATGAATTCTTAGTTGGATGGAATAAGTTTCTCGCAGCAGAGGGGAATTCAACTGAGGGGAACTCAGCTGAGAACTCGATCGATAAAGCACGAGAGAATGCATATGAAATATTCGATAGACATTTTCAACAAGGGGGACTGAGATGGGAAAACAAATAATTATATTCCTGCTATCTTTTTCTATATTAATTGCCTGCAACTCAGATACAGAGAAAAAAAAGGAAAACCCACAACACAACCAGTAAATTTAATTGTTGTCCTTGATGTTTCTGATCGTCTATTGAAAGATAAATTACCTGGGCAAGAAAGACCAATTGAAAAAGACAAGAAAATTGTAAAAGGTATCATAGATCATTATGAAGGTTTCGCCCGTAAAACTTTTTATATTGGAAACCTTAATAGATTAACATTTGTTGTTCCTAAACAACCTGGTATCCAGAAACTCATACCCCAAGAAACAATAGAAGGGTTAAAATTCTGGCCAACAAATGAAGATCGTGCCAAAGGAGCACCAAGATTCAGAGAAATGAAGGAAAGTTTAAGTAAATCAGTTGAATCATTGTATAAGTTTGTTGATGATCGTCAGGAGTTTACAGGATCTGATATTTGGGGTTGGTTCAAAGTAAGTGCTGAAGAATATTTACAACCTAATTATACTAACTATATTATCTGTATTTCAGATGGTTACCTCTATTTAAATCGAATGTATATTCCCTCTCTGCCAAGAAAAGGGAACAAAACTGCAGTGATACTTCATTCAGTTGTAGAAGAATTCAGTAATGATCCTGATTGGAAAACCGAATTTATCAATGGTGAGTACGGTTTACTGTCAATTGAGAAAGATTTTAGTGATTATGATGTTAAATTTCTAATGGTTGAAGTAGGACTTCCAACATTACGGGTAAAAGACTTACCAATTCTACGAGCCTATTGGGAACCGTGGTTAACAGAAATGGGTATTTCAAAAATGGATTTCATTCATACCCAGGATGATCCTCAAATCGTCATTGAGAGTATAAATGAGTTTCTTTCACCTATCAAACCATTAGAATCAGGAAATAAAGAAAAATGAAGAGAATATGGATACCTCAAGCCATTATCATTCCTCTACTGTTGTTAGCACTTAATCCCGATAACCCCTATGGCTATTATGTTTTTTTGAGATGGGTATGTTGTGCTGTTTTCATATTCTTGGCAATTCATGCCCTATCAAATGGGAAAATTGGATGGGTTTGGATGTTGGGTGTAACAGGATTAATTTACAATCCTATCATTATTGTTCCTGGTACCCGTGAAATGTGGACGATTCTCAACTTGATTACGATTATCTTAGCTATCATTTCAATCTTCATACTAAAATCAGATGAGAGCAATGATCACAATCCTTGAAAGTATTAAGATGATTATTTAACAACTGAATTAGGACAAACCTAAACAGTATACTTCATTTCTATCCATGTAGACATATACTACTATAATTTCAAAACATGTGATGAAAAATCAAGAATGTTCCACCATGCATACAAGGTTTATCAAGCAATCTATGCTTGATAAACGAATGGCACAAGATTATAATCTTAACAATATCCATCGAAAGTTGTTTATATTTTACAAAAGTATTTTTATAGCTATCCTTCTACTGCTTTTATTATTTCCACACGGATATGCGCAGGAGTCCTCTACCACACCCCCTACAGACTACTTCAACCACATAACCCTATTCTCAGATGGTAGAATCACCCGATTTACGCATACGCCAATCTCAGTATACATCTCACCTGTCATAAAAGAGAGTCCGTATCATCCAAATATTGTGTATGCCATGAAGAAATGGGAACAAGTAGCTAAAGGGAAGATCAAATTTCAAATGACTGATACCTCAACAGATGCAGACATCCGTATTTCATGGGGATATGCCAATCTAATGGATATTCATGATACCCGATTAGGCAGTGCAGTATTAAGACGACTTACCAACACGACGGTACAAACTACAGATGTTGATTATCGAGATGAAGGAACTACACCAATACACAGAAAAGAAATTAGTGTGGAGGTAATCCTAATTTTAGAGGGCGAAGAAAATAATAAAGAACTATCCCAAGCAGAGATGCGGACAGTTTGTCTACATGAAATAGGACACGCACTCGGTTTATGGGGACACAGTCCTCATCCAGGTGACATCTGTTATCCAACTGCATCAGCACAAACGCCTTCTCAACGAGATATAAACACCTTGCTTAGACTGTATAATACACCTATTAATACACCACAACACGATATTGCTATAAAGGAATTAAAGACTGAGATATTGGTAGAACCAAGAGAACATTACCCACGTTTTCTACTTGCGACTGTTTATTACGATAAGGGTGATATGGAGTCTGCGATTCATCATTTAAAGGAATGTATGAAATTAAATCAATCCTTTAAACCTGCAATTGAAAAACTCCTTCAAGCATACAAAAATACTGGTCAATTGGATACTGCTATTGACCTTCTTGAGAAAAGGATTAGAGAGAAACCGAACGCTGCTGACTATAACACACTCGGAATTTATTATTACAAACAAGGACAGTTTAATACAGCTATCAATGCTTTTGAAAACGCTGTGAAACATGATCCGTACCTAAAAGCAGCAAAACACAACCTTCATCAACTATTTAGAGAGAAAGCATTTACGGCGATGAAGGCGAAAAATTATTCAGAAGCAACACAAGCTCTTGAGAGAGTAATACAACTAAATCCTCTGGATTCAAAATCGTATACATTGATTGCTGATGGATATGCACAGGTTGATGACTATGTATCGGCTATAAAATATTACGAAAAAGCATTAGAGTTGAACCGTGTTAGTCAGTTAACCAAAAGAGGACTGGCAAGATGTTATAACAACTATGGTGTGATGTTAAGAAACAGTCAAAAGTGGGATGAGGCAATAACTATATATCGAAAAGCGTTGGATTTACATCCCAAACTTCATATCGCACGAGTAAATCTCATAGATGCCTTTTGGCAAAAAGCAAATACGTTACGAAATGCAGGTAAGGTGGCAAAAGCCATTGATACTTATCTTGAATTACAAAAACTCAGTCCAGAAGATACCCGAATCTCCAGTTTACTTGGTGAATTATACTTAAAAAATAGTAATTTTTCCGATGCTGTTTCTGCTTTTCATAAGGTGTATACAGTTGAACCTGATACACCTCAGGCACGGCACAATTTAATTGCTGCATACCATCAGTCAGCACACAATTTGATGGATCAACGAAATTATAAATCCGCAATTAATCTACTCCAGAAAGCAGTTGTTGTTGCACCAGACGAACCGAATATACGTGTTAGTTTGGCACATGCCTTTCAAAATATCGGTGACTATGATAGTGCTCAAGCTCAACTGTCTCAGGTCTTAAAAGACAAACCCAACAATAAACAGGCATCAACTGAACAGATTAATCTTTATATTCGACATGGGAATACCTTAGTCAAGCAGAAAAAATATACTGCCGCACTCGCTCAATTCACCTCTATTCCTGAAGAACAAAGGGATACTGTAATTCACAATATTATTGGTTACCTATATCTGGTACAACGGAAATATTCAGAAGCACTTACTGCTTTTGAAAAGGTTATTGTCCTTGATCCACACAATTTCTCAACATATCAAAATCTAAAGTCGCTTGAATCACAAATTTCAAGTCGTCTTTTTGAGAAAGAAAAAGCAGAAAAACTAATTCGGACACGTTGTGCATTGGCAATTTGTCTGATGAATCAGCAGCAATTCGATTCCGCACTTACAAAATATAAAGAGGCAATGGATAGAAATTCAGAAATTCACAGACAATTATTGATTAATACGGGAATAAAATTGGCACGTGGTTTTGAGGCACAAAACGATAATGTTCGCAAGGGAGAAATACAGAGTCTGTTGAATCAATTGAATCCTGAGGTAGATAGAACAATTAATGATCGGTAAATGACGGGATAGTATGTTGTGTGTTACATATTTTCTAAATGAAACTCAGGTGAAAGGTGTATCGTTTAAAACTGTCCAAGTTATAGTCTACCAGTGTGTTCATTAGACCATTAAATACTCAATCACCAACACTCCAACATTAGTATACTCCTCAGATTATAAATAAAAAAGGTCGGATGGTAACATCCGACCTTTTTTGATAATGTAGGGGATTTATGGTGTGTCCCGCAATTCCCGTCTACCTTGTCCGCGTTGACCATCCTCGCCACCTTGTTGTCTACCACGGAATCTATTTCGTCGTTCTGCAGCATCTTCAGCACGTTTTTTCATAGATTCAGTCAATTGCTTCATCTGATCTTCAGACAATACCTCTTTCAAACCTGTTTGTAAGTCTTTGATTGCTGAGGTAGAAATAGTACGCATTTCCTGCATCATCCCTTGGAAATCACCTGCTTCTCGCATCTTAGCCATGCCTTTCATTTTTTCAGCAATCATATCGCGTGCTTCTTGATGAACTGTGCGTGCCTCAATGAGTGTTTCATCATCGACCTTAATTGCAAACGTTAAATCCAACCATGAATTATCAATAAAAGAAGATGGATTAAAATTACCCATCATACTTCCACCACCTCTTTCTCCGCCACCACGATTTCCACGTTGTCCACGTTCTGATTGATCATTTCTGTCAGGACGTTGTGCTGAAGTGACATGTTGAAAAACAAAGAGGCAAACTACTGCTAAAAGTGCGATTATCCCGAGTGTAAAAAATTTCTGTTTCATTTCTTTCTCCTTCGTAAAATGTAAAACACTGATTTCAATTTCAAAGTTTGTGATTAATCAAATGTCTTGATGTATAAATTGTATTGAACACCATCAAGTCGTTTCTAAATGTATGTTCATCTTATTTCAAATGTTTAGTCAAGTTAAATAAAAAAAGGTTCGATTTCATTCTCATTAAACGTTTCTTGTAAATACAATCTAACATCTCTAACTCAATTCGGTTGTCAACTCTTCTCAGAATTTCGTTGATCCGTACTTAATAGCGGGTCAGACTTTGTAAGTTCTCCATTTGGTAACTCATAATAAAGGTGTCCATTGAAATCATAGACATTCGGAATTCCCTTCTTTCGATTTTCTTCTTGAGCCTTTTTTACTGCACGATTGGCAACCTGTCTTATTTTTTCTGACCATTTTCGAGTTTCAACACTTAGTTTTTCTTTCATTGATGACTCCACTATTTAATATCTTGAATGAAAAGTTCAAAACAGTCTTCATTTGTTATTGTAAAATTACTTCCTTCTCCTAAGGCTACTTCCTTAGATTGTTCACCGGAATTGTAAATCAAATTCCATCTCTCAACCTGATTCTTATAAATATGCCAGAAGTTATGTTTGCTTCGATAGAAGCGACGAATTATGTCTTCCGTTGGCACATGATGTCCTCCTAACCTTACCCGGTTTCTTACACGAGCAATACATGTTTCAGGTGTTTTAAGAAATATAAAAACTATAGTAACAATATACCCCGCATTTCTTAATTCAGAAATAATTTTCTGGAATCCTTTACCTGCGAGAGTCACTTCGACAATAAAATCCTTTTCAGTCTGGATAAGAGTATAAATTTCTTTAAAAAAGAGTCTCCCCGCTTCTATTCGTACTGTATGAAACATGTCTGAGGAAGTTACAAGTCTTTCTGCTATTGCATCAGCACTAATATACACCAGATCTTCCGAACTCTGGATATATTCATTGGCAAATGTAGTTTTACCTGAACCATTCGGTCTAGCGACGATAATAGCATTTTTTGACAAAGATAATACTCCAGATTAATCTATTATTCTGTTCTTACCATTTGGATTGTATCGTTATATGTATAAACTCTTTATCTATTATACCAATAAACCTATTTCTACAGAACTATAAATGTATAATATAGCCTTACTTGATACCAGATAACGGATATGTTAGAATTGATACAGAAGGAAAACAAATGGATTGGAAAACTGCCCTACCGGAATTAGTCACACAACCTAAAACAAAACTCAGATTAGGGGAATCTCTTGCAAAGCATACTCACTTTGGAATTGGTGGGGAAGCATCTGCATTTCTCGAAATCAGTTCAGTCGATGAATTAATAGAATTGGCAGAATTTCAACAGAAATGGAATATCCCTGTTGCTATCATTGGACGAGGGTCAAACCTATTGGTAAGTGATAATGGTTTTGATGGGATTTGTGTTAAGCTTATAAACGATTTAGCCAAATTGGTCATTCAAGGTAATCAAGTCTTAGTTGGTGCAGGTCTCTCATTACCACATCTCTCTAAGACGATGTCTCGAAATGGATTGAGCGGTCTTGAATTTGCTTTAGGAATCCCTGGGGCTGTTGGCGGTGCACTTATTATGAATGCAGGTGCATGGGGAAGTAGTTTTGGAGATCTGGTATCTGATGTAACTGTAATGTATGATACAGGTGAAATCACTAAATTGGCACGCCACGAAGCAGGTTTTGAATATAGACGTAGTGGTTTAGATAAATATTTCTGCATTATTGAAGCTTCATTAACCCTTGAATCGGGTGATGTTGATACAATTACAGAAAAAATGCAAAAACTCTTCAAACAAAAGACAGATACACAACCATTTGTTGAAGAAAACGCAGGCTGTATGTTTAAAAACCCTGCAGGGGATTCAGCAGGACGGTTAATTGATAGTTGTGGATTAAAGGGGCATCGTATTGGTGGTGCAGAGGTTTCTACAATACACGGAAATTTTATTCTAAATGTCGACAATTCGACTGCACAAGATGTACTTGACTTAGTAGCATATATTCAGAAAGAGGTGCGTGAAAAAACCGGGATTTACCTACACACAGAGGTAAAAAAATTAGGATTTGATGAGTGAACGAATTCTATTTTACCTCGTTTAAACACAAGTCTGTCATACGATTAGTTCTAACCTATATTTTCGTTTACCTATTAATTAATACGAACTACTTCATTTATTCGAATTTACATATTAGTTAAATCATGGATAATATCATTCTAAAAGACATCCGATTTCATGGATTTCACGGTGTTCCCGCTGAAGAACGTCAAGTTGGTGGACATTACGAAGTTGATGCTATTTTGAATTACTCACTTACAGATGCAGGTAATACTGATATAATTGACCATACTATTGACTATGCAAAGGTCGTTGATCTTATTACTGAAATTGGCACACAAAACTCATTCAAATTGATAGAAGCCTTAGCTGAGAGGATTGCTACTGAAATAATAAAACAATTTCCAGTTGAATCTGTCAAAATAAAAGTAAAAAAACTACATCCACCTATAAAACAACCAATTACCTATTTTGCAGTTGAAATCTGTCGTATAAGGGAATAAGTATGAAATTAGTTATACGCCTATCTGTTACCATACCTTTGTTTTGTTTAATAGCCATCTCTATACAAGCAGGCGGTAAGAAAACACAACTTTTTCCAGAATTATCTCCTGGACTAAATATCTACAAATATGAATGGGATGTTGAAACATGTGTGATGTATGTCGCAGAAATGTCAAGAGATGAATCCACCCTACAATTTGAGGTCGCCTTGGGAAATTCGCAAGTCTTGGGTAAAGAGACTGTTCGTTCTATGGCAGCTCGTTGTAACCAAGAGGGTGATCGTCGCGTCCTTATAGCAGTTAACGGGGGTTTTGGTGTTTTAGGTGATATGCGTGGATATGGTGGTGTTTTAGAAAATTTGCATATTCAAGATGGAGAATTAATCACACAACCAACAGATATGGATGCTTGCTTCGGTGTTACCAATGATGGGGAGTTCTTAAGCGACCCAGTGCAAATGAATGCAACTATAAAGGTCAATAATCAAGAGCTTAAAATTGGATGTATAAATCAACGTAGGCTTGATGGGTGTAAGGTTACGCTTTTTACACCACGCTTGGGCGAATCAACACATACACTGCGTCGCAGAGGTAAAGAAATAGTTCTAAGTGGTCTTCAACTCCCTTTGTCACAATACTATGAGAGTCCTTATCAGATAAATATGGTTAATAACAACGGAAATGCAATGATTCCAAGAGATGGTAGTGTTCTTTGGATTAGTTCTCAAATAAAACATGATGCTGTTCAACAGTTCAATCCGGGGGCAACCGGTACACTAAAGATTTCTCTTTCACCTACTCAGTGGAACGAAGTGCGTTATGGAATAGGTGGACGACTCCGCCTTCTAAAAAATGGAATTGTTAATCAGGATCTTGTGGATAGACATGCCAAAGAAAAAAAACACGTTCCAGGTAAACGTGATCAATTCCTAAATTTAAGCCATGAACCCAGAACTGCTCTCGGGTATAATGATGAAAAACTATTCTTAATTGTAGCTGATGGTAGGCAACCTAAATATAGTACAGGATTAACTCTTTACGAACTTGCAAATATTCTTATCGAACTCGGAGCAACAGAAGCAATTAATCTGGATGGCGGCTCTTCCAGCACATTTATCGTGGATGGTAACGTTATCAATAAACCATCAGGAAAAGAAGAACGAGAAGTCCTTAACGCTGTTTTTATTACAAAAGATATCCAATAGAAAGAACCATGGAGTTATAACTTGAAAGATTACATTACAATTATTGGCATATTATGTCTTATTTTTTCTATAACAGAGAATCTTCCCGCAGAAGATAAACCTACGTTATTAAAAGTAATTCCACTATCACAAACTGCTATTCAATTACAATTTGATTCTGAGTTGAATGCTGAAGAAGCAGAAAACCATTTACATTACCAAATCACACCTGATATTACTGTTGAAATGGCATTATTAAGTAATAAACCGAATCGAGTATTATTATTTACTTCTCCAATGGAAATCCAGAAATCATACAGTCTCAAATTAAAAATTACAGACTCTGAGACCGACATTCAACTACCTGCAGAAAACGAAATTACATTCGGGACAGGTGATAATGTTACATTCTCTGGGAAGGTACAAGATACTACACTAATAGTAAATAAGAATCGTAAGATAAGAAATAATAACGTTGGGGCAGTTCCAACACTCGTATGTGAACCAACAGGAAGTATCTTCTTCATCGCTTTTGACCTATATGATGCTTTTGAAGATATGGGAATTAGAGATCCAAAACAAGTATTAGATGTATCAATGAGTTTACATTCAAATAAGAATGAAATTGGTCCAGACCATACTGTTATCTTACGAAGGGTATTACTACCATGGCGTGAAGGAAGAGGAACAGGAGAAAGAGCAAAAGATAACGAACTTACTTTCAATAGTCCTTTGCATCGAAACTTACCGTGGAATAAAGCTCCCGCACAAGCCATGTTAGCGGGAATTGATGGCGACAACGAAAGCGATTACAACGGGTCAGAGGATGTTGCACATCGGATTGATGGTGAATTTAAAATACAAGAAACAGGTAAAAAACATACATTCAAGAGTGAATTAATGACCGATGCAGTCCGTTTTTGGGTTGCAAATCCCGATTACAATTACGGATATCTCTTTGCATTACGGGAAGGAAACAAACCAATTATGTTTTCTTCAAAAGAAGCACCAGATGAAAACCGTCGTCCTATTCTAACCATTCGCTATCAAACGAAATCGGATGTTGAAAATGTAGAAACAGAGTGAGTATGACCTGATGTACCATACGAATACCATTGTTTCAATTCACAAGGATGTGATATAATTAGTATTAAATAAAGGGTAGAATGGCAATATTTGATACAGTTACGAAATCACAGGTACAAGCACATCCAATGGATTTCGTAAATTATTGTTTGGGTCTTCAACAGCATGATGTTACTTTTGTTGAACTGATTACACCAGAGCAGCCAACTATTGAAATGCATCAAGCAGATATTCTCATTAAGGTTAAACTTAATGGGCAGGATACCTTGGTACATTTAGAGTTTCAAACCACCGACAGTTACAACCCTGATATGTCGTTACGGATGGCAGGCTATGTCATCCGAATTCTTGAAACTTACCAAATGCCAGTGTCTTCCAATGTCATATACCTTCGTCCGGATGCTGGTAAAAAAGATACCGGATACTATCAACAAGACATTACTGGAAACCGTGTTTTTGTTGAATATCAAGTAATTCGTCTAACTGAGATGGATGGACAACAAGTCCTTGAGACCAATCCTGTAGGTTTACTTCCCTTCACACCGCTAATGAAACGTCCTGATAATCTGGATGCAGAACAGTGGTTACGACGATGTATCCAAGTGGCTGATAATATTGAGATAGAAGATAAACCAGCATATCTCGTGAGTATGGCAGTTTTAGGTATCTTGGTTTATGACCATCTAACAATCTTAGATATTATTATGGGGGAAACCATGCACGAATCCACTCTCGTTGAATACTTAACAGAAAAAGCGACTGCAGAAGCACATCAACAAGGTATACAACATGGTGAAAAAAAACAAGCAATTAAAAACATTTTCACGGTGTTAGAGCTAAGATTTAAACCTGATACAATTGAAATCTTCATACCTGTGTTGCTAGTATATGATGATTTACAGAGACTCAATCAATTATTGGAAGCAGCAATCCTTGCCGAGAGTCCAGATTATTTCAGAAATGCCTTAGAATTAAATAAAAATTAAGAAACTTATTACATTTATACATAGTCCTGCAAGTACGCAAGAGTACGTTCCACTGCACCAATATTCTCTTCAATAACCTGTTTTCCAATAATTCCCGCAGAGAATCTTTTCACATCAGAATTAATCCACTCGGTAATTACCTCCGCCATCTGTTCCGGTGTCTCCACACGCTTTGCTGCCTCTCTATCTACTAAAAGAGATGCTTCATACGCATTCTGTATCGTAGGTCCAAAAATTACAGGTTTTGCCATCGCAGCCGGTTCCATAACATTGTGTACCTTACCATGAAAACTCCCTCCAACGAACACAATGGATGCTAATTGGTACAATTTCGCCAAAATACCTACTGTATCTATGATCAATACATCAAAACCATTTAAATCAACATCTTCACTGAGTTTGGTATAACAGGTGTATGATAATTCTCTACGATCCAAATCGTTTGTAATCTCAGCAATCCTCTCTGGTGTAGGTTCATGCGGTACTACGATTAAATGTGGTATTAGTTCATGATCTTCTTTTCTTAGAATTTGGTACGTATCTAATATTACCTTTTCATCATCTCTATATGTACTACCGGCAATAAAGACAGGTCGGATTAGAGTAGATTGTCCAGGAAAGAAGTTCGTATCTGGTTCAACGGAATTTGCACGTTTATAAACCTGATCAAACCGAGTATCACCAGAAACAACTATCTCTTGGTTTGATGTACAGAGACGTTGAAACCTATCCGCATCTGATTCAGAAATGGCACAATATAAAGTCATATACTTGTGTATGCTCTTAAAGAATGATCTACAGTACCAAGATAAACTTTTTGAACCGGGATGGAGTGTACCAGCAATCAGGATTAGAGGGATTTCGTTCTTAGCTGATTGCCATACAAGGTTAGGCCATATATCAGATTTCGAAAATATTAAACAGATCGGATTTATCATATCAATCAGACGTTTAGCATTTCGAACTGAATCAAAAGGGAGATAAACAGCAGCATCAAGAAATGTATATTTCTCTACATTAGCTGCTACTGAAGGTGAGAAAAATGTTGAAACTATTCGTACATTCGTATATATCGCTTCAATTAGAGGTTTTGCCTGTTCGAACTCTCCGACAGAGGTAAAGTGAAACCAAGCTGTTTTCTCAATCTTTCTGGATAGTTTGAGTTGCCTTTCTAATTCCTGAAAAACCCGTTGGCGACCTATAATACCTTCTCGAATTTTCTTATTAAAAATCCCTGCCACCTTAAAACATATCAACATAGAAGGAAGCGCGAAGATGTTATAAATAAATCGCCAGAACATAGTAATAATTTTTTACTCAGGAACAGAGAACAGATAGAGAATTGTTTAGAAGCATACCGGAGTTGTGGCACCCCGGCTGTTCTGCTTCTACATTAATTAAGGGTAGGTTATATTGCGTCTAAGATCTTCTTTTTTAGGGCATCTTTAGCCATTGCCCCAACAATCTGTTCAGCAACTTCACCATCTTTAAAAACAAGCAACGTAGGAATACTTCTTACGTTATATTTCATTGCTGTTCCTCGATTATCGTCTACATTGACTTTACCAACTTTGAATTTATCTGAATTTTCAGCGGCAAGTTCATCTAAAATTGGTGCAATCATTTTGCACGGACCACACCATTCTGCCCAAAAGTCAACAACGACAGGTGTATCTGAGGTTAACACCATCCCTTCAAACGTGTCGTCTGTTATTTCGAATGTATTTTCAGCCATCATAACTCCTTATTACACTGATATTGCAAAGATGTTTACTTTATATTTCTACTAAACTGTCAATGGATTTTACAATTTCGCAACCAAAATTAAGATATTTATATCGACTATTGATGATCTTGTAAGATGCTGCTTATTGACGATTTTGTATGCCAATATTTTACATTATTATCCTATAAAATTCCAATGAATTATTGCTATAGGGAATGTCGTTAAAAAAGAATTGAGAAAAACAGAACATCATACATCATACCTTAAAATTAGCCAATCAATTATAGTTAGTAAAAAGTTATGACTTATGTTCTATTAATAATTTCAATAAATCAATTATGGAGATAAGCCAATAAGAGAATTACATACACTATTTACAAAATTAACAGGAGATTGAAAAGTCATAAATTCTTATCAAGTATGGTTAGAAACCACACCTACCGTTTCTGTAGGAGCAATATTCTTGGAAATATGAAGTTCATTTTCATATTATCAAACTTACGTAAAATTAAGAATGTATCTATGAATTCACCAAAAAGATAGGACAACTATTTTGGATCAAATACTATCAATAATATTTGAATATTTCAAACAATATCATAACCAAAGAAAACCAACAAGAAAAATGTTAAATTACTTTTTTCACGGAAATATATCATATTACAAATTTGTCCGAGAATACAGTATATGAGAAGGGTTACCGCCAATTTACATGAAGATAAAAAACCACAAAAAGTTGCGATTTCGTAACTTTTAGCAAATAAGGTGTCAGATAGTTTGCACACCATATTCTGACAATTCACTTGAAGAAAAACGTGAAAACTGCTATATTCTCCATAGATTATACGTCTCGAATGTCCTTGGTTAGATTCATACAAAAACATCCTTTGTAAAGGTATTCATAATAATCATGACAGCAATTATTGACCATAAAACTCATAGGAATTCAGAAGAAAAGGAGAAAATGTATGTCTGATAAAGAGAAGAAACAAGGTACAGAAATTTCACGACGAAGTTTTATTAAAGGTGTGGGTACCGGTACCGTTGCAGCAACAGTTGTACCTACTATTTTAGTCGGTGATCAGAATACCGCCGAAGCACAAACAGATGAAGCAACATCTACTGCTGTAATACAGTTGAATATCAATGGAAAGGTACATGAGATTGAAGTTGAATCACGAACAACGTTATTGACAGTCCTTCGCGATGGAATTGACACAAATGGCAACAATGTTGATCTAACTGGAGCAAAACTCATTTGTGATAAAGGTGAATGTGGCGGATGTACCATCCTTGCAGATGATAAACCTGTATATGCATGTATGATGCTTGCAATGGATGCACAAGGCAAACAAATTACTACTGTTGAAGGTATTGCCGATGGAGATGATTTACATCCCGTACAAGAAGCTTTTATCAAACATGATGCAATGATGTGTGGATTCTGTACGCCTGGGTTCGTTGTTTCATCGGTGGCACTCTTGAATGAAAACAAAAAGCCGACACTTGAAGAAATTAAGGATGGCTTATCGGGCAACACTTGTCGTTGCGGTACATATCCGTTCATTTTTGACGCAGTCGAAACTGCTTCTGAGAAAATGTAGACAGACTGAATGTCTTATATCGGGTCGTTATGAACAAGGAACATATACTGAAGGAGAAAACAAATGGCATCATGGGGAGAAGCAAGCCAGTCTCGGCTAATTGGCAAGCGGATTACCCGTTTGTCCGGTAAAGATAAAGTTACAGGAAAAGCAAAATATACTTATGATATTAATCGTCCAGGAATGTTATATGCACGCATTCTAAGGTCTGAAGTAGCACGCGCTGAAGTTATTGCCTTAGATTTAACTCCCGCGGAGGAATTACCTGGTGTCAAAGCAGTTATTGAATTAACTCAAGTAGGTAATCAACTTCGATACCAAGGTCAAGAAATTGCAGCGGTTGCAGCGGAAACCGATGATATAGCGAAAGATGCTCTTCGATTGATTCATGTTGAATTGGAAGAATTACCTTTTGTTGTCACCGAAGACGATGCATTGGCTGAAGGCGCACCAGAGATTCGGGATTGGACAGGAAATAAGAGTGATCCGAATGTAGATGAAAGAGGTGATCTTGAAGCTGGATTTGAAGAAGCTGCTGTTATCGTTGAAGCTAAATATCATACTCCTGTTCAAACACATGTATGTTTGGAAACACACGGAAATGTAGCTGAATGGAGAGGAGAAGAATATCTTACTTTTTGGGCATCTACACAAGCAGTTTTTGGTGTACGGAACGATCTGGCACGGACTTTTGATCTACCCGCCAACCAAGTCAGAGTTATTACTGAACACATGGGTGGTGGTTTCGGAAGCAAATTCGGTCCTGGAGTTGAAGGACACACCGCTGCTCGATTGTCTAAAATGACTGGTAAACCTGTAAAACTAATGTTGACACGGAGAGCAGAGCATCTTGTTGCTGGAAATAGACCTTCTATGACCCAACATGTAAAGGCAGGGGCAACAAGTGATGGACGTCTAATTGCTTACGATATGCAAGGGTACGGTACAGGTGGAATAGGCAGCGGTGCAGGATTTACCGGTCCTTATGTATATAGTGTGGAAAATTCACGTACAGAAAGATTCAACGTGGCAACCAATGCCGGTAACCAGCGTGCAATGCGGGCTCCTGGGCATCCCCAAGGCGCATTCGCTATGGATTCATTAATGGATGAACTCGCCGAAAAACTTGGAATGAATCCTCTCGAATTTCGACGTCTCAATGATTCCAGTGAAGTTCGACAAGCACAATACACACTTGGCGCACAAGAAATTGGATGGCACAAACGGAACACTGTTCCGGGTTCTGGTACAGGAATTAAAAAACGTGGCCTGGGGGTTGGTAGCGGGCAATGGGGCGGTGGCGGTGGTAGAGGAACGCAAGCGCGTGTTACTATCAATGCTGATGGAACTGTTGAAGCTGTCACAGGTACACAAGATATCGGTACTGGCGTTCGAACGGCAATAGCAATAATCGTTGCTGAAGAATTAGGACTCCAACCTACAGATATATCCGTAACAGTCGGGGATAGTGAACCAGGATTACCTTCTGGTGGTAGCGGTGGAAGCCAAACAACTCCATCTGTTGCACCTGTCATCAAGACAGCAGCAGAAGCAGCAAAACAGAAACTGTTTGAACACGTTGCTCCTTTACTACAAGCTCCTGTAGATGACCTTCGTGTCGGTATAGGGACGATCTATGTTGCATCTGATAGAACGAAGACTGTTACTTGGAAGCAGGCAACAGGACAACTTGGTATGGAGAGTATAAGTGAAGGTGGTAATTGGGATGAGGATCTCAGACAAGGCGGTGTCGCTGGTACACAGTTTGCTGAAGTGGAAGTTGACACACAGACTGGTCATGTAGGAGTCATAAAGATCGTCGCTGTTCAAGATTGTGGATTAGCAATTAATAGATTAGCTACTGAAAGTCAAATTAATGGTGGTGTCATCATGGGATTAGGACAAACTCTCCTTGAAGAACGGATCATGGATCCGCAAACCGGACGAATGCTCAATGCCAACCTTGAGGACTACAAAGTTCCCGGTACTTATGAGATTCCTGAAATAAAAGCAATCGTTTTTGACACTCATAGAAAAGTTTCAGGTGTAGGTGAACCTCCATGTATACCAACACTCGGTGCTATTGCAAACGCAGTTTATAATGCCATCGGTGTTCGTATTCGCGAGTTACCAATTACACCCGATAAAGTTCTCACCGCACTTGCTGAGAAGAAGGCATAAGGAGGTAAAAAATGGATAATTTTAGTTACGTCAACGCAACTGATTTGGAACAGGTTACCTCTCTCCTGAGTGATAGTGGGTGGGGAGAAGTCATGGTTGTAGCAGGAGGTACTGATCTCCTCGGTGAACTTAAAGAGTATATAGAAACCCCGAAAACTCTGATTAATCTCAAATCATTACCCGGTATGGACAGTATTTCAATGAATACCACCGGGATTACTATAGGTGCATTGACAACAGTCGCAGACATTGCCAATCATCCTACGATACAGCAACGGTACACCGTATTGGCACAAGCAGCCAGTTCTGTTGCTACACCCCAGATACGGAATGTTGGTACACTTGGTGGGAATCTATGCCAAAGACCTCGTTGTTGGTATTACAGAGATGAGACTGTTAACTGTCTTAAGAAAGGTGGAGATACATGCTATGCCGTTGATGGTCTTAGTAAATACCATGCTATTCTTGGCGGTGATCCTGTGTTCATTGTTCATCCATCGGACATCGCTCCAGCATTGATTGCACTTGGAGCATCACTCAAAATTGTTGGTCCAGAGGGTGAAAAGACAATGAAAGTCGAAGAGTTTTTCACTTTGCCAGCAGCAAACCCATTTCGTGAGAATGTTCTACAACCCAATGAGATTGTTGTTGAAGTACATGTGCCACAACCCAAACAAGGTACAAAGAGTTTTTATTTGAAAGCACGCGAAAAAGGAGCTCCCGATTTTGCATTGGCAAGTGTCGCAGGTGTTTTCGAAATGATGGGACAGACATGTCAAAATGCTAATATAGTTCTTGGGGGTGTTGCTCCCGCGCCATGGCGTTCTACCGAAGCTGAAAACATTCTCTCAGGAAAAGTTATTAACGAGTCGGTTAGCAACAACGCTGGCGCAGCAGCTGTCAAAGATGCACAGCCTTTGAACGATAATGCTTACAAAGTAACCTTAACACAGAACCTCATCAGTCGTACCGCAATGATGGCTGTAAGTTAAAGGAGAATGAATATGTTAGAAGGAAAAACACTCCCGATCTTTAGCAAACCGATATGTGAAAACCTTCGCACCAAAGCAATTTACATACCTGGTGGTAACCTCCAGAACCTCGTTAAGTATAATCCTGCCACACACTATTGGTGCAATTGTACTGCACAGGTTGTTGGACCTGATGATGATTTCGTTTCCCCTGAGTCCTGTGAACGTTCCCGTTCCTGCTTCAAACCAATAGGTGGAAAACCGATTACATAAAATCGTCCCGAGGAAATACTATAATTCAATAGTGGAGAGTTAAAGAATCATCTTATAACTCTCCACTATTCTTTTTGGTAAATTCACCATGTTACTAATACCATTAATACAATGGGTGCATGTTGGTTCCGTTGTGCTAATGATAGGCGGTTTTTTCTTTCTACGAATTGTCGTTATTCCAATTGCAAACCGTCAATCCGATCCAACCACACTTATTTCCGTATCCCTTAAGCGGTTCAGCGGAGTTGTCTGGTGTACGCTACTCACAGTCCTCTTCTCTGGTGTATACAATGTAATTTCATTTTTCCGAACTGCCCGCGCAACTGCGTCGGATTCTATTGCTTCAGACTATTCACTCTACATACTCATCTTAGCTATCAAATTCTTTATCGTATTCCTTATATATACACTTGCAATTATCTTAACTTTTCCGTATCCTGTATTTGAAGTATTTCAAAAGAAACCTTCACCTTGGTTGAACCTGATTATTGTATTAGGGCTAATAATCATTTTTCTATCTGCTTATTTACGTCGAATGGTATATTAGAACAGACATATTTTACAACAATGTATAAAGGAGAAAGGTAGATGCCAGTATTAAGTAAAGAGGATAGAGCATTTTGGGAAGAAAATGGGTATGTTGTTATATCAAATGCAGCACCACCAGAATTGATAGAAAATGCAGCAATGGCTGTCTGGGATTTTCTTGAAATGGATGCACACAACAAAGACACTTGGTATACAGACCCACCTCGCGGTATTATGGTTGAAATATATCAACATCCCGCTTTGTGGGCAACACGTCAATATCCACGAATACATCAAGCCTTTTCAGAAATATGGGATAACGAGAAATTGTGGGTCAGTTTTGACCGTGCCAGCATGAGTCCACCTAATGTGCCGGGAAAATATGAACGATCCAGTGTCGGTCTTCACTGGGACATGTCTATTGATCTTCCTGTCCGATTTCACGTTCAAGGTGTCCTTTATTTAACAGATACCGCTGCCGATCAGGGAGCATTTGTTTGTGTTCCGGGTTTTCACAATAAAATTGAAGATTGGATTAAAAGCCTTCCAGAGGGTGCCGATCCCCGCCAACAAAATTTAGAAGCATTAGGGATGATTCCTGTTCCAGGAAAGGCAGGAGACCTTGTTATATGGCACGCAGCACTACCACATAGTGCCGGGATTAACACTGCAAATGCTCCAAGGGTGGCACAATACATCACTATGACACCAACAGGTGAAACAAATCAAGAGGCGAGGGAACGACGAATCAATGCATGGAAAAATCGAATGGCGGGTTTTGGTGGTGAACGTCCAGAAAAAGAACACGAATCTGGTGAAACTGCAGTGTTAACGGAACTCGGAAAGAAATTGTTGGGGCTTGAGACATGGGGATAATTGGTTTAATAGAACTTTATTATATCGTCTAAATATCAGTTTATAGGTCTATGGTTGCATCTCCTTTGTGGGAATTTATACAATATTATTAAATTGTATGACTTTTTTTTGCAAAATGTTATATTTCTATAAATTGTAGTAGGTTGTAAGATATATAGGACTCAATCATCCTACAAATCGTATAGTATTACAACCTTCAAAGAAAAACCTACAAATCCTATAAGGAGAAATGAATAACAGTTTTAAACGTTTTAGAATACCCTCGTCAATTTTTTGCCTATTCAGTTGTGTAATTTTAGTGTAAATCGTCCAGTATATTCAACTATAACTACCTACCAAGAACAGGATATGCCGGATCATTATAGCCCTTACCAGTATGTTCTCCTGGTGGCACTAATCCGTTAATGAGCTGTTCATCGTCTTCGGTAATCTCGCAATCCAAACAACCTAAGTTATCCTCTAACTGTTCCATTGTCCGTGGACCAATTATCACAGAGGTGATTGACTGATTCGCTAATACCCATGCCAGAGCAAATTGGGTCAATGTTTTTCCGTGTTTCTCGGCTAATGGTATCAACTGTTGTGCGACTTCAAAACTTTCGTCACGTAATTCTGTTTGTAATATCCTTCTATCCTGACGGGCTGCCCTTGACCCTTCAGGTGGTTTTTCACCCGGTAGGTATTTCCCAGATAAAACCCCTCGTGCCAATGGACTATAAGGCACAACACCAACACCGTATTTCTTACAAAACGGCAGTAGTTCCACCTCTATATCTCGATTCACGATGTTGTATAACGGTTGAACACAGACAAATTCCTCTAAATTTTGACGTTCACTTGTCCATAATGCTTCACCTACACGCCACGCCTCAAAATTAGAACATGCAATGTACCGAACTTTCCCTTGTCTCACACAATCGTCAAGAGCACGTAAAGATTCTTCTATACGTGTGTTAGCATCCCAACGATGTAAATAGTAAACATCGATATGATCAGTGCCAAGACGTATAAGACTTGCTTCTACAGCAGACATGATATGGAATCGATGCGATCCACTTTGGTTCACATCATCACCCATTGTCCCATGAACCTTTGTAGCAATCACCCATTTCTCGCGGTTCTCACTTACTGCCTTACCAATAACCCGTTCAGATTCACCACCGTTATACACATTCGCTGTATCAAGAAAGTTAATCCCTGCATCCATAGCACGATGAATTATGCGTATGGAATCTGTCTCAGACGTTGGTCCACCAAACATCATTGTTCCCAAACATAGTGAAGATACCTTCACACCTGCCCTACCCAAAGTCTTATAATTCATAGAAGCACTCCTTATGAATAATTCTATGCCATCCGAATACCACCATTCACATCAAGTGTTGCTCCTGTAATATACTGTCCCTCATCTGATGCCAAGAAAAGAATGACATTAGCAACTTCTGAAGGATCTGCAACACGTCCTAACGGAATGTCCGCGGTTATGTCTGGATGATTTTTTGCCATCTCAGTTGCTGCAATTCCAGGTGCAATAGAATTCACTGTAATTCCATACTCCCCTAAAACACGGGCAAAGGATTTTGTGAGACACATCACACCCGCTTTTGAGGCTGAATAGGGAGCAGAAGCAACTATTCCGCCAACCTGTCCCGCTAACGAACCAAGATTGATAATACGTCCGAACTGTTGTTCCTTCATTGTCTCCATTACTGCTTGCGAACAGAGAAACGGTCCCTTTAAGTTCACTGCCAGCATACGATCCCATTCTTTTTCGGAACATGCATCTATTCTGGTATAGCTAAAAATACCTGCATTATTCACCAAGATATCAATTTTGCCAAATTCTCCCAGTGTTTTATCTACCATATTCCTTACAGATTCACCATCAGCAACATCAGTTTCAATGACGACACATCGTCTACCAAGAGCAGCAATCTCTTCAGATGCTGACTCTGCAATTGTAATATTTACCTCTGGAATAACAATATCCGCACCTTCACGAGCAAACGCAAGACAGGTAGCCTTACCTATTCCTCCACCCCCTCCAGTTACTATCGCAACACGACCATCCAACCGCATCTATATTCTCCCTATTGAACAATTCATACAAGATATCTGTATAATTTATTTTAACTGTTTTTATACTTGAAACGTACACTTTAATGTATTAATATAATTATCATTATCACAGGATTAATTTAAAAAGTCAATACAGACATTGTACATAATATTATAACATGTACTTGATGAAAGAAAACAAAATGTTAATGTAATAAATTCTATTTACCTTGTCATGGTAGGCGAAGTTTCTAACCATATACATTGAATAACCTTTTTTCGAGTAAACGTTATTATATAATACGAAAAGTATACAGTTACATGGAGTTATAATGCATGGAAATTTCAACCTCTTTACGATTGTTCATACTAACATTACTATTTTCTCTGCTTTTTACATATACATCAACTGCACAAGATTACTACCCGCCGGATATAGGAAACGAATGGGTGATGGAAAGTCCTGATGGGAAAGAAAAACGGACATATACGCTTGAAACTCCCGAAGACCCAGCTGATCAGGATTATATCTTATTGAAAATTGAGACTGAGGATTTAGAAAAAAATGAGATAGATATTGATAGATATTTTATTACTACTGATGAAGAAGGTATCAAACTACACAAAACTGCCTTTACCATTGCTCAATTTGCCGTACTTGGCGATATAATTGCAACCCTTTCTCCTCCTGTAATCTTCTTTCGAAAAGTATTAAGCGTAGGTGATAAATGGAAAATTGTAGCTGATGCAACAATCTCAACTCTTGAATTAGAGAGCATAACAAATTTAGAAGTTGTCGGTTATGAGGATGTTGTAACACCTGCTGGAACATTTCATTTTTGCGCGAAAGTAAAGTTAGAAGTTTCAACGACAGGACTAATAGAATTACAACCTACTACCTCCTACCAATGGTTAGCACCTGATGTTGGTCCAATTAAGTATGAGAATAGCAATGGTGTGGTATATGAGTTGGTGAGTTACAATTTACACACCCCTACACAAGAACCTGATAACACTGAAGAAACTCCGATTGTTGAAGTGGAACCAGATGCAACACAGGAGGAAGAAAACCAAGATACTGAAGCAGTGTTTGACGACATGACCTATGAACAAACACCTATGACACCACAAGATCCAGAAGAGGGTGATCCCCAAGAGGAGATGGATCAGACTGACGAGAATACCACGCAGGAAGAATCTGAAGTAGGCACACCAGAAGAGGATGATACCCAAGAAGAAATACAGGATGATACGGAATCAACTACGCCTGAAACTGAGGTAGAAGAAACAAAGAATCCGTATGATGTTACTGGGGACGGAATAGTCAACATCCTTGACCTCGTTCGCGTTGCTTCCTACTTCGGTGAAGAAAATACTGAGGTTGATGTAACTGGAGATGGTATTATTAATATATTAGATTTAGTGGCTATTGCTCAGAACTTCAGTCCTTGATGTATCCTAAGAATTGGTTGTAGCTAATGTAGATATTGATTAACTCATAGAATAATGCTATATTAAAATGGCAAATTAGATGATATACAGGTATTGGTGAAAAAAGAGTTTATCAAAATTAGTAAATCCTATATGTAAGAAGTGTCATCATTAGATTGATTCGTTATGAAAACATGGAAAGCAGCGTTAATAATAATAGGGGTAGGCATCTTACTCATGGCATTAGGTTTTTGGTTAGGATATCGATATATTTCGGAGCAAGATGATATACATCATCAAGCGGAAAATACTCAGTGTAATGGAGTGATTCATAAGGCATTCACATATCGGAGTAGTTAATTTTTTCGTTGAGATTTGAACTGATTACTTAGTTTAATTATGGTTATCTGGTTATAAAGTATTATTGAATAAAGGAGATTTAAAATGGGATTTACCCGATTGAAATTTGTATTACAGATTATATTTGTTTTATGTTTTGTTGGTACTTTTGCCATAACAGCAACTGCCCAAGACTATTATCCAACAGTGGTCGGCAACACTTGGGTTTTTCTTGATGCTGATGGTTCTCAAGAACGTACCTATACCATTGAGGAGGCTGAAGGTGAAGCCGATGGTATTATTATTCTAAGAATATATACTGAAACTCTTGGTACAGATACTGTTGACGATGATGTCTATTATATTTCTGATGATAATGGCGATCTACTACTGCACAGAACACATTTAGATGAAGGAGCTTTTGGGATTGCAGCAGCAATTTTGGATCCACCTTCCTTATTCTTTCCTGCTGATTTACCTATTGGTCGCACTTGGGATGTCAAAACAATAACCGAATTGGATCTGGTTGGAACTGCAAACACTACCAGTACGATAACTGTGGTTGATATTGAGGATATTGAAACACCAGCAGGTACTTTTGAAAACTGTGTAAAACTTGAGATTTTTAGAAAAGTTGTCACCGCAGTAACAACTTTACGTCTTACATCTTACCAGTGGTTAGCACCGGATGTAGGTCCTGTCAAGTATGTAGATGATCAAGAAATTGTCTATGAATTGCAGAGTTATACCTTATTTGGTGAGCAACATGTAGAAGACCCACCAACAGAAACTCCAGAGATTGAAGAACCGCCGGTAGAAATCCCAGAAATTGAAGAACCACCGGTAGAAACTCCACCGATAGAAACCCCAGAGATTGAAGAACCACCGGTAGAAATTCCTACAGACCAAGAACCTATTGTCGAATTACCTCCGGGTATTCCATCTATAACTGAACAAGAGTTTGAAATTACTTTGACGAATCTAACAGTCGGCGAACCCGGTATAGGAGGTCAAATCTTTTCACCACCAATATTTGCAACCCACCTTCCTGGTGCCAAACTTGCGCCGCTTGGTGAACCAGCAATTCCTGCACTTGTTGCACTTGCTGAAAATGGTGATGTTTCCGGAATTTTACAAATCGCAACCGCTATAGCAGCCAATACTGATGTATCTGAAAACTTACTTATACCAGGAAATTCTGTTACTGTTAAGTTAAAGGGAAATCAAATTAATACTTCACTTACAGTGGCTGCTATGTTAGTATCAACAAATGACGGATTTATTATTGCTGACGGTATTCCACTTTTTGATGAAGATGGAAAGCCTGTCACTACAACTTTAGAATTGATGACTTATGATGCAGGAAGTGAAGACAATACTGAACTTGCATCCGATATACCCGGTCCAGTCGGATTAGATGCCGATGCGGACCCAGAAGGAAGCAATGCACGTGTTCCTACAGAAGGTGGTGTAGTTTCAGTCCATCCAGGAATACAAGGTGTCGGTGATGTAGGGGAAGCTTTTGCTTGGACTGAACCTACAGCAATGATTTCTATCAAACCCGTTTCAGATGAAGTTCCTGTTCCTGAATCCAACTTTGATATCACACTTGCTCAAGGATTAAATATGATATCAATCCCATTAATGCCATCTGAACCTTATTCAGCAAAATCACTTTCTACTAAGTTAGGGGCATCCATTGTCATTAAATTAGATGCAGCAACACAAACTTTTGTAGGGTATTCCTATGCAGAAGAAGGTGATGGATTCGAGATTGATGGTAACAGCGGATATATCGTCAACACCCCTGCGGGTGGTAAATTTACTTTTTCTGGTACGGCTTGGATGAACGATTCAGAACCTAAGGCTGCTCCACAAATCAGTAACATTGATAATGCTTGGGCATTTATTGTCACAACTGATTTACATGGTGTACAAAATAGTCAAGCTTACACTATCACTGCTAAGAATCTACGTACTGGAGTAGTTGCAACTGAGAGAGTAAAAAGTAATAGGTCCAGTGTTTCCGCTGTTTGGGCAGATATGAATCGTAAAAGTGTTGTTCAAATTGGAGATAAATTGGAAATCGCACTCCTTGATGAACACGGTACTATTGTTTCCGGTCCGTTCGAGCGCACTGTCCAATCTGCTGATATACACAATGCATTCTTGACTGTACAACTTCAAGTTGGAGATGTCAGACCTAAGAATACAATTCTTGGTCAGAATTATCCAAATCCCTTTAACCCTGAGACATGGATTCCGTATCAGCTCAGCCATGATAGTGATGTAACTATTAACATTTACGATGTATCTGGTCAGTCTATAAGAACCATGAATTTGGGACATCAGTCAATTGGTTCATATATGGCGCCGGCGGCTGCAGCATATTGGGATGGTAAGAACGGCGAAGGAGAATTTGTTTCAAGTGGAATATATTTCTACACACTTCAAACAAAGAACTTCTCTGCAACCCGCCGTATGGTTATTCTAAAGTAGGATAGATACGATAAAATCTGGTGAACGTCTTGATTAAAAGTAATCTGGTAGGTTAACAATAATGCCATGATTACCTAATCAAGACGTTTTCCATTATTAAATGATACAATACTAAAACTTATACCATTTCTATTCTGGTATTAATTATACCAAGTTTTATTCCATATCTATTAGAAAATCTCTATTATTCAAGTACAAACTGTTAGTTTATGTTTTAATATATAGATTTCCCAGAGCTTGTATTGCAGTGTCTTTTTTGATTTGGTATTAATTGAGGTAGAGAGGAATTATATGTATAGAATTACGATCCTTAAGATTACGATCACAATAA
Source organism: Candidatus Poribacteria bacterium (assembly GCA_022394755.1). Taxonomy (GTDB): domain Bacteria; phylum Poribacteria; class WGA-4E; order WGA-4E; family WGA-3G; genus MSPOR6. Next base: position 52,005 of record JAGFCA010000036.1, read on the forward strand.
TATTTCTCTTGTTTATCCCTATTATAGGGTCAACACAGATCTATTTTCCCTCTAATTACGGTAATACATGGGTATTAGAGAGTGAAGATGGGGCAGAACGTGTCACGTATGTTATTGATACATCAGAAGAAACCTTTAATGGAAAACAACTTGGACTTCTAACTATAACGTTTGAAACCATAGGTACAGAGACAATTATGACGGATAACCTGTATGTTGATTTTGAGGAAGATGGAATCAAACTGTATAGAATCGAAGCAGATCTTGGACCAGTGTTCGGAATTGCACATGCAGTATTTTATCCACCTGCTCTCTTTTACCCTTATACCTTACAAATTGGTGACACCTGGGAGGTAACAGCAGAAACAGAGGTGAAACTAACCGGTCCTGTATCTTTTACTACGGTTAACGAGGTTGTTGCGATTGAAGATGTTGTTACACCAGCAAAGGTATTCAAGAATTGTGCAAAAATCAAAATAAGTAGTAAAAGCACATCCAAATTAGGTAGTTCACGTTCTACCTCATATCAATGGCTCGCACCCAATACCGGTCCTATTAAATTCAAGAATTCACAAGATATTGTCTATCAATTAATACACTCTAATCGACTCTATGATGTAACTCAAGACGGTGTTATTAATATATTAGATTTGGTTTATGTAGCTTCTCGATTCGGTGAGGAGAATACGGAAGGTGATTTAAACAAAGATGGGATCGTTGATATTTTGGATTTAGTACTTATCTCTCAGAACTTCGGAAAATAATCTGATCAAGATAAACTATCGAAAACAATAATCCATTAAAATAATTCTCAATTATAGAATCCGTTTTAGAATACAATTTGTGTCAAGTGTCTCTTCATGCCAAGGATTCACTTCTGATTCTACGATTTTCTTTATAGTATGGTCTGTCTCATTAATCTGAATAATTTGTGCTTGCCAAGAGAAATTGAGTGGTGATTTTCCATTATTATAGAAGATTACTTCAATGTTGTCTGAATTAACAATTGGTCGTATTAAAGAAAAGAGTTCTGCTGGATTATGTCTTGTGCCGTTCGATTGCTTGATGACAATTACTGGTTCAACCATTCCAAATATCTCACGAGTACCAAGTAGCAATTGTCCATAGCAGGATGTTACAGCACCATGTCCCCAATTTCGACCGTGTCCTGCAGCCACGGAACAAACCGCACCACCCATATCTGCATGTTCCCTTCCACCTCGTAATACACGTCTTGCTATATTCAAACGTGTCGCAGCATTCTGCAATGCTCGTTGGGCATAAGCTACATCTCCTGTTAGTTGATAGGCAAGTGTCAATGTAGCTGTCGACGGTTCCTGTATCGGATTAACAGAACCATCTTCTAACCATTCTCCCCAATATGCCATATCTGAACGTTTTCCTACACCTAATTCACGTCGTCGGATTTCCTGAGGAAATACAAGCGCAAGTAAGTTTGGTGGCTTTTTGGGTAGGTCTTGTAAACCATTTTCAAGATCCGAATCATAACTAGTGTCTTTGAATGTCCACCTATAATAACTAATCGCAGCAGCAGCAGGATCATTAAATGGATCGCATAAGGATGTTATAAGGGGTTCAATGATACGTCTTGCTGCCGATTTAAAGATCTCTTCTCCAGTCAACAGATGAAGATCACCTAAAGCATAAATGGCACCCGATGCCAGTAGGTTTTCAATACCAGCCAAAGGATCACCAGGGACATGATGTCCACTTGCCACAAGTCTATGTAGGTTCTTTTCGTTAACCTCTTCCTCATTAATACCATTTTCATTCAGATCCCATAATAACGGCATCGGTTCTGGTGCAGCGACGATCCGTTCTGCACGTTTCAATCCGTATCGGATTGCCCAATCCACATATCGTTTCGTACCTGTAATTCTATACGTTGCTAAAGCTATGTGAATATAACGGAAGTGCTCTGCAAGTTCATATCTATCCTTATCTTGGTTATCTACAAATTCAGTACCGATATTATACCCAATAAAAGTATCTCGTGTGTAATCATACCAATCCGGGATTTCAGATATTCAATTCCCTATATGCTCAGCAGCATCAGTCAATAAAGAAATCGTTTCAGTATCTTCAGGTTTCAGACCGATATATCGTGGGAGGAACAATAGGAAGGGTTCAGGACCGTGATGCGCTTCAGCCTTTTTCTCATAGCCGTGAAAACAGTCCCGTTTCACCCAACCCGCAAGAGCATCTTTGAGTGTGTCAAAGTGTTCAAGGACGTTTGAATCACCAGTAATAAGATAATGTGGGAACCAGGAAAGCGCATAGTTTGCTTCATCTTCACCACCGTTATTCGGACCTGGCGGATCAAGCATCATACTTTGTTTTAACCAACGACGCATTTCTGTTCTTAGTGAACTGTACGATTCATAACAGTCGATTAGAAGCTGGGTCATATTAGAGTTCTTAAGAAGTCAATACTACGTTTAGCGATTGTCTTAGGGTCTGGTTTGAAATCGAATACCTCGGTTGAAACATAACCGCTATAATTGATTTCTTTCAAGGCTTCAATAATGGGAGGATAGTCAACATTTCCTGATCCGGGGAGGTATCCGTTATCATCATTTGAATGAAAATGTGCGACATGGTCGGCACAGTTCCGAATTTGTGTTGGCATATCTAAACCCTCTTTTGCAGTGCTACACACATCCAAAATCATTTGAAAGTTTGGGTGGTTGACAGCCTTCACCATCTCAACGGCTGTATCAGGATTTGTTATGAAATCTGTTTGATCGCTGGATAGTGGTTCCATACATAAGATAACCCCTTTTTCACCAGCCAGTTCGGCACCAGCAGTAAAGGTGTCTTTGGCATAATCCCATGCCTCATCAAATGTAAGCGGGTCCATCACACTCCGCTGTTTAGGTGATCCAAATACCAAAATACGACCATCTAAATCCGCACATAATTCGATTAAAGCAAGAAGATAATCACAGGTTTCTTGTCGTATATCTGCATCTGTATGGTTTATATAAAGACCTTCTGGTGACACAAGCAACCAGTGTAAACCGGCAATCTCAATTTTGGCATCTTCAGCAGCTTTACGGATATTGTTTCTTTCTGCTTCGCTAATATCCAATACAGAATCTGCTAATGTAAAGGGGGCAATTTCAACTGCATCATAACCGAGTTCAGATGCATAAGTTATTACATCTTCTATTTTCCAATCTTCAAACATTTCATTGCATATAGCAAGTTTCATTTATTTCTCCAATCCCATTTTTAGTCAATTCTAATTTGTTTTTATCTTTCTGTCAAGACACTATCGGTTTCTGAGTATGTAAAGATGTTATCACTAATAAAATTATCATAATGTGGATTTAATTAGGTATGATAAATGGAAGGAAGTAGATTAAAATAGAATCTATACTAATGCATTACTAATCCGCCAGAAACGGTAATAGATAAGCCAGTCATATAAGATGATTCTTCGGAGGCAAGAAAGGCTGCCATATTCGCAATATCCGATCCTTTAGCAAGTCTACCTAATGGTACAATTGACTCAGAACGACGTGCAAATTCTGATCTTTGTTCCTCAGCTGAGAGATCATCGGGCATCATCGCAGCTGCCAAATGTGCCACACGCTCAGTGTCTACCAAACTTGGACAGATAGCATTAACATTTACATGGTAGGGGGCAAGTTCATGAGCGAGCGATTGAGTCAAACCGATGACAGCAAATTTCGACGCACAATAAGCTGCATAATTTGCTGAACCTTGTTTACCTGTGATTGAGGAGAGGTTGATTATCTTCCCACCTGTTCCCTGAGTAATAAAATGTCGTGATACTGCTTGACAACATAGAAAAACACCTTTTACATTGACATTTTGTACTCTATCCCAATCTTCTTCAGTAAGGTCTACAACAGGCACACGATCTTTTCCTGCTTTTGTTCCCGCATTGTTAACAAGTATATCAATCTTGCCGAAATTTGAAACAGTTTTGTCAACCATTTCATTTACCTGTTTTGCATTGGAAACATCTGCAATTATACTAAAGACATTCCTACCCATTGCTTGAATTTCACTAACAACATCGGGCAAACCTTTCCATTCTGTATCATCTGCAGCATAGGGATGTTCGGTAAGGTCATTAACAGCAATATCTGCTCCTTCTTTTGCTAAACGAACAGCAATTGCACGACCAATTCCATTTTTCCCACCTGCGCCTGTGACTAAGGCAACTTTACCGTTTAGTTTATACATCATCTGTGCTCTATTTAGTGATCTAATAGAAACGATTTCTGATTATCCACTCTATATAGGAAATCGTGAACTTGAAAAATCAGAATTGATATACGTATGAAGGAATTAGATTTGTGAGTAACTGTAGAGATTGTCCACAATATATAGTTATTGATAGGTTAGGATTGAACTTATCTTTTAATTTTACTCCATGTCAATGCAAGTTTACCTGTAGGATTTACATCTAAAGACTCTTTATCGAAAGTTAAGTCTCCAAAAGCAATTGGATCCCAGGCTTGTCCAGCAATCCAACCAATCTGATGCTGCCGTTGTCCATTCTCACAGTCATTATAATGGAAACTCAATCCAATCGTTAAACCATCTTTAGCTTTGAAGTCTTTTCCCGCATTTGCATTACCAGGATTTGGTCCGCGTGGTCCCGCTGCATCAATAGCAACTTCGTAAGTATATTTTGTCCCTTCCTTAATCAGAACCCATTCTGTATTGTCGGGGGAAGCTGCAGCAGAATGATCCTTGCCATTTGCCCCAAGCGTCCACTGTACTAACTCATCTCTATTGATCTCATTATCAAAATCAAACATAAACTCCACACTATCATCTTCCCACCACTTAGCATTTTCAGGATTATCGTCTTGGAGTTTATCGTCGGTAATTTCTACGGCAAAGTAAATACGTGAGGGGTCATTAACACTCCAAGCTACTCGTCCTTTGCCCGAAAAATCACTTGCTTTTGGTAATGCTGCCCCAGCATCCTTCAATTGATCGAATAGTACTACTTCAGCACGATCCCATTCTTGAAGTTTTCCGTCAATTTTAATATTATCAATCTGTTTGGCAATATACACTTCATCACGTTTCGCATTAGAATCAATTGTTATACAAAAAGTTAAAACAAAAGTGAATAAAATTGATATTGCACCCTTAATGAAATCTATAGGTTGAATCTCTTTTTTCATTTAATTACTCCTTTATAGAATGGTTTTATCGTACGTTATCCTTGAGCGATCTTCCGAAGGATTAAATAAGCACCTCCAACTGTAATTATCAAAAGCGATATTAGAATAACAGCTCCCATTATGAAAGTTAATATACCAAACACCATTTTGATAATCTCAAATAAGATTGCCACACAGAGTAGTACTATTACTATTCCCACAATGATCAGTAGTATTTTATTCATAACTATGTATTCAGATAAATTGATGTTGAGTTTTGATATATTATTTTTGCTCAATAGTTAGGTGTGGAACTTAACACCACACCTAACTATGTAATTGCTTATTCTGAGGTAGAAGCTACCACTCCTTAAGTTATTCTGAAACTTGTGCTTCAATCTACTGTTTTAGACTTCCCCATGTAACTGCTATTTTCTCTTTTGCATCGACAGCAAGTCCGCTTTCAAGACCATCATTCATAAGCGCATTAACATCATCTATACTTAGCACTGTATTGAATACGATAAATTCGTCAAACATACCTTGCCAATGACGCTGATTATCCCAGGAACCAATTTTACCAGGGTCAAGAACTCCAGGGTTACCACCCCAATCACGTTCAGCATTCAGTTCTCCGTTAATATAAAAACGGATCTTTTTTTCTATTGCACTATATGCGGTTGCTATGTGAATCCATTTATTTAATTCGTCACCTGATACTGCAAAATCTGCGAAGGTATCGTTTCCACCAGCATTACCATTGATAGAAAATTCGACTTTATTGTTAGGATGTAACTGGTAGTGGATATCTCCACCTTTCCAACCAACATTGTTAAAGAATGTACGCCAATCGTTTTCTCTTCCTGTACATTTTACCCAATGTGCAATTGTTACCTCTTCAAATGACCCTAATCTCTTATCAACAACAATCCATTCACTTGAACCGTTCAGTTCGATTGCTTTTCCAATCATACCGTCAACGAATTTTCCACCTTTAAGTTCACCATCAAAACCATTGCCAGAAACATCTTTGGCATCACCATCAAATAACCAACCAGCAACAACCATATCACTGGTAATTTCCGCTGATAATTGTATATTGATAGCCAAGATGAGAGTTAAAGTTAAAATATAAGTGATAAATCTGAACAAAATACACCTCCTGTGTGTATGTATCAGAGAAATGTTAGTTTCTTCATTATAGAATATAGACACTTTCTTTTTACGACTTATACCGAAAGGACAATTATTATGTAGAACCTTTTTCTTATTTCTATATAGATCTATGTTTTGCAACACCGCGCGGGTTTTCAAATGCATCCGTCCAAAGATCGCACCATTGTTGATGATCTGTTAATACAGTATCAGGATTTTTCTTACTACGTACAATAAAATCTGGATGGGCAGTTCTACCTGTATGATGACCAGTTGTTTGAAAACGGAGATCTAACGACCAACGACATCGCTCAGACTTATTCGGTTTTGACCGGTGTGGGGTAAACCGGCTTAACAATATAATGTCTCCTCGATGACATTCGAGCATAATCGGTTCTGTATTAGGCATCAGATCAGGAACAATCATAGTGCCCCCTTCTTTCTGGTGTGTTAGATATCCAATATCTTCCGTTACACCAGGTAATGCTTCAAGACACCCCATTTCAATTGTGCTATCCCCTAACGGTAACCAACAGGTAACAATATTTGAACCTTCTGCTTCCTCCATCATAACTCCTGCATCTTGATGCCACGGAACACCACCTGCCCAACTTGCATTTCCATCAATTACTGGGGGTTTGGCACGGACATGTTGAATGGGGTTACAGGTAATTTCCGGTCCGACAATACCTTCTATGACATCCAGCAGATTCTCGTTTCTCATGAAATCAAAGATTGCTTTTCCGCGATAATGCATTATATCCATACCATTGGTAATCTCACCAGATTGTGCAAGGAGTTTAGCAAATCGTCTGTCAAACGGTTCATCAGCACATAGGTTTTCTATCTTTCCATCCTGTAGCAATGCGTCAGCACGTTCTGAAATCCAGTCCTCAATTTCGGTTATAACAGGTTGAACATCTTCATCAGTCAAGGCGTCATTGACAACCAGAACACCTCGTTCACGATAGGTATCTTTCTGTTCTTGTGTTAATCTCATTTATAAACCTTCAATCACTTAGGAAAATTAGGTAGAAATGTTGTCTAATCAACAATTCTACCATGTATAATTTATCGGATATAATATCATAAAAATATACTGTAAACAAGCAGAATTAGAATTCTGGCAGGGTTATTCAGTTTTAAGAATTACCTGTACATGTGTGTTACTCAGAGTTCATCTTGTAGGTTGTATTGGTGAGTGATGGGGTTTCTACACACCTTTCGCCCCTCCGGGGCTTGTGTATTGGTGAGTGATTTGGATTGAGTTAGATTAACCAATATGAACAATACATATCGGGTTTGGCTACGTTCCACTCCGTCCTATAAAATAATTCACGAATGTGAACATTATAGAAGAAAATACCGAAAACTAAATAACCCTGAGCATTTGAGTGTGTAAAGATTTTATTACTAAACCTTATGCTGCTTGGTAGGTAAAGATATAGGTATAATAAGTATACTGTCTATGTGTATGGCTATCAAAGAAAATAATTCCTCTTGGAAAGATCGGAAAACCTAGATAATCTTATTTTTCTATTTTTAGATTATATCTTCAGAAAAAATAGAAACTAACAGTTTGTACTACAAAATTGTAAAAGATAGTCACGAATTATTTACATACACGTGTATTTTTAGTAATGCTTGACACTGTCACTGTATCTGATATAATTAATTTCCTTCAACATACCAATCAACTATATCCTATTATTAGTAAACAGAATGTTATTAACTATCACAACTACACATCAACCTGCAACAGATCTTGGCTACCTATTACATAAACATCCTGATAGATTTCAGTCATTTAAATTAAATTTTGGAAATGCTTATGTTTATTATCCTGAAGCAAATCTGGATAGGTGTACCGTAGCCTTATTGCTGGATATAGACTCGGTCGGACTTGTAAGAAGGAATCCTGGATATAGTGGTGACAATTTCTCATTAGCTGAATATGTGAATGACCGACCTTATGTTGCTTCATCATTTATGAGTGTAGCAATTGCTAAGGTTTTTAGCTCCGCACTTTCTGGTAAATGTAAAGACCGACCGGAACTTATTGACACTCCCCTGCCAATATCAGCAAGAATCTCAATCCTACCTTGTAGAGGCGGAAAAAAGCTTCTTCATAGACTATTTGATCCATTGGGTTATAACGTAATCTCACAACGACACCACCTTGATGCTAAATATCCACAATGGGGTGATAGTCGTTATTATAGTATAATCCTTGAGAATAATTGCCAACTAAGTACTTTCCTCTCACATCTATATGTATTGATACCTGTACTTGACGACGAAAAACATTATTGGGTAGACGAAGCGGAAATTGAAAAACTCATCAGATATGGTGAAAATTGGTTAAGTAAACATCCTGACAATGAGATTATTGTGAATCGCTATTTAAAACATCAAAACAGACTCACCAAGCAAGCTCTTTTAGAATTGGGTGATTTCTCAGATGATGATTTAGATTCAATTATTTCAGGGGAAGAACAGGTTGAACAGAAGTTAGGATTAAATGAACAACGGTTAACTAAAGTAATTGAAGTATTGAAAGAATCAGGTGCGCAACGGGTAATTGATATAGGTTGTGGTGAAGGAAAACTTCTAAGAAAACTATTAGCAGAAAAACAGTTTACAGAAATAATTGGAATGGATGTGGCACATCAGACATTAAAAATAGCACATGACCGTCTACATATTGATAGAATGACAGATAAACAGAAAGAACGAATTAATTTGATTCAAGGTTCACTGAATTATAGAGATTCCAGATTAGAAGGTTTTGATGCTGCAGCAATTGTTGAGGTAATTGAACACTTAGATACATCCCGTCTTAGAACGTTTGAAAGAAATATTTTTGAGTTTTCATCACCAAATACCATAGTCTTAACTACACCAAATTTTGAATTTAATCAAAAATTTGAAAATCTCACTGATGGTAAGTTCCGTCATAGAGATCACCGATTCGAATGGACACGTGAGGAATTCAAAACATGGTCATTAAGAATATGTAATGAATTCCAGTATTGTGTTGAATATCATGATATTGGTGAGACTGATATAACCCTTGGTTCACCTACACAGATGGCTGTATTTACAAAGACTAATTAATGAGAATTTAAACTTCTAAGAATTTTCTGCTAAATTATTAACCATTTCTTATTTTCCAACAATTAAAATATGCAGATTAGAATACCAAACCCATCTCTTGTAATCCTTATTGGTCCATCAGGTTCAGGTAAAACTACATTTGCCAAACAACATTTTAAAGCAACTGAGATACTATCCTCAGATTTCTGTAGAGGTATTGTCTCTGATGATGAAAATGACCAATCTGCTACTGAAGATGCTTTTGATGTATTACATTATATCGCATCTAAGAGACTTGCTGCTGGTAAGTTAACCGTAATTGATGCTACAAATGTACAAGCAGAAGCGAGAAAGAAATTACATGATTTGGCACGGAAATATCATTATCTATCTGTTGGTATCGTAATGAATCTATCGGCGAGGGTATGCCAGCAGAGAAATGATGATCGTGATGATAGAAACTTTCAACCGTATGTCATCCGGAAACAAATTAGTCAACTACGGCGATCTATCCGATCTTTAAGACGTGAAGGTTTTCGGAATTTTGTTCATATATTATCATCGCCTGAAGAAGTTGAAAGTGTTGAGATTGAAAGGCAACCGTTATGGACAAATCTCAAAAACGAGCATGGTCCTTTTGATATTATTGGTGATGTTCATGGGTGTTTTGATGAACTCACAACACTACTTAGAAAATTAGGTTATGAAATTTCTTTAGAACAAGGGATACCTATTACTCATCAACAAGGTAGAAAAGTAGTTTTTCTTGGTGATTATGTTGACAGAGGACCAGATGTTGTCAATGTAATGAAATTAGTCATGAAGATGCATTCTGATGGTATTGCTTTATGTGTGCCAGGAAATCATGATGTTAGACTTGTACGGGCATTAAGAGGGAAAAATGTTAATCCCACATACGGATTAGCAGAATCATTATCACAGTTAGAAAATGAGACTGAAGAATTCAAAACAGAAATTGCTGAATTCATTGAAGGATTAATTAGTCACTATGAACTTGATGATGGGAAATTAGTTGTCGCACATGCCGGCATGAAGGAAGAATTCCAAGGAAGAGCTTCTGGTCGTGTAAGAGAATTTGCCCTTTATGGTGAATCTACAGGAGAGGTAGATGAATTTGGTTTACCTATTCGACTGGACTGGGCAGAAGAATATCGTGGCAGTGCAAATGTTGTATACGGACATACCACAGTTTATGAACCACAATGGATCAACAGAACAATTAATATTGATACTGGTTGTGTGTTTGGTGGAAAACTAACAGCATTACAATATCCTGAAAAAGAGCTTGTTTCTGTTCCTGCATTACAGACATATTCGGAACCACCAAAACCATTAATTCCAGATGAATCTTCCACAAATTTGGATGGTCAATATCTTGATGAAGGTGTTTTAGATATCAAGGATGTAATAGGAAAACGTATCATCAGTACAAAATTAAATCGTAATATTACAATCAGAGAAGAAAATACTATTCCTGCCTTGGAATCAATGAGTCGATTTGCCGTTGATCCAAAATGGCTTATATACCTACCTCCGACTATGTCCCCATCAGAAACAAGTTCAAAACCAGAATTCCTTGAACATCCAACGGAAGCATTCAATTATTATAGAAGACAAGATGTTTCTACAGTCATCTGGCAAGAAAAGCATATGGGGTCACGGGCAATCGTAATTGTGTGTAAGAATCAAACCGTAGTACAAAAACGTTTCGGCATTACTTCAGAGTCTATAGGTATATGTTATACACGTAATGGTAGACACTTCTTTGATGAAAATAATTTGGAAACACAACTTCTAAACCAACTAAAACAAGCAATAGATGATCTTGACTATTGGGAAAAATTCGATACAGACTGGTTCTGTCTTGATTGCGAATTAATGCCATGGTCAGTAAAAGCACAGGAACTGATACATCAACAATATGCTCCTGTTGGAATTGCTGGTAATATTTCGATTTCAGATACATTGGCTTCCATAAAAATGGCAAATGAACGTGGTGTTGATACAAATGGTAGGTTAGATGATTATATTATTCGAAAAAATGCAGTAAGTGGATATATAAAATCATATCAACAGTATTGTTGGGATGTTGATTCAATTTCTGATTTGAAGCTTGCCCCATTTCACTTGTTAGCGACTGAGGGAAATGTTTATTTTTCCAAAGATCACTTATGGCACATGGACGTTCTACAAAAAATATGTCAGAAATCTAATGGAGATATCCTGTTTTCAACTACATTCGATACGGTTTCACTGTCTGATGAACTTAGTGAAAAAGCAGCAATTCAAATTTGGGAAGAAATTACATCAGAAGGAGGAGAAGGGTTTGTTGTAAAACCTTTGGATTTCATTACACATGGTAAGAAAGGTATCGTCCAACCAGCAGTAAAATGTCGTGGTAGAGAATATCTAAGAATTATATATGGACCAGAGTATACCATGCCAAGATATATTGAAAGACTTCGAAGTAGAGGTTTATCTAAGAAACGTTCTCTGGCAATTCGGGAATTCACTTTAGGGGTTGAGGCATTGGAGCGGTTTGTGAATAATGAACCATTTTCAAAAGTCCATGAATGTGTCTTTGGAATTTTAGCTTTGGAGAGTGAACCAGTGGATCCGAGACTATAATCTATTTTTTTATACAATCTAAAAAAATTGAAGAAAAACAAATTATTCACATCATATAATATTATGAAGTATCCAATTAATATTATGAAGTATCCAATTGTAATTAACTCTTTTATCTTTCTTACTTTATGTCTTTTTCTATTTGCTTGTGGGGAAGCTGATAAGGTAAATGGTGTACCAGAAAAAAAGGATGAAATCATATTAAGTGATCATACTCTTTCCACAGATGAAACTTGGACACCAGCACAGAGTTATACAATAAACGGTGAGTTACGGATACCTCCTACTGTTGAATTGGAAATTACACCAGGAACTATAGTTAATTTTGGCGTTGACGCTTATGTAGTAGTTAGAGGAACACTAAAAATTGGTACTCCATTAAGCCAAACTGTACTGGATGATTTTGTATACTTATCGCCAAACAGTGGATCACCAGATTCAGGAGATTGGCGCGGATTTATATTTGATCATACACATGATGTTGATAGCTTCTTCAGAGGGGTTGTTATTGAAAATGCAAAGATCGCCTTGGATATTAAAACCGCATCCCCTACAATTATTGATAGTCTATTACAACATAATGACACAGCAATAGCTTTAGATGGAAGCAATTCGATTATCTTACATAATAGAATAATAAATAATGAAATTGGTATAATTACGATCGGTCGACAAACAAGACCCCGTATTGAAAAAAACAATATATTTGAAAATAATTCAGGTATCATTTGTGAGAATGTACAATCCATTATAAAATACAACAACCTTGAAAGAAATGATTTTTCTTTAAGGCTACAAGTTAAATTCGATCTTAATGTGTCAGATAATTGGTGGGGGTCAACATCTGAAAAAATAATTGATGAATTAATCCTTGATTCACAAGACTCAAATCTGATAACTAAACCGGTTGGAACTGTAACTTATCAACCTGTATCTGCTCTTCATTTCACAGATGCAGGACCTCGTGAGTAAAATATATGTCTACAATCCTAAATATTTCTCAAAATCATTATGTACGCGGTGGTTCAGATAGGTATTTCTTTACAATGGGGGAATTGTTAGAAAAAAACGGTCATACTGTAATTCCATTTACAGCTTCAAACTCAAATAACGAACCATCAGAATGGGATAGATATTTTCCTCGGGCTGCTGATTTTGATAATCCAAGTCCTCTTGATATTATACGATATCTATATAATTATAGTGCCTTTAAATCTATTAGAGAACTATTGATGTCAACAAAGGTTCATATCGCGCACTTTCACATCTATTATGGCAAATTGACTGCTTCTATACTTAATAGTATAGATAAAGCCGATATCCCATTGATTCAAACTCTTCATGAATATAAATTAACGTGTCCTGTCTATAGCCATTTATCTAATGACAAGATTTGTGAAGATTGTGAAGGAAAACACTTCTGGCGCGCTATACCAAAAAAATGCAATCGTGGTTCTCTCAAACGGACTGCGCTAAGTGTAGCTGAATCATATATATCACGAATATTAGGAAATGTGGATAAATTCGATCATTTTATCTCTGTATCACACTTTCATCGTAAAAAGATGATTCAGTATGGTATTCCAGAAAATAAGATCACAGCAATTCACAATTTCACAGATGTCTCTTTATTCGAACCTAATTATTCTGTTGGTAAATATATACTATATTTTGGGAGAGTACACCAGAGTAAAGGTATTTTTACCTTAATCAATGCATCACTCTCAGTAAAAGAACTACCTCTTTATATTGTAGGTGATGGGGAAGCTATGCCTGAAATTAAGAGATTAATTGAGGAAAATGAATGTGAACATATTCATATATTAGGATTTAAACAAGGTGATGAATTAAGGGAATTAATTCAAAATAGTATTTGTACTGTCTTACCATCTGAATGGTATGAGAATTGTCCAATGTCTGTATTAGAATCTTATGCCTATGGTAAAGCTGTAATTGGAACGGATATTGGGGGAATACCTGAACTAATTATAGATAATCAGGATGGATTTCTTATTCCTCCTACTGACGAAAATAAATTACGTGAATGTCTACAATGGGTATCCGAAAATAAAGAAAATGTTGTTGAAATGGGAATGATAGGTAGAAAAAAAATAGAAGAAGAATTCAATGCAGAAATTCATTATGATAAAATTATGAATATCTATAATAGATTTATTTAAGGATGAATTGAATGAACTCATCCAGGATCCACATCTACTATGATGTGAACTATAGATTGGTTCTATCTTCATCATAATCAGGACTACCACAATTTGGCTTAATGCACCCATGATAAGGCGGATTTAAAGGGTTAAAAGGGAAAACACTAATTTAGCAGGTTATTATACAAATATCACTCTTTCATTTAACAAATTCTGTAAGTCCTGCTCAAGTAAAATCTTAAATAGCTTTGTTCTTTCAAATATGTCAATTGAAATAATTGTCCGAGAATAAAGTCTAAGACAAGGTTAACTCAGATTAATATGATTATGAAAAACTATAAAAAATTACGATTTCGTAACTTTTTACAAAAAATTAGCAAATTATTTACTTATCCTTCTATGTATTTCACTTTGAACTATGGAGGGTATGTAAAGTTTTTGGATTCGGTGTGAATTTGGTATCCAAACTCAATTCAATTTGCTACTTATACAAATAGTTTTACATTAGTTCTTATGTTGGGTATATAAACTATTTGTTACTAAACATTCCGTTTCTTCAAGTATTTAATTTGTAATATTAGTTGTTAGTATAGTACTTACATAGTTTCTTTTATCTGTAGCCCAGTTGGGTGAAATGTTTGTAGAAACGACATATTTGCCCATAAGAATAAGTCCCAGTGGGACTCAAGAGATATTGTAAGTATATTCTGATACACTTTTGTAAAGTTACAAAAAGTTTACACACCCTCTTATATATACCTCTTTGAATATATGGTGTATTTATAGTATAATAATTAGTTGTATAATAGGATGAAGTATAATACGATATTAGTCTATAATATAGAATGTTTGAATAAACATATTCATTCATAAAACCATTGAATCATAAAATAATATCCAGGAGAGTTTATGTATAGAAGCAATTTATATGTTTTTCTAATTTTGTTACTAAGTATAGGTTTTTTCGCTTGTGAACAGATCCCCAAAATGACAGATTCTATCATATCTGAAGAGGAAATAATAGAAACTCCTCATGATATGGATATGGCAAATATGGCAGATGTCAATGGTGATCAATCTATGTCTGATGAAATGACGAACAATCAAAATGATAGCACTGTTATGGATAATATAAGTACTACACCATCAAATATGATTCCAGTAGTAATCAACGAACTTATGGCAGACAATGATAATACAATTGCAGATCCACAAGGTGATTTTGACGATTGGTTGGAGTTGTATAACCCATCTGATAGTGCTGTTATGCTTACAGGTCTGTATCTGTCAGATAAAGAAGACAATCCAACCAAGTGGCAATTTCCCGATGGAACTGAGATTTCAGCAAATAGTTATTTGATTGTCTGGTTGGATGAAGATCATGACAATGAAGACGCAACGGAAGGGTTACACGCTAACTTCAAACTATCGAAGAACGGAGAACTCGTACTATTCGTAGATAGAGATACCGAAGGTAATGAAATTCTTGATAGTGTCGAATTTGGTGAACAGGAAACTGATACGGCTTATGGACGTTTACCAAATGGTACAGGGGATTTTCAAATAGTAAAACCAACCCCTGGTGAACAAAATACTGCTCAATAGAAAGCAATATTTAATTCTTATTGGAAAAAAATGTAAGACAAATAAATAATAACATTATTTATTTTCTGTCTCGGTGATAGAAGAGGACAATATTGTTCTTTTCTTTTCACCATTTCATTTATATTGGATTGAAAATACTATAACATGATTTAGGTGAAATCACTCACTAAGATATTTCTAATTGTAACATTTATGAATAATAAGACCCATATCAATCGAAATAGCGTTTTACTACATTTCTCGATAATGGTTGTTTTTTTCTGTTTAATTACAAAACAAACAGCATATGCTCAAACAGTAGATATACCTGATCCTGGACTTCGTACTGCCATTGAAATAGCATTGAATAAAACTGTAGGTGAAGATATTTCACAAGTGGAAATGGCAAGCATAGAAACACTACAAGCAAGCACATGTCGTTTCTTAACATTATCGGAATTAAGACGTTGGGGAATTGGACAACGTTGGGAATGTCTAACAGAATTTGAAAAATTGTATAAACCCATTATGGATTTAACTGGAATTGAATATGCAATAAACTTGGAAGTTTTGCATCTTGGAAGAAATTTAATATCAGATTTATCTCCTATAAACAATCTTACAAAACTAACCTATTTAGACCTTGGCCTTAACCTGCAGATTGAAGATATTACTCATTTAAGAAATTTGACTAACTTAACTCACCTTTCTCTAAGATATAACAAGATTACTGATTTATCTCCATTACAAAATCTTACAAACTTGATAGATTTAGATCTTCAATACAACAATATTACAGATTTATCTTCATTACAAAATCTTACAAACTTAACGTATTTTGATATTGACTTTAACGGAACGTTAGATATAACCTCTCTTGATAAATTGACTAATCTAACACATCTCTCTCTTAGAGGTAATTCACTTTCTGACATATCCCCACTCAATTCTCTCGTAAATTTACAATTCTTGGATTTACAACTCAATAATATTACCGATGTAACTCCCCTAAGTAATCTTACAAAATTAGTTTGGTTAGATAT
This sequence comes from Candidatus Poribacteria bacterium, assembly GCA_022394755.1. Lineage (GTDB taxonomy): Bacteria > Poribacteria > WGA-4E > WGA-4E > WGA-3G > MSPOR6. Next base: position 68,868 of record JAGFCA010000036.1, read on the forward strand.
AGATTCAAATAATATTAGTGATGTATCCTCACTTGATTCATTGTTTGAAATGAGACATTATGATATTTCAGATAATCATATTTCAGATGTATCTTCTCTTCAAGGTATGAAAAAGCTTGTGTGGCTTGATATAGATGACAATATGATAGTTGATATTACTGCATTTCAGAATTTGACTAATTTATCTTGGTTAGATATTGATGATAATGATGTTTTGGATATTTCGCCATTGAAAAATATGAGTAAGTTAAGATGGCTTGATCTTGACGATAACCAAATAACGGATTTAACTCCTTTAAGATTTTTAACGAATCTAACATATCTTGATCTTGATGGAAATGAGATATCAGATATTACACCTTTAGAAGGATTAACTAACCTTGTAGAACTTGATCTCGATGGAAATAAAGTATCAGATATTTCACCATTAACAAATTTGATAAAACTGACAATTCTTGATATACATGACAATAAGATTTCGGACATTTCCTCTCTAAGCACTTTGGTTAACCTAACTGATCTTGATCTTGACGGGAATGAAATAGAAAACATATCACAACTTAGTGGTCTAACTAATTTAACAATATTAGATTTACACGACAACAAGATTTCAGATGTCTTACCTCTAAGCGGATTGGTGAACTTAACTGAATTAAATTTAAGCTACAATCAGATCACGGATTTTTCTCCGATTTCTACTTTGATAAATGGATTAACTATATTTGATGATAGCAATCAAATAGTCCCATCATACATACCTGAAGATGTTAACCGGGATGGTATTGTAAATATACTGGATCTTGTAATTATTGCCAATCACTTTGGAGAACCAAATTTACAATCTCTTTCACAGATGAATATATATCCAGATATAAATAATGATGGAATTATCAATATAATTGACCTGATTTCTGCTGCCTCAGAAATTGGAAACGATCAAGCATCACCAGCATCTTTAATTCGATATACAGAGACATCAGACATCATAATTAAAGATATAGAAGAATGGATTCATCTGGCAAGACAACTCAATATACCGACACCTTATCTACAAAATGGTATAGCTACCTTAGAGAGAATATTAGCATACATTAGAGTCCATAATGATCTACCTGAAACAACAACCGTGCTTCAAAACTATCCCAATCCGTTCAACCCTGAAACTTGGATACCTTTTCAGCTTGCAAAGACTTCAAATGTGGTAATTACTATTCACTCAATTGATGGAAGGCTTATTAGAAAGGTTAATTTAGGTTTATTACCTGCAGGACATTATCATAATAAAATAAAAGCAGCCTATTGGGATGGTCGTAATGATGTAGGTGAATATGTAGTTAGTGGTATATACTTCTATACACTCTCTGCTGAAGAAATTCAATCTACTGGTAAACTAATTATACAGAAATAAGTTGCTATGTTATAACAATATATGTACTATGTTGTTATAATAGTTGGCAGTAATTACCTAAGAAAATATCTTTAGTAGTTATATCTAAAGAGACTACCTCACGAGGTACATTATGACTGACTAATGAATACTAAATTTTAGTATGAATTGTTAGGTAGGACCATTTGAAATTATTTGATAGGAACATAATCTCTTGAAACTTACTGCAGTTTCTCATACACAATTCTCACGACAAAACTTAGGCGTTAGAATCAACATCAACCTGACTCTCATTGTCAGTATTTTCTTTTTCTTACTACTTAGTCTAACGGATGCACAAACCATACACATTCCGGACTCTGGTCTACGTGTTGTTCTTGAGGAAGCACTTGGAAAAGAAGCAGGAGAAAATATAACACAGTCCGATATGGAGAACTTAGAAACGCTTCAAACCATATGCCAGTATGTGACACTGTCAGAAAAGGGATGGTTTTCACCAATAACAGAACATTGGGTATGTAAATCCACTGATGGTAGGAATATAACAAGTATCGAAAATCTAACAGGTCTGGAATTTGCTACCAATCTTGTAGATTTGGATTTAAGTAGAAATCAAATATCAGACATAACACCTTTAAAAAATTTAACAAACCTAAGACATCTCTCACTTGGAATTAACAAAATATCAGATCTGACACCACTAAAGAATTTAATCCACCTAACCCACCTTTCACTTGGAATTAACAAAATATCAGATCTGACACCACTAAAGAATCTGATAAATTTAATAGAATTGGATCTTCTTAGTAACAGAATATCAGATCTGACACCACTCAAAAACTTGACAAATCTGACATTTCTATCAGTTCGAGATAACAAGATTTCAGATATTACCCCATTAAAAGATATGAAAGATCTAATTTATCTCTCAATTCGAGATAACAAAATATCTGAAGTGTCTACTCTCAATAATTTCGTAAAACTTACATATCTAAATGCTGACCATAATTATAAAATAGATGTGTCTCACCTAAAATATTTAATAAATCTTAGATATCTTTCTCTGGATGAAAACCAGATATCGGATGCTACACCACTTAAAAACTTGACAAAACTGATACATCTGGATTTATCTGACAATCCTGTACGGGATTTGACACCATTAAAAGATATGACAAATATGATAGATCTTGATCTGGATAACAACGGGATACAAGATATATCTCCTCTTAAACATCTAAATAATTTGCTTATATTAGATCTTGCACACAATAACATTTATGAAATTTCAGCCCTCAAGTCTTTAACTAAACTTAGGAAACTGGAACTTGACGACAACACAATATCAGACATTACACCTATTAAAGATTTGACAAATCTCTTCTTGTTAGAACTTGATAACAATAGAATAACAGAAGTCTCTTCAATAAAAAATTTGACAAACCTTACAGTGCTTGATCTAAGCCACAATCACATATCAGATTTCTCACTAATAGAACACTTAATTGACGAGTTGATTGAATATGATTTCAGTAATCAAACAGAACTTTCTTTTAGGTATGCTGATGTAAATCGGGATGGTACTGTAAATTTAACTGATCTTGTTGTGATTGCTTCATTCTTTATTCAGTCTGATTTAGAGAGTCTGGCTCAAATGCACATCTTTCCAGATGTCAATGGTGATGGTCTTGTCAATATAATAGACTTACTGATTGCAGCTTCGGAAATTGGTCCAATTGTTGCCTCTCCAGCATTTAGTAATTCTCAATTTAATATAAAAGAACTTACAGTCAAAAATCTAAAGAAGTGGATTGAATCTGCAAAACAACTTGATATTTCAGAACCAAATCTACAGCAAGGTGTGAAAGTCTTGGAACATCTCTTCGTAATACTTACAAATCAAGACCTAACCCCCATAACCACGGCACTTCTACCAAACTATCCGAATCCATTTAATCCCGATACGTGGATTCCATATCAATTGGCAAAACCTGCAAATGTTAGTCTTTCAATACATTCATCAAATGGAGAACACATAAGAACGATGAGAATTGGATTATTACCGGCGGGTATATATCACAATAAATCTCGTGCATTTTTTTGGAATGGTGAAAACGAGTATGGTGAGTCAGTAGCAAGTGGCATCTATTTCTATACACTCAACGCGAGTGATTATACAGTTACCGGTAAAATGATATTAAATAAATAAGGTTAATTTTTTATAGAAGGACCTTAATCTCTTGAAATTTCATATAGATACTGTTTCACGACTCAGTTACAAAAACATTGATTTTACTCCAATTGTAGTTGTAATGATTGTGGCATACATGCTTTTTGTACCACAATTCCAAAATGCAATTGCAGAAAATGTTCATATTCCTGATCCTACTCTTCGAAAAGATATTGAATTCGCACTGGATAAAGCACCTGGTGAACTGATTAGTAGCATGGATTTAGAAAGTATCGAAATATTAAATACCACCAGATGTAACTTTTTACCACTATCTGAAGTGGGTCCAGATGCACCTCATAGATGGCAATGTAATTCTAACATAGATTTTCCTCATGACGACATTAAAGATATCACAGGTCTGGAGTTTGCAGTTAACCTAAGAGAATTACATCTTGGACGTAATAGAATCTCTGATTTATCGCCATTAATGGAATTGACTAATTTGACTTACTTAGACCTTGGAGTCAATCATCGAATTACCAATCTAACTCCTATAAAAAATCTGAAAAACCTAACACAACTTTTTCTCAGACACAATCGTATCTCTGATATATCAGCTCTAAAGTACTTAACAAATTTAAAAGAGGTGGATCTTTTTTCGAACAATATAAGTGACCTAACCCCATTAATGAATCTAACAAAATTGGTTTCATTAGATATTGGAGACAATAGGGTCACGAATTTAATACCACTAAGCAATTTAAGGAACTTGATATTCCTGAATCTACGGGAAAACGATTTATTTGATATATCCGCACTTAGCAACTTTAAATTCTTGACACACCTATATTTAAGAGGAAATCAAGTATCAGATATTTCTTCTCTTAAGGACTTAATAGAATTGGTTGAATTGGATTTTGAAGAAAACCAGATAACAGATATTACACCTCTTAAAGATATGATACATTTGAGATGGTTGGATTTAGATACAAATGAGATTTCCAACATATCTCCACTTGAGAATTTAATTGATCTAAGGAATTTAGATGTGTCCGATAATAAAATAATTGATATCACACCACTTAAAAATTTAATAAGACTGGTATATCTTGATCTGGACGATAATCCAATATCAGATGTTACTCCATTAATGGATATGATTAAATTGATTGAATTGGATCTTGATGATAATGAAATTTCTGATATTTCACCTCTTGAAAACTTGACTAATTTGACATGGCTTGATCTTGATGACAATAAAATATCAGATTTATCTCCTCTTATTAATATGATTGATTTAACATACCTGGATCTTGATGGGAATGACTTCTCTGATATTTCACCATTGGCAAATCTAAGAGATTTAACTGAATTGGATCTTGATGGAAACAAGATTAATGATATTACTCCACTTGAAAATCTACATAAGCTTGAAATTTTGGATCTTCACGATAATCAAATATCAGATATTACTGTATTAAACAATCTATCAAGGCTTATTGATCTTGACCTTGATGGAAATAACATATCTGATGTTTCATCTCTTAGCAAAATGAATCAACTAATGATTCTTGATCTGCATGACAATAACATTTCTGACCTATCACCCCTAATGAAATTGTTCAATCTGACTGTCTTAAATCTTCGGAATAATCAGATTGTTGATTTTACACCAATTGACGGATTACTTGAGAATCTGATAGAATATGACAATAGCAACCAAAGAGTACAAGAATTTAAGATGACGGATGTAAATAGAGATGGTAGTGTTGATATTACCGATATATCATTGATTGCATTATATTTCACACATTCTGACTTTAGCAATGTTGAAAGTGAAGGTATCTATCCAGATGTAAACAATGATGGAGTAGTAGATATATTGGATTTATTAACTGTTGCAGCAGATTTTGATGAAGGTAAAGCCTCTCCTACATTCAGGTATAAGGTTTCTGAAACAACAAGTATATCTATTGATAAACTAAAAAATTGGATTAGTCTTGGAAAACAGATTGAATCCAACCAACCATTTATCTCAAAAGGTATAAATGTCTTAACTAATCTATTATCAATATTATCAATTAAAAAGAATACACCAATAGAAACAAAAGTACTAACAAACTACCCTAATCCGTTCAATCCTGAAACATGGATACCTTTTCAGCTATCAAGTACCTCAAATGTAGTAATTACTATTCACTCAATTGATGGTAAAATGATAAGAAAAGTAGAATTAGGTATTTTACCTGCAGGACATTATCATAATAAATCAAATGCTGCCTATTGGAATGGTAAAAATCAATTTGGTGAATACGTGGCAAGTGGCCTGTATTTTTATAAATTCACTGCCGAAAATTTCTCAGCAATTGGAAAAATGATTATAAATAAATAAATAACAATAGATACTTGAAATCCACCTTAAATTCAGTTCATATTGTTGTATTCATTATATACTATAATAATTATACTACGAATTATTGAAGAAAAATTATTCTAAAGCAACATATAAATTGAAAGATAGTTCATTCTACAAATATAGGTATCATCCATTTAATTATCAGAGGAAGAAACTCTATATCTATCCATTTAGATAGATCGAATTATATTTAATAAAGGTAATAATTCATCAACAGAATACGGAATATAAATCATCCTTCTATCAGGATCTAAATGTAACGATATATTTTCTGTTATACTTTAAGGAATTTAATGCAAATTTTAGTACTTGACATTGGTTGTTCATTCACAAAAGGTTATTTATTTAACAAATCGTTAGATATAATAGCTGAGTACAAATTGTCTACCGATATGTCCTCTCCGGATACTCTTGAATCTGGTGTTAGAAAAGTAATGTCAGAATTTGAGAATCACTCATACCAAGCAATTTTCCCTTTGAGTTTTGGAGAAGGTGTGGTATATGACAATGTTCTATATGAACCTACTCACAATCGAAAATCACTAACAAAAAATCATTATCAACAGACAGGTACCCCAACCGATGTGTTACGTGATATCGGTTCTGCATTTCATTCGTTACTTACATTCCCATCCTATGATAATGGTCCAGCTTTACCTGTATCTACCTATATTGCATCCAGACTGGCAAACACTGAAATATACACATGGGATTTAACTCATGCCGGTAACAGTGGTATATTGGATTTTTCTCAGCGAAAATGGGCACTTGACCTTCTAAAAAAATATAATTGTCATCCTTTCCCATTCTCAGAAAAATTTATCAGTTCAGCAACTATTGTAGGAAAAACTGAATCTGGAATTCCCGTTTTTGCTGGAGGACACGATCACAGTTGTATCTCCGTTTTTAATCCTAAGACGATAATTATAGCAGGAACTTGGGTTGTCCTAAGTCATCCAGAGATTGCTTTTCTACCAAATCCTAAAGAACAGAAGGAAGGGATTCGTTGGACTATTACTGCTAATGGAAGTTTTCATAAACAGATAGTTAAGAAAGTATCTAATCCTGTAACATTATCTGAAATGAATCATATTATTTCCATTTTTGAGAAAATGGGTGTATCGGAGAATACTGAAATATACACTATCGGAGGTTTTGGAGAAAAACTTGCTCCAAAACTGGATGAAATCCAGAGTCCGTATCAGTTTATTGCACCTCCAGATGCTGAGGTCTATCAACATATACAAACAGCAAAATATGCATTTAGAGCTTTGGAGCTTCAAACGTGAAAAAAGTATTGGTTACAGGTTGTTTTGATCTATTCCATTATGGACATCTAAAATTTTTTGAAGCAGCTGCTGCATGTGGTGATTACCTTATCGTTGGGGTCGCAGAAGATGATACCGTAAGACGGGTAAAGGGTGAAAATAGACCTATTTATCCACTTGAACACAGAATAGCATTAATAGAAGCCTGTCGACATGTGGCTTCTGTAGAGGTCTTCTCGCTTGAATCTCAACTTGATTTAGTTGATAAAGTATCACCCGATATATGTGTGGAAGGAGCAGATGGTAATGCAAGGCTTAGAGAAATTCTTGATGAGTTAGAATTAAATATCCCTGTACAAACGGTTTACACAGATTATATTCATACAACTGATATTGTAGAGAAAATACTCAATGATAAATCTACTAAGCATATAGAAAATAATTAGACTTGAACCGAACAAACCAAGAAGATTCTAAGATCCAAAAAATATTTCTAAAGATAATCAACCCCACAACATATTGGGTAATGTCAATTACTTTTGTTGGTATGGGGTTGAGTCTTTTATTTCATATACTAATTCCAAGATATTTTGGGGTAAGTGAAACCGCAGACGCTTTTATTACAGCAATAAAAGTGGTTTTATTAGTTGATATAATCTTTAGAGAAGGTGCAAAATTTAGCCTTGTTCCAGTATTTGTTGAAAATGAGAAGACACAAGATAATATAGTTTTTCAACAACTTATAAATGAAATACTAACTTTCGCAATTCTTGTTGGTGTTCTCTTCCTTATAATAATAGAAATTACTGCACCCTGGATTTCTTCGATATTATTACCAAATATTGCAATGGATGCACGGTCTGAATTGACTATATACCTTAGAATAAGTGCACCCATATTAATATTAGGTTGTGGTAGCACTATTTTGGGGGCATTCCTAAATAGTCATAAAAATTTTAAATCTGTTGCCTTACGAAATACAATGCCTCATGGTATGGCAATTATAGGATTTTTTGTGCTATCTGGTAGAGAAGATCTTCCTCAATTAATTATAATTGCTTATCTAATAGGGTATATTGTTTATTTCTCGTGGTTAATGATACGTTACTATAATTTAGGATATAAATATAAACCTAAAAAGATTTCATTGACTTCTATAGGTATTTTGAAAAACACATTATCACTCCCTACACTTGGGTTCGCACTTAGACAAATGACCGCACGTATAATTATTGAGGTGTTTCTGATAGGGAGACTTGGTAAAGGAGCAATAACACTATACAATAGTGCATTTCGAATATTCTCAGCTATACAAACATTAATTGGAAATACAATAGCCACAATTGGTTTACCTGATATGGCATCAAATGATATGCTGGACAATAAACAAGAACTAAAAGACTCTCTGTATAGGAATATTCGTGCAGCTCTTTACATAGTTATTCCTATTACTATTTTTTTAGTATTCTGTTCAACAATTATAGTTAATATAATTTATGGTAGTGATAAATTAGATAATCAATCTCTACAACAAATTTCTCAACTACTTTTCTGGTTATCAAGTGGAATTGTCTTTTCTTGTTTGATACCTGTATTAAACGCCGGACTTTATGCACAGAAGGAATTTCGATTGATATTCAGAAATATGGTTACTATGTCAGTAATCAACTTCATTATGGCGGTAACATTATATTTCTTTCTTGGATTAAATGGAGTTGCTATTGCAGTGTCAGGAACAGCTATTATTGCTACAATAAATTTGACATATCTTCTTAAAAAAACAGGTATATTTCTATTACAAAAAAAATAAGCAGAATACAATTACTAAGACTTTAGTTAACTTTTAACAGATAAACTACATTAACACGCACCTATTTACTTGATACTCCATATTAATTATCTATATCAATTGATTGAAAATTTAAGAGTAAGCACAACCAACTTTAATTATTGTAATAACTATTCCAATGAAATCCATTACAAAGAGTGTCAAAGATTACCAATATTTGATTGTCGGTGGAACAACGAAAGCAGCAACGACCTCACTATACTCTTATCTATCTGATCATCCTTCAATTTGTGCTGCATCATATAAGGAAACCCGATTTTTTCTTGATATTGAATATCCTTTACCGTCAAAATTCCGTTTTAATGGAGATATCGAAGAATACAATTCTCTGTTTACACAATGTAAAGAAGGAGAGATAAGAATGGAATCTACACCAGATTATCTCTACTGTTCTTCAGCACTTGATAGAATCGCAACATATTTACCAAAATCTAAATTGGTCTTCAGTTTACGTGAACCAATATCAAGGATCATCTCATGGTACCGTTTTGGAAAACAGATTGATAGATTACCCAAATCGCTAAGTATAGATGATTATATTGAAAATATGTTCGCTATTGACTCACCTTCTCAAAATAGTAATAACATGAATAAAGGCACAGTTCCTATTGAAGACACTATCACACAACAATATATGCAAACTTTACAACAAGGGTGTTATTCTACCTATCTAAAAAAATATCTGGAACAGATTGATAGAAATCGTATCCATATATTGTATTATGAACAAATTGCTGAGGAACCTTTAAAGGAATTAATGGATATATGTAACTTTGTGGGAATAGATCCAAAATTCTATACAGATTATACATTCGAGGTGACAAATCGGACTGAGACCATGCGCAATTCATCGTTTCATAAACAATATAGAAATTTGAGATTTAAGATGCGTGGTTGGACGCATAACAAACCTATCATCCACAAACCATTAAAAATTGTTAGGAAAGCTATCGAACCCATATATCTTAAGATGAATACCCGTCCACAGGAAAACATCAATATATCTAAGAAAACAAAGGACAGATTAATTAATTATTATAGAGATGATGTTCATTCTTTAACTGAATTGACAGGAAAACAACCACCCTGGTTACTCTACACATAGGTAGGTTTTTTATGGAAAATTCACAACAAAAGAATCTACAACTGATGATTATCGGTTCACAGAAAACAGGTACATCCTCTCTATTACGTTATTTATCACAACACCCAGATATTTATGCACACCCTCAACCAGAAATGACATTTTTTCTCCAAGACCATGAATATGAAAGGGGCTACGATTGGGCATATAATAAATATTTTTCAAAATGCAAAAATGACCAACTTCTAATAGCAAAGAATGTTATGGTAATGGGTTCAAATGAAATTATGAAGCGAATATATGAACATAATCCAAATATTCATCTTATTGTATTGTTACGGGAACCAATATCAAGAGCATATTCTGCATATTGGTGGGCACGACGAAGAGGATGGGAAAATATAGACACTTTTGAAAAGGCATTGGATGCAGAAGAATTACGACATAATGAAGACTGGTTCAAATGGAGACAGTGTTTATATAAATACAATAGTACTTATCATCCTTTAATTAATGATATTATCAATCTTTTTGGAAGAAACAGTGTTAAATGTATATTGACTGACGATCTTAAAAATGATTCAATAAAAATATGCCAACAAATCTATGATAAAATTGGTATATCAAACGACTTCGTACCAAAGGTAGGAGTAAGACACAATGAAGCTGGAATCGCAAGATCAGAGAAATTTGGTTTCATGCTTACACAATTCCTTTCGTCTCGAAATCCAGTCAGACGCGCTGTTAGGGCATTAATTCCTGACCAGTACGCATATAAAATCAGAAAAACTGTCTTAGATTTAAACAATAAACCATTTAATCCACCACCCATCAATCCTAATACTCACGATCAGTTAAAAGACCACTTTCAATCCTATAACGAAAAATTGGCTGAGCTCCTTGGAAGGGATCTGTCACATTGGTAAAATATCCCAACTATATTCTCCTTAGGTATGTATAATGGCAATCATCTATTTTCTTACAGGTTATTTTGCTTTTGAGGAATTCATTCTCAAATTCCTTCCTGTGAGTGATAATGTCTATTCATATCTCAGATTTATTGGTGAAATATTAATATATGCCGCATTCGCAAGGCTTATTTTTCATAAACTCTATAGAGGTATCCCATTTGTTAAAACCCCAATTGACCTTCCAATATTAGGTTTTTATTGTGTAGTATTACTATCAATAATAATAAATCGATCACCATTAATCGGAAGTTTATATAACATCAGACCTCTTGCTCGTTACATCGTTTTATTCTATCTAATTGTAAATTCACCGATTTCTAAACAACGAATCACAACCTTATTGCGTATCATCATCGGAATTGGATTAATACAAATCGGAATTGGTTTAGTCCAATGGCTCGGGGGTCCCACTATATACGATCTGTTCTTACCTCGGGCTTCCACTCTTGATGTTGCAGGTTTTACAAAAGAATATAGATTGCTTGAAGTTGGAAGAGAAATTGGTAGTATTTATGGTACTCTTGGAGATACAGTAATCTACGGTGTCTTTATGATCGTGGTATTAGTTGTAATTCTCTCACGAATAAAAAAACTGGAATATCTAAATTTATTGGCAATTGGTGTACTGCTATTAGTAATAGCAAGATCTTATTCTCGGGCAGCCACATTTTCTGCAATTCTGGCTTGTGTAGTTTGGTATTTTTTTCAATATGGGTGGAAGAAAACACTCAGATTGTCTCTGATTGTCTTGTTGATCTTCGGTGTACTGTTAGCAATACTAAATCCCTTTGATTTAGAATACATAAATCCCCGGAAAGCAAGGGTCGGGATGGTTGGTAATATAACTGGAGTTTTTTCAGGGTCTTATGTCAAAGTTGCACAAAAACAACGGCTCGGTGCAATATTGGGAAATGTTCCAACTGTTATCGCAAATAAACCTATATTAGGATATGGTGCTGATCAAAATACTACGATTGAGAGGTTAAATCAGAGTAAACGTTCATTCCTATTTAAGATTCTAAGTAAGAAAGGCTTCAAAGATGTGTATTGGGTAGCAATCCTATGTTTCTATGGGGTATTAGGGCTTGGATTGTTTATCTTGATCTTCTTCCGTCTATTTACAGCCTCTCTCAGTCTTTATAGAAACACTGTTAATAGATTTACGAAAGAAATGGCCATGGTAATGTTATGTTTGGTGGTTGTCACTGTATTTCTGCTCTTTTTTAATCGAACGTTAGAGTTTAGAGGGTATGGTTTCTATTTTTGGATGTGTGCTGCTCTTATGTTCGTCAGTGACACTACCATTCAAACATACAAAACAATCAGAATTTCATTATGAATCAGATGAAGTCTTCTCTTGGCATAAATTTCAAGTTAGTTTTATTAATAATTATAATATCATTCGTAATTGTAGGTCTTCTGATTTTCAAACTAATTAATTGGAACAGAGATAATACGATTACTACAGATAATTCTGTTTTAATAAATATAGATACGAATTCAATTACACCATTAACCAAAGAATTATATGGATTTAACTCAAACATGATAAGTGGTGATTATGGTTATTTGGATGATGACTTCGTCAAATTAACAAGCACTCTGAATCCTCAATCTCTACGATTTCCAGGAGGAACTGTTGGTAATTTCTATCATTGGAAAGATTCCGGTTTTTATGAAAATGAAATGGGGTCCACACTTAGTACTCAACTCAATAAGAGAAATAAAGGGAATTATAACAAACTTCAAAAAAGACGAAATGGCAGTATTTCATTTGATGATTACATGAAACTCTGTAATCAATTAAATATCACACCTATTGTTGTAGTAAATTTGTGGACGGGAAGTCCAGATGAAAGTGCCGATTGGGTACGCTACTCTGTAAAAAAAGGATATAACATAAAACATTGGGAGCTTGGTAATGAGTATTATTTATCACATTATAAAAACAAATTTCCTACTGCAAATTCCTATATTGATGTAGCAAAAAAGCATGCTTATGCTATGAAGTCAGTTGACCCTACAATCAAACTCTCAATCTGCACGACACCAGTTGCATTTCATGAAGAAGGCTTTCTGTTAAAAACTGCACAACGAAACTGGGACAAACAGTTATCCGAAAAACATGCTGAAACTTCTACAGATTGGTTTGATGCTTTTTCTGTTCATGTCTATGCATACAAAGCAATGAAAGATGTTCCGATTGAAGAAATGGGTAGGTATTTATATGGATGGATACACTACGGAATTCCAAAAGCAATTGAGTACTATGAGGAATTATTCCCTAATAAAGAAATGTGGATTACCGAATGGAATATAGCAAATCCTGCAAACAGAGTAGCAAATACACAACTTCATGCAATGTATGCCGGGGATTTCTTCCTCAAATTGCTGAGTTTTCCTAAAATTACACAAGCTAATTTCCATGTCATTACGGGACCTGGAAAAGGGTTTCCAGTTTTTTCTCCTATTACCCCTCCCTCAACTAAGACATTTTGGAAATACGGTGGTGAACCTGAATCTGATTTTGGAAGTACAATACGACGTACTGTATATTATACATTTCAGATGATTGGTGATTCTGTGCAACAATCAGATACCTTATACTCTATAGATGTTACTGATCAACCACAATTCTTAGGTGCATTAAATTATAGTGGAGATTATATTCCATATAATAATATTCAGGCGATTGGGAATAATGAGTTTATATATTTACTTATATGTAATCGGATAGATCAAGATATTAATCCACGGATTACAATCGATAAAAAGAAGATTAAAACAACAATATTATACCGATACGTATCTGATCAAAAACTTAATGCAACAAATGGCGGAAATGCAGAACTTGAAGGTTCAGGTGAAATAGAAGTAAAAATTCAGGAATGGATTGGTTCTGTGAATGAATTAAGTATTCAAAAAAATAGCTTCGGTATAATTAGATTAAAAAATATAAAGAATTGATCATGATTTTTGTAGTTGGAAATAGTAGAAGTGGTACTACAATGATGGGACGTATATTAGGTAACCATCCAGAAGTGTTTACTTTTGGTGAACTACATTTTTTTGGGCAACTTTGGTCACCTGCTGAATTCTCAAAAATAGATCTTAAGGATTCAGTAAATTTAGCTGCGACACTTTTTTGTATTCAAACAGAAGGTTATAGAACACATGGTAAGACAGACCGATTTCTACAAGAAGCAAAGGTTCTATGTGAGAATATTAAGAATTACCCGGTAAATCCTCCAGAACTATTCAAAGAATTTCTAATTCACGAGACCCATCGAAATAACAAATCAATTCCATGTGACCAGACACCCAGGAATGTCTTCTACATTGATGAAATTCTAAAACAATACACAAATGCAAAAATCATTAATATGATACGTGATCCGCGTGATGTGCTTTTTTCTCAGAAAAAAAAATGGAAAAGAAGATTCCTTGGTGGCTCGGATCTACCCCTTAAAGAGAGTTTACGTGATTGGATAAATTATCATCCAATTACAATTAGTCGTATCTGGCATACAGCAATCAACACAGCAGATCAGTATACTGATCATAATCGTGTTTTTACTGTTTACTTTGAGAAGCTACTAACCAATCCTGAAAAAACAGTCAGAGAAATATGTAATTTTGCTGAATTAAGTTATTGCTCTACATTACTCAATGTCCCTCAAGTAGGATCATCTGAAGATTCTGATAAACCTGAAAATTTCGGTATTAATCCAGATCGCGTTGGTAACTGGAATGACCCTATTTTTAGCTCCAGTAAACTCAGTTCGGCAGAAATATATATCAATCAAAAAATAAACTCGAAACTTATGGAAAAACATAACTATTCTCCAGTCATAATTAAACCAAATCTATTAAATCTAATAGTTTTTTTCATAACATTCCCTGTAAAAACAATTGGTGCTATCCTCTCTAATTTTGATCGAATAAAGAATATTAGAGAGACTTTAAAAAGACGACTATAAGGTATACTATATTTAACTCCATTCTACTCAAAATTAAATGATTGCACACCTATCCCCTCATTATATTAAAATGAGACCTAAAAAAGCTCTAACTCGTCTATTAAGCTATTCTCTCTTTGAAGGACGTCCAGCTACAACCAAGGTCCGTTGGTTAAACCCTATTATCATGGCAAACCTGAGAAGAATCTCTGAAAACAATAAACAATATAAAACCGTTGAAAAACCCATATTTATCTTAGGTACAGGAAGAAGTGGTACAACTATTCTTGGAGTCGTTCTCTCTATACATCAGGACATTGGATATCTTAATGAACCGAAAGCAATATGGCATCTAATTCATCCACAAGAAGATGTCATTGGCAGCTATACAAATTCAGACTCTTTATATAAACTGTCATCCAATGATTCAAGTATCGAAATGAAAGAACGGGCAAAACAGTTATTTGGAGCATATTTATCTACAACAGGTTCACATAGAGTAGTAGACAAGTATCCTGAATTAATTTTTAGAGTTGAATTCGTACGTGAACTCTTTCCTGATGCCAGATTCATTCTATTAATTAGAAATGGCTGGGATACATGCCATTCTATAGCAAAATGGTCAGAACAATTCGGTGTAGAAATAAGAGGAGAATCACATAATTGGTGGGGTGTAAACAATCGAAAGTGGCATCTAATGGTGGATCAATTAGTTGCCACAAACGATAGATTGAGTAGGTTTGTTGAAGAGATAAGGAATTTTGACAGACATCTCGATAAAGCATCTATTGAATGGATAGTTACAATGCAACAAGGAATAGAAATTAAGAAGAAATATCCCGAAAATATATTAAAGGTTACTTTCGAAGAATTAACATCCAATCCAATTAGAATGTTGACTGAAATTTCTAATTTTTGTGAATTACCTTATGATAAGAAATTAATTGAATATGGTGAATCTACATTACATCCAATCCCAACAAGAGATACTTTCCAGTTAGATCCTGTCGTAAAACCTATTTTCTATGACATCATGAGAGAATTAGGATATAATAGTTAGAGTGGCTTAAAAAGAAAATGAAACAGTCAAGTAAGTATGAATTCTTATAATAAATCAAGTACATCTAAAAAACAGTTACAAAACCATCCTTTATCTCGACGCGATTTCCTGTCAACAAGCTTAAAGGCGAGTGCAGCTGCTTTCACTACAAGTCTTATTCCAAATCTCAATGCTTCTGCGGACGAACGCTATAATGTTCTCTTCATAATGGTTGATGATTTACGTCCATTACTTGGGTGTTATGGTCATACTGAAATATATACTCCAAATATTGATAGGTTGGCATCAAGAGGTACTGTTTTTAATCGTGCATACTGTCAATTTCCAGTTTGTAATCCATCACGTGCTTCTATATTAACAGGATTACGTCCTGAAACTACTAAAGTTCTTGACAATTATTCCCATTATAGAGATACAGTTCCTGACGTTATCTCGCTTCCTCAATATTTTAAAAAACATGGGTATCATACAAGATCAATAGGTAAAATAATGCATGGACCTTTTGATGATGAAGTCTCATGGAGTGTTCCAAGTTGGGAGGTCCAAGGTGGAAAATATAAGAATATACCATCTTGGCAATCACTTGATGTACAGGATGATGATTTAGAAGATGGAAAAATTGCCAAACATACATTAAAAGTGTTGGATGAAGTACAAAATTCTGAGTTCTTTCTTGCTGTCGGTTTCAACAAACCCCACCTTCCTTTTGATGCACCTAAACAGTATTATAGTCTATATGAATCTCTGGATATTCAAAGTATTCCGAGAATCGCACCACATTCAAAGCATGAGTTAAGAGGGTATTCTGACATACCTCAAGGTGAAGAGGCATTATCTGATAGAAAAACTATTGAATTAATCAAAGGATATATGGCATCTATAAGTTATATGGATGCACAAGTTGGAAGAATCCTTGATGAATTAGACCAAATTGGGCTCAAAGATAAGACAATTATACTTCTTTGTGGTGACCACGGATTTCATCTTGGCGAACATGACACTATTGGTAAGAGAACCCTTTTTGAAGTTGCCCTTCGATCCCCTCTGATTATAAATATACCTAATCAAGTACACATGAATGTTAAGACAAATGGTATTGTAGAACTCATTGATATATATCCTACCTTATGTGATGCTTGTGAACTACCGATACCATCTTTCCTTGAAGGATATAGTATGTTACAATTAATCAATAAACCGACCTTATCATGGAAAACGGCAGCATTTAGTAAGATTGGAACTGTTTATGGTAAAAAGTCTATTCGAACTGATAGGTATCGTTACACTGAAAAGGTTAGGTTTGGTATGATTGGTAATGAATTATACGATCATTATAAAGACCCTGATGAACTCAAGAATATCGCTCAATTTCCAGAAAATGCCTTACTTGTAGATGAATTACATGAGAAACTTAATGCTGGTTGGCAGTCAGCCTTACCGGAAGTATCTTCGTCTATCCTGCCTTGGGATTTCAACAATGATGGAATCGTAGATATAAATGACCTATTCTTAATTTCAGATAACTTTGGTATAGAGTCTTCTAATAGATCTTTGTTTGATTTAAATAAGGATGGTAAAGTAGATTTAATTGACTTATTAATAGTTGCAGCACACTTAGGAGAAACAAAAACTGGTTCGTCCCCCCAACAATTTTTACTACAAAATGGCAATTTTAAGGAAATTGAAGATTGGATACATGATGCACAGAATATTAATAGTCATTCATCTATTATAAAAAAAGGTATTGCAAATTTAGAGTCCTTAATCAAAAATTCAGTTGAAAAAAATAGTTTACATTTATCTAACTATCCAAACCCCTTTAATCCTGAAACATGGATTCCTTATGATTTAGAAGAGGATGCGGATGTAAGTATAGATATTCACAATATAAAGGGTCATATCGTTAGACATCTTGACATAGGATTCCAATCTAAAGGGGTATACCGGGATAAGTCAAATGCAGGATACTGGAATGGGAAGAATTCTAATGGTGAAAAGGTAGCAAGCGGAACATATTTTTATACATTTAATATAAAATATAGAAACTCTAACTCTATTAAAACTAAATTTAGATTTACTCGAAAGATGGAGTTGATAAAATAGCTTAGTTTTAATATTTAGTATTATTGAAGATCAGCGACAACATTCATTCCCTAACCTACAATGATTAATAATATAAACAAAAATTCGTTAACAAGACGAGAATTTATTTCTACAAGTCTAAAGACTGGAGCTGCTGCATTTACTACAGGATTGTTCCCTAATTTACAAGTGAATGCAAAAGAAAAATACAACGTGTTGTTCCTAATGGTAGATGATTTAAGACCTATGCTCAGGTGTTACGGTGATTCCAAAATGTATACCCCGAATATTGATAGACTTGCTGAGAGAGGAACTCTATTCAAAAACAACTATTGTCAATTTCCTGTTTGTAATCCATCCAGAGCTTCAATTCTGACAGGTTTACGACCATATTCAACTGGTGTCCATAATAACTCTGGTAACTTTCTTCAATCTGCACCAAACGCAATTACGCTTCCACATCATTTCAAAATTCATGGATATCATACGCGGTCAGTGGGTAAAATTACACACGGTATTAATGCATGGTTTGACAAAGATTCTTGGTCTGCTCCAATTTGGAGATCAAAGTGGAAAGAAATAGATAAATCAACTTCACCTTCATGGCAAGCTCTTGATGTGGATGATGATGAATTAGATGATGGAAAAATTACATATGCCGCGATTGATGTATTGAATGAGATTAAAGGTTCGCAATTCTTTCTTGCGGTTGGGTTTAATAAGCCACATCTCCCATTCTATGCTCCAAGGAGATATTTTGATCTATATGATATTGATAGTTTCCATTTACCTGTAATGTCAAAACTTCCCATTGATGCCCCAAAAATCGCTGCAAATCGGAAGGCTTTACATGCCTATCAGGATATAGATTCAATCCCACCTCTATCAAACGAAAAAACTCTTGAGCTAATTAAGGCGTATGCAGCAAATATAAGCTATATAGATGCTCAGATTGGATTGATAATTGACCAATTAGATTCACTAAGTCTTTCTGAAAATACTATCATATTATTCTGTAGCGACCATGGATTTCAACTTGGAGAACACGGAATGTGGAGAAAAAGTACTCTTTTTGAAGATTGTCTGCATACTCCTCTAATTATTAGCATTCCAAGTCAAAAGCATAAAGGTGTCTTAACCAATGCAATTTCTGAATATGTTGACATCTATCCTACCTTATGTGATGCTTGTGAATTACCTATACCACAAGAAATTGAAGGATCCAGTTTATTACCTGTTATAGATAATCCGACACAACAATGGAAATCTGGAGCTTTTAGTCAATATAGAAGGGGTGATATTGATGGACTTTCTATACGTACGTATCGATATCGATATACTGAATGGGGAAACAATGGAGAAAATGGAATTGAACTCTATGACTATGAAATAGACCCTGAGGAAACTAAGAATATCGTAAATTATAGCGAAAATATTGAACTTGTTGCTACTCTAAGGGAGCAACTTAACGCAGGATGGCAAGCTGCATTACCAGATACAATTCCTACACAATCTGTATTACCTTCAACTTTAACTTGGGATGTCAACTTTGATGGCATTGTGGATATAAATGATCTTCAATTAATTGCAACTGCATTTGGTTCCAATAGTATAGAATTTCCAAATTATGATTTTAATAAGGATGGTGTGATTGATATAATTGATCTACTTATAGTTGCCTCACACTTAGGTGAATCATCAACAATATCATCACCAAGCATGGTTTCTCCTACTTTAAATGACGTCAACCAAGTTGAACAATGGATTCAGATGTATATTCCTATTGA
Source organism: Candidatus Poribacteria bacterium (assembly GCA_022394755.1). GTDB lineage: Bacteria > Poribacteria > WGA-4E > WGA-4E > WGA-3G > MSPOR6. The sequence continues at coordinate 88,904 of JAGFCA010000036.1, forward strand.
TGACAAATCTCCTACGATCATTAATGGATTACAGAACTTAGAGCAACTGGTAGATGCTTATAATCCAATCAATAGTGCTCTTTTACCTAATTTCCCAAATCCATCTAACCCTGAAACTTGGATACCTTACGACTTAATACATGATGCTGATGTTACAATAGATATCTTCAATGGTAAAGGAGAACCAATACGAAAGTTTCACATCGGTTTAAAAACCAAAGGAACATATAGAACACAGGCACGTGCTTTATATTGGGATGGAAAGAATTCAATTGGTGAAGATGTTTCAAGTGGTGTATATTTCTATTATATTAATGCTATCTATAATAATAAATCCTTACTCAATACACAATTTAATTCATCACGAAAAATGGTAATTATAAAATAAAGTATCAAACTGATAGATTCATCATTCTTATAATATGAAGAGAATATCAATTACAAATTAAAACTATGTTCAATTCTTCAAAAAATTATACTCGGCGTGAATTTGTTTCTAAAGGATTCAAAATAGGGACTGCTGCGTTTACATCCAGTATTATACCTAAATTAAAATTAAAAGCTGAAGGAAAATACAATGTAGTATTTATTATAGTTGATGATTTACGTCCAATGCTTGGTTGTTACGGTATTCCTCAGATGCATACACCAAACATAGATAGGTTAGCAAATAGAGGAACTTTATTCAATCGGGCATACTGTCAATATCCACTGTGTAATCCTTCCCGAGCTTCAATTCTTACAGGATTAAGACCACAAACGACAAATGTATATAACAATACTGCAGATTACAGAGAAACAATTCCTGAAGCAACAGATATTTACCAACATTTCTCTGTAAATGGTTATTCTATTCATACAGTTGGAAAAGTACGACATCACCCCGCACCTTTTCAATTTGGTCCAGTTTGGAATGCTCTTGATGTTGCTGATGATAAATTAAGCGATGGAATTACAGCAAATGAAGCTGTTAATTTATTAGAAAAAATTAAAAATCAACAATTTTTATTAACAATAGGACTTGATAAACCACATTTACCCTTACATGCACCAAAAAAGTATTTTGATCTATATGATTTGAATACATTTGATTTACCATCAACATCAGATTATCCTGAAAATGCACCAGCAATAGCACATAATAATCTAAGATTTTTTCGGCTATATAGAGATATACCTTCCGATCCAAATGCTCCAATATCAGATGAAAAATCTATTGAAATTATTCGGGCTTATGCAGCTTCAACAAGCTATATGGACGCTCAAGTAGGTCATATAATGAATAAATTAGATTCATTAGGTCTTAATCAAAACACGATTATCGCCTTCTGTGGTGATCATGGGTTTCATCTTGGTGAACATGGCACATGGAGAAAAAACACACTCTATGAAGTTAGTACAAGATCCCCTTTAATAATTTCTATACCTGACCAAAAACCATGTCAAACAAACTCATTATCAGAACTCGTTGATATTTTCCCTACCTTATGTGATGCATGTGACATTCCAATTCCTGAGAATTTGGAAGGTAACAGTCTATTACCTATTATAAAAGAGCCTACACTTACAGGGAAGTATGCAGCATTCAGTTTTCTTTCTCGTTCAGGCGTGAAGACAAATTCCATTAGAACAGATAGATACAGATATACTGAATGGGGTAAAAGAGCAAAATTTGGTCACGAGTTGTATGATTATCTGACTGATCCGAATGAATCTACTAATGTAGTAGACTATCCAGAAAATGCAAATTTAGTCAAAGATCTTCAAAGACAACTAAATGCTGGTTGGCAATCGGCATTTTCTGAATCCACAATTCAAAATACAGAAATACAAACACTCCCTTGGGATATAAACAATGATGGACATGTAGATTTAATGGACTTGGAAATTATCTCTAATAGTTTTGATTCAATCAATCCTGAATTTCCAAAAGTCGATGTGAATCGTGATGGTAAGATTGATATGATAGACTTATTGTTGGTTGCTTCACATTTAGGAGAATGTAGTAATATCTCTGCACCTTCTAAAGAACTTCAAATCTCCTATGAGGATAATGAAATAATTTTTGATTGGCTTCAAAAAGCATACGAAATTCAAGATAGTTCAGAAACACTACAAAAAGGAATTAACAACTTAGAAAAACTAATAAATACAAAGTTTCCTGTAAAAAGCACACTCCTACAAAACTATCCAAATCCATTCAACCCTGAAACTTGGATCCCTTATGACTTAGCACAAGATGCCTATGTAAGAATTCAGATTTTTGACCAAAAAGGTAAAACTATAAGAGAATTAAATATTGGATTCCAAGATGCTGGTGCTTATAGAACAAATCATAAAGCAGCTTATTGGGATGGAAGAAATTCATTAGGTGAATTAGTTTCAAGTGGTATGTATTATTATTCATTAAATACAGGAAATAAAAAGCATATTCGTAAAATGTTAATTAGAAAATAATCCAACAATGAATTACAGTAGAAACTTTCATTGTATTGTGAATCACTGTCCGAGTTTTATTAAAATCAGAATTATTTCATTCTAAGTATAAATCATTTTAAAAATTGGAAAGAATTTTGAGAAAACATATATATAAACATCTATTGATGTTGTCTTGTATTATTGTCTTATTAGGCAACATCCCTTCGGCGCAATCTGCATCCTTAATCAATCTGCCATTAAATCCTGAAATCTCAGATTTCAATACTGAAACCTACAGATTTATTCAACGTTTACTTAATATACGTGTGATATCAGGTATACCGCGGGGTTCTCTCCCTTTTACACGTGGCCAAATCGCTACATTCCTTAAGGATGCATCACAAAATTTTCAAAATGGACAGATTGAATTAAGCATTAATGATCAAAAAAGGTTGAATTTACTTCTGGCTTTTTATTCTGAAGCAGGAACACAGACACCCCCAAATCGTAGATTACATCTCATGTCTGCTACTAATGAATCAACATATCGATTATCATTTGACCTTAGTGCTGTTCAATATGAAAGAACAAGATTAATTGATAATGTTTCTGAAATCACTTCTGATGAAGGGAATATGCATACTACTACCCTGCATCCTCATGTATATGGACAAGTAAATGACGATTTCGCTTTTTCAGTAGATATGGCATATAGGTTTTTATATGGGGATATTTTCGATGACGTTTATGTAGATGAATCAAAGTATAGACAATTAGAAGGTGAATTAAAAAATAGAACCGCTATAAATAATTATATTAAGTTCAAATTTCCATGGTTTGAATTACAATATGGAAACGATAATTTACAATGGGGTCCAGGATATCACGGAAATCTAATGGTTTCCCCAAATCCTATCGCCATCAATATGGTGAAACTTAATGCAACATACAATAACATAACGTATACAAGTTTCACCGGTGAATTAGAGGATATGTCCCAGGAAATTAATCAGAAATATATCTCCGGTCATAGAGCTGAAGGATATTTTTGGAATAGGTTTGGATTTGGAATATCTGAAGTAGTTGTATATGGAAACCGGTTCGATATCGGTTATGTCAATCCGATAAACATTTACTTAATAAACGAACAAACAATTTCTCGTGCTGATGGACGTTCACCTGGAAGCGGAGACAATGTAATTGCCAGTGTCGACTTGAGACTACGACCCATGGATAATTTTGAGATCTATGGGGAATTAATGGTAGATGATGGAAATCCTGCTGCCAGTTTCTATCATTGGGATACAAAATTCGGTATCCTTGGAGGAATATACCTTACTGATCCAATCGGACTCCCAGATACAGATCTAAATGTGGAATACGCTTTCATAAATCAATATACATATACACATGTAAATCCGTTCAATGTATATAAACACTTTACTTCAGTAATTGGACATCACATAGGTTCCGATGCTGATAATCTTTGGATCTCTTTCCGTCGACGATTTACTGATAAACTTGAGACTATTCTTGAGTATGAATTGGAACGACATGGTGAAGGAAATGTAGATAAACACCATCCAGAAGATGCTCCGAAAGATGATGTGTGGACTCCACTTTCTGGATTAACAGCAAGTGAGCATCGGATAAAATTAGGATTTAATTGGGTTGTAATTGGACACTATTCTATATATGGTAATTGGACAAGAATCTGGCGAAAAAATATACAAAATCTGACTGATGTGAATGAATCAGCTAATGAAATACAGTTAAAACTCCTATATAGAATCTAAATATCTTGTCTATGTGAAAATTTATTGAAGAATATAAATAATGCTGTATCTAAGTAATTGGTTTTAAATTGAATTATGTTTACAATATATATATTCTTTTTAAAATATAAAATGAAAAAATAAGGCTATTATTATAAAATGTCTCCTTTTTTGCACACTCTGATAGTTTGTGTTGTTTGAATAATACAAGCCATAAGTACTTGTAATGCAGTGCCGTTTTAAAATTTGAAGGTTTATAAATGAAAATTAGCGTATTAGGTATACGAGGATTACCCGCTACCTATAGTGGTTCAGAAACTGTAATGAGCGAGTTGGCACCACGTTGGGTTGATGCTGGTCATGAAGTAGTTGTTTACTGTCGTAAAGGATTTTTCAAGGAAAGACCACCTGAATGGAAAGGAATCAAGTTAGTATACCTACCAAGTATAGAACACAAGATCTTTAGTACGTTGAGTCATAGTTTCTTCGCATCTATACATGCCTCTTTTTCTAAGTCTGATATTGTCTTCGTTTGGAATGCTGGTAACGGTCCATTTGGATGGATTTTCCGGTTAACTGGTAAAAAAGCTGTTATAAATGTAGATGGAATGGAATGGCTCCGTCCTAAATGGAAAGGTATAGGCGGAGTATATTTCAAATGGGCAGCAAAAATGGCTACCTCCGCTTTTCCACTCGTAATTACCGATGCTGAAGAAATGAAAAGACTATATCTTGAAGACTTAGGCGCAGAAACTACTTATATTGCTTATGGAGCAAATATTGAACCTTCCGAACATCCTGAAGTCGTGACTGAATATGGCCTCAAATCAAGAGATTACTATCTTATTGCAAGTAGACTTGTTCCGGACAATAATGCAGATATTATACTTGAAGCTTTTGTTAAGTCAAATAGTCAAAAAAAATTAGCAATTGCAGGTGGGGCTGACTATAGAGGAAATAAACTTGAAAATCAATTCTTAGATAAACTAAAGAGCATTGCAAATGAGAATGTCCTATTTCTCGGCCATATTGATAATTTTGACCATATTAAAGAACTACATCATCACTGTTTCGCATATATACATGGACACCAGTTTGGAGGTATTAACCCATCAATATTAAAAGCTTTAGGTTTTTCAAACTGTATACTGGCTTTAAATACACCTTTTAATCATGAAGTGCTTGAAGGTGGTAAGTATGGAGTTCTCTTTGATAAAAATCCAGATTCATTAAAAGAAAAGATTGAAGAGTTAGAGGCAGATATTAATAAAGTTGAAAATTTCAGACGCATTGCTACTGAACAAATAAGAAAAAGGTTCAATTGGGATCATATTGCTGATCAATATATCGAAGTATTTGAAAATTTACAATCAAAGTAGTTCACTGACCAATTCAACCAACATATTTATAACAGATCATTGAATATCACAGAAACTAATCATACATATATGAAGGATACTACAGAAACTTTTGAGTACAAATTAACCTCTTTCTATGCAAAACGAGGAAAGTATTTATTAGATTTCTTCGCAGCTATAGTATTAGTCCTTCTTTTCGCACCAATAATGATTATTATTGCTGTACTCGTTAAGGTATCATCTAAAGGACCAGTGTTATTCTCACATAAACGTGTGGGAATTAACAATAGACTTTTTGTAATCTATAAATTCAGAAGTCTACATATTGACACACCTTCATACTCTGAGAATCCAGAATCTACTGATGATGAACGCATCACATCTATAGGAAAATGGATACGGAAAACCAGCTTGGATGAATTACCACAATTATTTAATGTAATTAAAGGTGATATGAGTCTTGTAGGACCAAGACCTGAAATGCCATTTCTGGCAGAAAAATATAAAGATTCAGAAAATAAAAGACATCTTGTTCGACCAGGGATGACAGGTTTGTGGCAATTAAGTTCAAAACGAAAAGGTACAATTCGTGAAGGCATACCTATCGATTTAGAATATATTCAGAATCTGACAATATGGAATGACTTTAAAATTCTATTAAGAACTTTTAAGGTATTCTGGGATGACAATAGCTACTAATTATTCTCAACTAATCGAAATCATCTTATGACTAAGAATTTTAATATATTATTAAAAATTATCAAATATAGTTTTAAACTAAGATGTCCAGAATGTGGCATAGGAAAACTATATGAGAAAGGATTTAGGATGTATTCACATTGTCAAGAATGTGGATTGAAATATGAACGCGAACAAGGATATTTCATTGGGGTAATGTACATAAATTATGGTGCCACAGTCTTATTAATATTCCCCGGCTATTTTTTTCTAAGCTTATTTACTATAATTCCTAATATGTTAAATATTGGTTTATGGTGTCTAATGTCCGGTGTTTTCCCTACCTTTTTCTATCGATATTCAAAGAGTCTCTGGTTAAATATTGATTATACGATTGACCATTAAATACAGAATTTATTTTCTATAAATTCTGTCCGTTATCTTGTAAATATCTGACCCCTAACATAAGCAGCTTCATCAGATGCTAAGAATGTCAATACTTTCCCAACTCCGGCAGGATCACCAAGAGAATTCATAGCTTGCTCAACTGCAGCATCCGGATCATTCCCAGCAAGTTTCGCAGATTGAACTATTTGACCAAGTTTCAAAGGTGTCGATAATCCACCCGGACAAATAGTATGCATCCGTATATTACCACCTACTTGATTCTCAACTGTCATCACAAGACCATTTACCCCACCCTTACTGGATGCATAGGCAACAGAAGAACTACCACCCCGTACACCTGCACCAGAGGCTATACAGAGTATCACACCTCCACCACTCCTCTCCATAACTGGAACAGCATGCTTTATAGCATAGAATGTACCCTTTAAGTTTACATCAATAACTGTGTCAAATGTGGATGCCTCAAAATTATCTATACGAACACTTGCTCCTTGTAACACGCCTGCACTTGTAACTAAAGCATGTATTCCTCCATAAGATTCATTTGCTATTTGCATTAGATTCGAGACTTGCTCTTCATCTGTTACATCTGTAGAAACATACTTTGCTTCTCCACCATTTTTCTCAATTACATTAACTGTTTTAAGTCCATCAACTTCATTGATATCACCAATTACAACCTTAGCCCCAGCATCAGCAAAAGCAATAGCCGTTGCAGCACCAATACCAGTTGAACCACCGGTAACTACACCAACCTTCCCATTCAGTTGGACTCTCATATATCTAACCTCGTTAATCTAAAAATATAATAGAGTATAGGACTTCTTAATGGACATGGCAAGAAAATTTTAATCTGGTCTTTCTTACTATGATTTCAGATATAGCTTAATTTAAAAAATATAAGTTTAGCTGAGAGATTCCGGATAGGATATGATTAACTCTTTAAGCTGAAACGATATGGAATTCGTAGTCGTTGAGAAATAACTGTCTTTCCATTCATAGCTGGTGTAAATTGAGATGCTTTTAATGCTTGGATTGCTGAATCCTCACATCCAAGTCCTTTGACATTTATTACCTCAACAACACTAATATCTTTTGCTTTTCCATCAATGTCGATTGTAGCTTCTAATACAACTAATCCTTCTTGATGCGTATGCCGTGCTGATTCAGGATATAGTGGATCTACTTTTTGTAAAAACCGTGCATTCTGAGTTGGTTCAGAAATATCTGGAAGGGTTAATGGTAATGGTGAAATAACCATATCATTCAATTCTGATATATCAAATACTTGCTCTTTTTCAGGTCTATTAAGAGTTGGTTTTACAGGATATGATATATTAGAATTTCTAATGTCGGTTTGTTCTACTTGAAGGTCAATTGAGGAAAATTGATTATTTGTAATACTACAGGGATCAAAATCATACATTGAGGTCTTATCCAATTCGCTCTCATTAATTTCAATTGTCTTATTAACTACTGGAGATGACTGAATATTATGATTTGGACGATACAGGTCTATTGTTCTCGGTACTTCCGTTTTATGGTTCACAATTATCTTCTTTGAATTAGAAACTATCCTTTTTGGTGTTTGAACAGAAAGAAAATCTACATCTAACACCTCAGTCTGGTAGTCAGGGATATCAATAGATGAAATACCAATAATCGATATACATACACCATGTATAAATACAGATAGAAACAGGGATAGATTCTGCTTCACACAAATCAGAGTCATCTTGTTTAATATTTGGACAATCATGTTCATAATTTTAACACCTATGTAAGTTAGTATACGGTTTCCTAATGTACTCAGGTGGTAATAGTTCCATTGTATTAGTCTTAAATCAATTCATTATATACATAGATGCAATTACCGTGCCACAATATGTATAATATCAAATATATTTATTATCCATAAGATAATATAAATGATTCAATGTCTACATTCTTCATTAGAATTACAATTGAAATCTACATACCTTATATGGTATTATCCATTTATCCTTACTTTTCAATGTTACTCATATTACATTAAACCTCTTCAATAGGAGTTCCATTATGAAAATTACCCATTCCAAGTTAGGTGTAATATTCTATATCTTTTGTGTTATAAATCTGTTTTTTCTAACGAATAACAGTATGGCAAACAGTCAATTATCAGGGGTAGTAATTGATAAAGAAGGTAAACCCGTTGAAGGTTTTACTCTCTCACTTTATATTACAGATAAACTTAAACCTCAGAGAAGGCTGCCAATCCAACATCAGGAAATACAACAATTATTAAGGACTGAATCAGATAATTTAGGACACTTCAAGTTTCCTGACTTTGTTCCAAATCATATAATGGTATTAAAATTTAATGAAGGAATAGATTCATCTACATACGAACTTGTTGGGATCAAGATTGAAGGGATAACATTCTACGTTAATATTCATAGCTTTAGATATAATGGTTTTCGTTTTGCAATACCTAAGAATACAGTCATAAATAGTTTAGAGATTACTGTAAAACGACGAATGGTTATACGTGGACAAGTTGTCTTATCTGACGATGAACCACTTAGAAAGACAAATGTTAGATATGAGATTAGTGAAGAAGGCAATAGAAGAAGTTCTGGAAGTCTAAATCTTAATAATGAAGGTAAATTTGTCAGATACTTAGACTATCCGGGAAAATATACATTTAAAATCCTATACAATGGTTTATCTGTTGAATCAAAACCTATCATGGTGGAAGAAGGACAACAAATTGATAATCTCGTTTTAAAATTTTCTGATAACCCTGATGTAAATAAAATACAAGAACAGATGAAAACTGAGATTATAAGAAATCACCAAGGTAGAGTGCTGCCTAATATGAGAGCATTTATAAATCTTATGGACCGTGGTGTATGGGCAATCAATCCGGAGAACAGACATGCATATAAGAAAGTTAAATGTAAGAATCTTCAAGAAGCTAAGACCATTGCCACTGATGAAAATGCTAACTTATTGACAATCAATGATGAAAAAGAACAACATTGGGTACTTGAAGTGTTTGGTGATACAAATTATTGGATTGGTCTTGTTGCAGGGGAAAAACAATGGGTTACAGGTGAACCACTTACATTTTCAAATTGGATTTCTGAACCCAAACCTATTGAGAATGAGATTGATGTCAAACATCAGACTATATTAATTGGAAAAGCAAGACAATGGGATGTTGGTATCCCTGATAGTCCAATTACTGAAATAACTGAATATACAATATTGGAAAAAGAAATCTATAATCCTGAGGATCTTGTTACTGTAATTGAAAATGAAAACCATATTAGGAGATAAGTCATGAAATTTCTAATTACTACTCTTACAATTCTATATCTTATTTTTAATATCAGTATATATGCTCAACTGAATGATTCTGATAAAAAGGTTGAAAATCCAACTCTATCTGGTACTATCGTTGATATAAATGATAATCCAATTGAAGATGTTTCAATCGCAATCATGCCTATGAAACTAATTGATGGACATTTTCAACCTCTTGGTGACGGTTTCCAAGTTCCCCATTTCCATATAGGTAGAATCCCACTTGAAAATCTACCCAATAAAAACAATAATGATGAAGTAAAGGTAAATTATCCTGTAATAATTAAATCTGATCAAGATGGTAAATTTACTACCAATAGTGTTCCAAAAGGTTTTGTGCAACTATCAATCACTCCTTATAAACAAAATACACATATCACTGATAAAAAAATCCAGACAATACAAATTGGAAAGATCACCTTCTATGAAAATGATGATTCGTTTGGTCCAGATGAAAAATTCACTTTTAAATTAGACACAAATGAGGTATTTGAGAATATTAAAATAAAAGTCAAAAAACTATTGAAAATTAAAGCTCAAGTAGTTTCAAAGGATAAAAACCCAATTAAAAATACCCGGATTAGATTGAATATGATCCTGAAAAGTAAGAATGGTAGTGGAAGTTACGGAACAAGTGTAATTACAGATGACTCAGGATATTTCACATACTTTCGAAGTGATACAGGAATATATACAGTGTCTGTAGAATATCAGAACTTTAAGGGCGGATTAACTCCATTTCAATTGGATTATGAAACCCCCGCACCAGAAAATCTTGTAATTAAATTGGATGGTAACCCAATTGATAACGACCTTGAAAAACTCCTTAAATCTCAACAGGGAAATGGTATAGAACATCAAGCACCACCGAATATTGATCCCTCTGCATTACAAGAATTAATACAACAGCAGAGAAAAGAAAGAAATATTAAACAGAAAAAAGAAAAGAGACAAAAAGAGGTTTGGATTATAAACCCCGGAAATGGACATGCATATAAGAAAATTCAATGTGATAATTGGCATGATGCACAACAAACGGCTATAGATGAATTTGCACATCTTGTTTCAATAAATGATGTTAACGAACAACTGTGGATTCAAACAATATTTGGTCGACACCCATATTGGATAGGATTAACCGATTTAGAAGAAGAAGGTGTGTGGAAATGGGATAGTGGTGAACCTGTAAATTATACTAACTGGAATCATCGAGAAATATTCGGTTCGTCTCATACAGACGAACAAAAAGACTATGTTGCTATGACATTTCACTATGGCGGTTGGCAATCAGTGGCATCTGAGGATGAAGGTGGCCATAGTCCTTTGTGGAATATGACTCGACACGCAATTATCGAAAAAGATGGATTAATTTCAAAGAAACTAAATCCAGATGGTTCTGATGAAGAATAGTGGAATCATATTACAATATATGAATTTAACCTTGTAAAACAATTGCTAATTTGCTATTTTAATGAAAATTAGCAAGTCAGAATCTTTCTATATCTAATAATAGACTATTCAATGTCAATCTATAAGGAGATATCAAATGCGATTCCGTTATGTCGGTGGTGTGAGTTTACTAATGTTTATATTCTCAGTAACAACATTTGCACAGGTACAAGAGAAAAACCTTGTTGGTTGGTGGTTATTTAATAACGAAAAAGAAGAAACTGGAAACTTCGGTGATGTTGTACTTCACGGTGCAAAAATCGAAAAAGGACAGTTAGTCGTTGAAACAGGAAAATGGGCTCATTCTTTAGAATACGATGGTCCTGATATCACAGAATTAAGTTTAGTGACTTGGGTTAGTTTAGACGATTATGCTAAAACAAACGGTTCTGCTCTTACTTTGGATGAAGTATCAACTGATCAGTTCTGTGCTATTGTCTGGGCAGAAAGAGTAGATAGACAGTGGATGCCAGGTAGTAGTCATTTTAGACGTACAGATGATTTTCCAAAAGCTGTAACAGAAAAAGATACTGGTGAAATGATGAACATTGTCATTACCTATGAACTTGTTGGTAATCTTTATGAAATCACTGGATATCGTAATGGTGAAAGTCTTGGGAGTTTCAAAAAAGGTGACAAGCGAACATGGGAATCAGGTGATGCAGAAGCAATTTGGGGAAAACGACACGTTAATGGTCTTAATGGTCCTGGAGAACTAAATGCTCACATTGAAGAATCACGGATCTATAATGTTGCTCTCACCGCTGACGAAGTAATGGATTTAACTGTTGGTGGTCTTGCAGTAAAAGCTCAGGGAAAAATAGCAACGCAATGGGCAAACATTAAGAAACGTTAATTACGTTAACTTACCTCTTTGTAATTATACCAGATCTATCTCAGAATACATGCCAATGTATTCTGAGATAGACTGGAATCAGTTATATAGTAAGAATTCATTATCAATAAACAAATTAAATAGGAGTATAAATATCATGTAACGATACTTTTTCTGTATTTTAGTTATTTTTATTATTGTTTGTATCCCTCTATCTATATTTGCTCAAGTACAAGATGACAATCTGGTCGGATGGTGGCGGTTTGATTCGCTTGAAGATGAAACAGGAAACTTTGGTGATATCGTCCTACACGGTGCATCAGTAGAAGGTGAACAATTAATTGTTGATATAGGAAAATGGGCACACGCTTTGGATTACACTGGACCCGATATTACCGAATTAACTTTAGCTTCATGGGTTGCATTAGATGATTATGCCAAAACAAATGGTTCTGCTCTTACTTTAGATGAAGTAACAACTGACCAATTTTGTGGTATAGTTTGGGCAGAAAGGGTTAATAAACAATGGATGCCTGGGAGTACCATTTTAGAAGAACAGATGATTTTCCAAATGCTATTCCTGAACCTGAAACCGGTGATTTAGTTTTTATCGCTATTACCTATAAGAATGTAATTAACCAATATGAGATTACAGGTTATCGTAATGGTGAAAGTATGGGAAGTTTTAGAAAAGGTGATCTGAGAACATGGGAAGCGGGTGATTCTGAAGCCATTTGGGGAAAACGCCATGCCAATGGAACAAGCGGACCGGGTGATCTCAGTGCACATATTGAAGAATCAAGCATCTACAATGTTGCGTTGTCTGCAGGAGAAATTGAGAGTTTAAATACTGAGGGACTCACACCTGTTGAACCCGCGAGTAAACTGGCAACTCAATGGGGTTCCCTAAAATAAAAGTAGAATTACATACAACTCACTAATTTGCTGGTAGATCATTAGATCTGCCAGCTTTTTTATTTCCATTAACTCAATCTGGTAGAATTCTATATCCACTACTAATTCCTGTAACCATACCTACTATTGCCCACAAACCTGCACATGTCATCTCTCCAATTACCAAACCCAGAAAGACTGGTCTTGCTTGGCGGTAAGCCTTCAATCCTCCGTATTTAACAATTGCAAACTTCATTCCCCAACCAAGGAAGATTGAGAACCACAGTTTAAATGTTGCCCATGAACTTAACATTGTATAACCGAGTGGATGTAATGGCCACCATACAAAGGTCTGTCGCATCCACATTAACCATCCTGTAAATCCTCCTCCAAAAAGAATAAAACCTGTGTTAGTCCAATTTGTTGTAGTTTTAGGACTAACCAGTAATCCTTCAAGCTGACGCATAAACCAACTACCACCCATATAGGGTGCACCATGAGCATATCCAACCTTCAATGCCGAATAATATGAAACACCAAGACCAATGACCATTGCAACTGCCATGGCAATCAAAAGTTGTCTTCTTTTTATTCGTACTTCATCTGCAGCTTTTAATCCATTCATTATGTTTGGCATCATAAATTCTCGTAAATCAAGTGTTAAACAGACAGGATGCATCATCAAAGAGGTCAAAGTTGAAGGATGAATTTTTGATGTACCTAATGTTGTAAGGAAGAAACTTTGAGGAGAAAAAGATGGATTAATAAATGGTATCCCTCCATTTATCACTTGCCAAGTTAGAACAATATACATTGCAAGAAGAAAAAGAACAAATCCAATAGCAAAGAGAATTGACATACCCATCAAATGATTAAAAAACACCAGAACACCGATTCCTACAATCAATCCAATTATCGTAACCCCATACGGTAATGCTTCATCAGATGAACCGGTCTTAATCATATTTCTAATATGATGACGTGTTTTCCATAATGCAATAGCTACAAAAACCAAACATGCTCCTGTTTCTTGAGCAGCACTAAACGACTTCCCCGTCCACTGTACTCCGGGTCCAGATGTCAATTGAAAACCGAGCAGTACTCCTATTAGGCATTGGAGCTTATAAAAGATAAAGAAAAACCATATACTAAATGATACCTCTAAGGTTAATAGATAACTGAAACCTACCATTGACCAAAAAATCACTATTTGAAATGGACGTAAAGCACTCCACGGTCTATCTGTCAGATAATGATTAAGCCAAAAATCTCTTGGGATATGTGGCACAGAGGGAAAAAATGTATGAAGGCCGTTGATCGTATGTAAGAATACAGGAAATGCAAAACCAAACCACAGGGCACTGTTCTTGAATAATGGTCCAAGTCTACCTGTTCCATGTGCAGCCATCTCAACAGGTAATTTAACTAATGGAAACGCACAACGTTCATACTCAACCCACTGTTTTCGTAGTAAAACAGATAAACAAATCATGACGAAATATACTACTATAACATAAGAACTCCATATCAGAATGGGTGTAATCCAAGCACTCCACGGTATAGATTCTCCTGAAAATAGACCTCGATAAAATGAGGTTATAGCTGTCTCATCTCTGACTACACGCCAATGTGGAATATAATGAAAGAAAAGTGATTCCCAATCATTCTCAGGTGTTGCAAAATACTGATATGCTACCATAGGACTTATAGCATAACGCATCATACCGGATGAGGGTATACCTGCTGGAGCAAGCATGATACACCATATAGTAATCAATTCACCGGGAGAAAATGCAGATTTTGGATTGATATGTTTTAGAATTACATTGATACCTAAAACGAATAGAATTAATACGAAAAATGGAGCGACTGGAAAATGGCCACCTGCTAAAAAGATATTTCTAATAACATAATCATTGTAGGGTGCAAGGAGACATTCTATAGTAGCGCAAAGTAAGCCTACGAATACTGCACGGAAGGATACACTTGATCTGGATATTTGTTGATACACCTTTTACAACTTTCTTATTTTTAATATTTCATAATCATAATCAGAAAAAATATATGACAAATTAAATAATGTCAAGTAAAATAGTGACATACAATATGACTATACACTTACTTTGTAGTTAAAGTTTATTCATCCTAACCTTATTTCTATTGGGAGAAATATGATGCAAGAACAGTCACATCTATTAACCGATGACCAGATGAGGGATTTTATTGTTAACGGGTATGTCTCAATTAAAACAGATTTACCTCGAAGTGTCCATGAAACTATCTATAGGAAAACACAGGAATTTACAGAAAAGGAAGGGAACTTAGGGAACAACATCTTACCAAGAGTTCCTGAACTGCAAGCAGTATTTGAAGATCCTGCTGTCCGAGGCGCATTCACAAGTGTATTAGGTAAAAACTATGTAATGCATTCACATCGACATCCGCATAGAAACACTCCTCATAGCGGTGGACAAGGATTCCATAAAGATAGCTATTGGGGACACCAAAAAGTGAGACATCATCTTCCACGATGGGCAATGGCCTTTTACTACCCACAAGATACCCCAGTAGAAATTGGACCATCTGCTATCCTATCAGGAACACAGTATTATAATCAACGATTGACCGAAGATAATAATGGAGAAGTTGCTCTTCATGGTGAAGCAGGAACAATTTCTGTTATACACTTTGATCTATGGCATCGCGCCATGGCAAACAGTACTGACAAGACTCGTTATATGATGAAGTTTCAGTTTATTAGATTAGATGAACCAAATGAACCTGATTGGGAATCCGAAGACCCGTCTTGGAAAATCAATGGGTTCAATGAAGAAAGTAATCCCGCTGCTAAAAAGCATGAAACAACATGGCGACACGTTTGGAATTGGATGTCTGGTTCCACGAATAGTGAACATTCAACTAATGGGAATTTATCTATGCATATTGATAAATTGAATGATAAAAATCCTGATGTGCGTTCTAATGCAGCAGATGGATTAGGCATGTCATCTGAAGCTGCAGCAGAGGCAATTCCTGAATTGGCTAACCTGTTAGGGGATGAATATGAACCTGCAAGACTTAATGCAGCCTATGCCTTAGGCGCAATAGGTGAAGCTGCTGTGCCTTCTCTAATCGAAAAACTGTCTAATGAAAATGGGACAACAAGGCGAATGGCTGCCTATGCCTTAGCTGCTGTTGGCTCTCCAGCAGTTCACTCCCTGAAAGAAGCATTAACTCATGAAAATGATGCTGTCAGAGTTGAGGCGTCTTATGCCTTAGCACAAATCGGTAGTGGTGCTGAATCTGCAGTTGATGTAATGATTGAAAAATCCAATGATTCTAATGCTGAAGTACGACGGTATATTCCTGAAGCATTTGGGGCAATTGGTCCTGCTGCCGCACCCGCTGTCTCTACGTTAATTGATAGATTGGCTAATGATGAAGATGCACAAGTTAGATTTGAATCTGCATTAGCATTAGCTCAAATTGGACCGGCTTCCAGTGATGCTATTCCTGTTTTAAAAGATTCTCTCAGTGATAGCAATCGATATGTAAGAGACAATTCAATTCACGCACTGAAACGAATTGGTACATCAGAAGCAGAAACAGCATTATTGGATTATCTACTGATGGCACGATGGTGTGCAGTTACAAATAGTGAAAGTACTTTCTAATTCTCAAGTCTGATTAAGCGATAAATGACCAAAATAGTTTAATTGATTGATCAATATGAGGGGTATCAGAATTGTTGTTACCCCTCATATTATAAAAAGATGAATTGGAGATAGATATGAATATACTGGAATCGTTTGAAGAACTAATTAACCGTACAAAATCATGGTTTGATGAAAATGAACGTATTGCTGAAGAACAAATTGAAAGAATACAAACCCAAATTGAGGAACATCGGACCAATATAGAAAAACAAATTGAAGAAATTGAGAGTCAACAACGCCATGACACTGAATCCGCTGAAGAACAGATCGTAAAATTAAACGAGGAATTGGAATCTCATCAAAAAGATCTTGAAGAACTGATGGAAAAAATGCAGGTGGAATCTGAAGATAAAGAGAGAAACATTCAAGAACAAATTGAGAAAATCGAAAGTGATATGGAACGGAGACATGAATTCTATGAAGAACGTATTGAAAGGATACGGGAACAATTTCAACATAAGGAAGAGACTGCTAACGACCAAATAGACAAAATTCGTGAACAGATTGATGAATTTCGCGAAAAAGCAGATGTACATGTTGAAAGTATCAATGATCAAGTACAAATTCATAAAGAGAATTTAGAAAATGAAAATCAGACTTTTCACTCAGAAAACATACATGTAACATCCAAAGTATCCTCTGAAGAAACAATGAATCAGAATCCTGTTGAATCATTAGCAACATTATATGATAAACAATACAACGATAGGCATCAAAATACATCTATCAGCAATTCATATATGGTAAATGGTGTTGAAATATTAAAATATGGTGGGAAACTAATCTCATTAGAAGAAATGGATACAACCTTTCCACGTAATGAATGGCTACATGACTTACTTCAACAAGGTGTTACTATTAAGGATATAGATGAGTATTGTCATTATCTTAATGCACGGGATATGTTAATAAGAATACAAGATAAACCACATGTATGGAAATCTGGAATATTGGATATTACACCTACTGATAAATGGGAAACATATAAAGAAGAATATATCAAATGGTTGGCTGAAAAGAAATAGTTGATACCAACATATTGGAGAAGTAGATGGTCACTCGAGAAGATATTCAAGCAACTTGCGATGATATAGTACGAGAATTCTCACCACTCCAGATTGTACTTTTTGGATCATACGCTTACGGTTCCCCATCTGAAGATTCTGATGTCGACTTGTTAGTTATCATGCCAGTTGAAGAATCTGAAAAACGTAAGAAAGCATCAGAAATACAAGCATGTATACCAAAACGATTCAAAATGGATCTTCATGTATGTTCACCTGAAGTTTTGGCATATCGGATCACATATAACGATTGGTTCTTACGTGAAATAACTGAAAAAGGAGAAGTACTCTATGAATTGGATGGCTTTTACCTTATACCTCCAGAGAAAAAAATGACTGAACTAAACCCACTAACATTAGAATGGATTGAATTTGCTGAAGGCGATTATTCCGTTGCCATTGAGAACCAACAAGGGGATAATCCTGTTTTTCATGTTATCTGTTTCCTTTCCCAACAATGTGTAGAAAAATATTTAAAAGCATTATTACAAGAGAATAATATCCCATTTCGTAGAACTCATGATCTTAACGAATTATTGAATCTAATTCTATCAACATACCCATCATGGAAGGCATGGAAAAATAAACTTCCTTCACTTACAACTCATGCTGTAGACACCCGTTATCCGAGTGATTTACCTACAGAAACTGATGCCGAGAAAGCAATGGAAATTTGTAATATGGTGCGGGATGCAATCCGTACTGAATTGAATATTTAAATAGCTGAATCAGGACATAAATAGTCAGGAATTATGATTTAATGCTTACAAGGAATCCACAAATCAAAATCTCGGAATTACTTACAATCCAAATGCCAGATAAGATTGGTACACTTGCAAATGGGGCATGGGGTGATGCAGTTATCTTTGAGAAAAGAAATGGTGAATTTCAATTAATTGATGCAAATGGAACAGCAAGAATCAGTAGTCAAATCCTCGAACCCATCGTTATAATTAAGAGTGGAAGGATATATCGTCACAAACAAAATCCTTACTAAATATTAAATATAAGTATATTTTCTCGACAATTGATTTTATATATGGAGTTTCACATAATGAGATCTCAAGATGATATTGAAAAACAGTATTATGAGGCAGTCGACTCACTTGTCAACAAAGTACAAAAGGATCCAAATGTGCTTGCGGCAATTGTGGCTGGGAGTTTTTCTCATGCACAAGTATGGGAGAAATCCGATTTGGATGTTGAAATTATAGGTAAAGATGGTATACGACCAACTAAAGACTTCTTCTCATTGGTAGAAAATGGCGTTAATATCCATGCCAATTTAACCCCTCGAAATTCATTCAAAAAATCTATTGAAAGTGCACAGCAGGGATCTTTCCTTCACTCTTACTTTTCACATAGTAAACTGCTTTTTTCAAGAGATCAATCAATTACTGAATGGTACGATAAAAATGCAAGTCGTGAAAGTATCGGTGAAAGAGATAAACAACTCCAACTCATAAATGTTATGGACGATACTTTACCTTCTCTAATCTATGCTGAGAAGCAATTTCATGTTAACAAAGACTTTATCGCCAGTTTTCTTACTATTTTACATGTTGTTGAAGGATTAGCTCGAATTGAAGTACTTCTGAACAATGAAATTCCAGCCAGAGAAGTAATACAACCTGCCCTTGAATATAATCCAGAATTCTTTGAAAAAACATATTGCCAACTGATTAACTGTAAAAAAGATGAAAAGGTTATAAAAGATACTCTTGATAGTATTAATGAATACATTGAAGATCGATTATATATATTTCAACCTATACTCGATTATCTTAAAGAACAATCAGGTCCCCGAACCAATTCAGAGATGAATGATCATTTTCATCATAAATTTCGGAATGCTTCAGTAGATATAATCTGTCAATGGTTAGCATGGAAAGGGTTTATACAACAGGTATCGTCACCCCTAAAACTAACTGTTAAGAGTCAGGTTGCTGTTGAAGAACCAGCATTTTATATTGATAATTCTGAGCCGGATGTTCAACAATTTCTGTTAAAAGAAGATGTATATTCCGATATACAAAATGCAGTTGAGAGATTTATAGATACTATCGCCGAAGACAGATATTTCCTTGCAGCTATTCTCACCAGTAATTTAGAAGAAAATAACGTTTGGGAAAGGACTGTGGTACATATCACACTTATCCTCAGAGACGGTATGAAAGCTGAAGAGGACTTTCAGTTGATTGAGAGTGGCATACCGATTCGAGTCAAATTGATTCCTCGTGGTAGATATAAAAATTTACTTGAGAAAAACTTGCAGGGAACAACATTCCATTCCATTATGTCTCAAAGTGAGATTTTATATACAAAAGACCCTTCGATTAAAGACCTACATAATGACCTGGGGACGATAGGGGATCGCGATAAACAATCACAACTACTAAATAGTGCAAGTTGTCTTTCTACAATTATGGCGAAGACTGAAAAATGGTTATACCACAAAAAGGACTATAACTATACCTACTACTACTTAATGGGAGTTGTCAGAGAATTAGCACGAATTGAAACAATCAAGAATGGGATTATTCCAAAACGTAAAGTCATTTATCAAGCTTTAGATCTTAATCCAGAATTATTTACACCTATCTTCACAGATTTATTGAATATACCAAAAGATGAGAAAATTCTTGATAAAACAATAAAACTGATTGATGGATATTTAGAGGATAACGCTCAAGAGTTATTTAAACCTCTACTTGAATTTTTAGAGGATGCTGGCGGAGAAAGATCATTATCTGATATATATGACCATTTTGGACATCGCGACCTATGGCTCAATATGGCTTGTGAATGGTTAGCTGATAAAGGAATACTCGAACTGTTTTCTGAACCAATACGTCTAACTATGGATAGTAAAGTGTCTGTTGATGAACCTGCTTATTTCTATGACATAGATAACCCGTTCCTTTAGAAATATTCTATATCAATAACAATAAATATGGTATGTACCCAATAGCTGTAATCATACCACTTAATTAAAAATATTCCATGATTGAGTGTTAATATCTTCAACAGAATCATATACTTACCCTCGTAACTCTAATAATAATCTATACGTAATTTTAATATAACTCTATGACTCAAATCCTATTAGATTAACTCAAGACATTTCAAAACCCACCTGTATTTTCATACATAAGGAGGAATAGAATGAGACAGACAGTCTCAGTAAAAGGAGCGAGAGAAAATAACCTACAGAATATAGAATTAGAAATTCCACGGGATCAACTTGTTGTGGTTACTGGTATAAGTGGATCGGGGAAATCGTCTTTGGCATTTGATACTGTTTATGCTGAAGGACAACGACGATTCTTGGAATCAATGTCTACATACGCAAAACGATTTATTACTCAGTTGAAAAAACCAGATGTTGATTTTATTGATGGGTTATCCCCAGTTGTTTCTATTGAACAAAAAACAATTACAATGAATCCACGTTCCACTGTGGGTACAATGACTGATCTCCAAGATTATATTAGAATGCTCTTCTCTACTATCGGCATTGCACATTGTCCCTATTGTGAGAAAGAAATTCCTATCAAAACTCCATACCAGATATTAGAACGACTCCTCTCCTTACCTGAAGGAACAGAAGTTGAAATCCATGCACCAGCCTTTAAAATTTATGGTGAAGATAATGAATACCTCTTTGATGATATCAGAACAAAAGGGTGTAGACATGTACGTGTTGACGGTGAGGAATACGATATAAGTGAAGAATTCACACTCGATCCAGATAAAGAATATGATATACAGGTAATAATAGATAAGCTATATATTAAGAAAGACATTGATAAACAGGTTCATGCCTCTTTAGAACATGCCTTGATTGTCGGTGAAGGTTTTCTCAAATTCCAAATTACAGTACCAGATGATGAAGATGTTGATTTAAAAGAATTTCTTGCCGACTTCGGATGTGCTAAACACGGTGTATTGATGCATGAACTTGGACCACACCACTTCACATTTAATGAACCTACAGGAGCATGTGTTACTTGTTCAGGGTTAGGCACATACCTACAAGTACATCCTAATCTACTTGTGCCTGATCGAAAACGGAGCATCGCTGATGGAGCATTTGTAAAACAAGCTTTTAACTATGAACCTGATAGATGGGATGGTCGAATGATGTATAGTCTTGCACAACATTACAAATTTGACCTTGATATGCCTTTTGAAGATTTACCTGAAGATGTAGTTGATTTAGTCTTCTTCGGTACAAAGGGTGAAGAATTTCCATTGTGTCAGTCAGATGATGCAAAACCGATGCGTGAACATCATGTTGGGATGCCTGTACGGTTTGATGGGATAATTACACGCATTGATCGACGTTATCGACGATACAGAAAACAGGGCGAAGCTCATTCTGGAATGGAAGAATACCTACGAAAGGTGATGGTTGAACATACATGTCCAGATTGTCATGGTATGAAGTTGAAACGACAAAGACTGTTAGTTACGATTGAAGGTAAAACTGTTCACGATATCGGGGAATTACACCTTGAACAGTTAAAGGATTTCTTAGAATCTATCACTGATTTAGCTGAAAAACATCGCGAAGCCGGTGAACGGGTAGTGAGAGAATTAGTTCAAAGAATCGAACTTCTCCTTGGTATTGGACTTGATTATCTCAATCTCAACCGTCGTTCTGCTACACTTTCTGGGGGTGAATCACAACGAATTCGACTCTCCACTCAGATCGGTTCAGGGTTAATGGGAATGTTGTATGTGCTGGATGAACCGAGTATTGGTTTACATCCAAAAGACAATGAAAAGATGATCGAAACGCTAAGAAAATTACGCGACATCGGTAACACTGTCATTGTCGTGGAACACGACGAGAGTACTATTCGGGCGGCAGACCATATCATTGAAATGGGTCCTGGACCAGGAGTTCATGGAGGGCATGTTGTCGTTCAAGGTCCTTATGATACTATCGTGAAAAGCGATGATTCCTTAACAGGTCTCTATATGAGTGGAAAACGTGAAATTCCTATGCCGTTGGAACGACGTAAACTTAATGGTAAGAGTCTTAGTATTACTGGCGCAAGAGAGAATAACCTACAAAATATAGATGTTACTATTCCTCTTGGTGTCTTTATCTGTATTACTGGTGCATCTGGGTCTGGGAAGAGTACACTCATCAATGAGATAATCTACAAGAGACTCTATTCTATATATCACGATAGTAGAACTCTTTTTGGAGAACATGATGAACTAAAAGGACACGAACATATCAGCGATGTTATTAACATTGACCAGTCCCCTATCGGTAGGTCACCTCGTTCCAATCCCGCAACCTATATCGGTTTTTATGACAATATACGAAAACTCTTTGCAAGCACACCTTCTGCTGAAGCACGTGGATATACAGCTTCCCGATTTAGTTTTAATGTTAAAGGAGGACGTTGTGAAGAGTGTAGTGGTGAAGGGACAATCACAACACAATTACACTTCATGCCGGATGTTGAAGTTACCTGTCCAACTTGTAAAGGGGCTCGTTACAATGAGGATACGCTTGAGGTAACCTATAATGGTAAAAATATATCCGAAATCCTTGAAATGTCTATTGAAGATGGTGTTGAATTCTTTAATGAACAACGACTCATCTGTCATAAATTGGGTGTATTGAATGAGTTGGGACTCGGTTACTTAAAGATTGGACATCCTGCCACAATATTATCTGGTGGTGAGGCACAACGTATAAAACTTGCTAACGAACTTAGTAAGATTAAACGGGGAAAACATAAACTCTATATACTTGATGAACCTACTACCGGTTTACACCTTGCTGATATTCAAAAACTGTTAGATAGTATAGGAAGACTTGTGGATTCTGGCCACACCGTGATTGTAATTGAGCATCAACTTGATGTAATTAAGACCGCGGATTATGTAATTGATCTTGGGCCGGAGGGTGGACATAAAGGCGGACAGGTATTAGCACAAGGCACACCTGAACAAATTGCTAAGACCCGAAAATCGTTTACAGGTAAGTTCTTGAAAGAGCATTTGGCATAGAAAAGTAGACATAGTGAATGAAAAGGCGAGGAAGTCATTCCTCGCCTTTTTTGTTTGAAGAACCAAGACTTGTAAATTACACACGTTAAACCATTTTTATAGAATATTTCACATGAATATATGGTAGGAATAACTTGAAGGACTACACTAATTGGTACTATAGTTTGGACAGTTTTTCCACATAACTCTCCGCTGGAGTGCTGGATTCCTATACCTCACTGCTATAGACATTTTGCTCCGCTGGAGCAATGACCACAAGTTATACGTATATTTGTCCTAACCAATACAGAACTAAAAATACCAATTTTTCGATGTTTCCCTCACACCCGGGGAACGCCATAAGGGGTTCATACCCGGGGAACGCCCACAGGCGTTCATACCGTTGATTCCTTGATTTAGGTGTGATATGTCTATAGAAACAAAAGGCAGAGAGTGTTGCACTCCAGCGGAGTGCTATATAAAATCTCTACTTTAGACAAAATTACGTTTTTATTGAGTTATACGAATACCAAAACTATCAGAAAAAAAGAAAAACCTTTGAATACACGACAATGAGTACGACAGAAACTGTCCAAACTATAGTAATTGGTAGCTTATTCTACAATAAAGAGGATTTTATTATTAGAAATGGTATTATCCAATTTTAGTCAATGCGTCTAATTGCTTTTTCCTATCCTGCCAATCTGGTATATAGGATGACATATATGCTTTATATAACTTTCCATGATTGGGGACAAGTAGATGAACTAATTCATGGACTATGACATATTCAACTAATGAGTAAGGGAGATTGAGTAATTCCTTGTTGAGTGTCAACCGACCATTTGTTGATATGGATGCCCATTTTTTCCGCATACTTCGAAACTGAACACTCGGTTTCTCTACACCAATACGAACTACCCATGTTTGAACAGTTTCCTTTATAGTTTCATGTGTATTTCTCTTCATACATAATTATGTTAATTTTATGATGTTTTTGGAGTGAAATTCAACTACCCGATTCACGCAAACCTGCACGAAGGAATTTTAAGAAGACTGTAGTGATAAGGGTTTACAGAATTTAGTATATCAATTCTTCGTGAATTACTATTATGTTAATTTATATATTACTAATGCATTTTATGTAGGATATTAGTCAAACCCTTTTTAAATTCAATAGTTTGTTTGTAATCTCTATCTTTATCCTAAAATCAACAGATGGTGCTAAAGTTTGATATAAGGTATTCCGTAAATCTCTTTCCTGTTGTTGATTCCAAGTGTAATTTGGGAATTGCTCAAATACTTGGTTAACTGCATGTGCCTGTTCGGTTGTGACATCTTGGATCTCATTATTGAGTATCGTATATATTGCATAGGAATTCTCATCTAATCCCAGTAGGTTTTGTTGTCTATGTGCCTGTGAGATTTCTTCAGCATACTTCATAAACTGTTCTAAAACATCTTGTGTTTCTGTTTGTCGGTTTTCATAGGACTCGATCGTTGCTTCAACCCGGTCACCAATAGGTATTAAATAGGGTTGAAATTCAGCATCAGCATCTACTGTTTTACGTACAACCTTTATCAGATTTAACACCTTAACAGTATCCTTTGTATCGCTCTGCCTTAATTCCCTTATTGTAT
Source organism: Candidatus Poribacteria bacterium (assembly GCA_022394755.1). Taxonomy (GTDB): domain Bacteria; phylum Poribacteria; class WGA-4E; order WGA-4E; family WGA-3G; genus MSPOR6. The sequence goes on from JAGFCA010000036.1 coordinate 114,503, forward strand.
CTTCGTTAAGTTCGGTTATTTCATTAGGTAAATCAAACATTTCACCTTCTGTGTGGGATTGTAGCAGTTCTCGTGTCTTATTCGTAAGTTCTTTATCCACATAGGAATTCTCAGAAAATGCATTTCGTAATAATCCATACAGGTTAGCCAGTCCACGGAAATCATCAATATAATCACGAAGGAATGGATCTGGTGATAAGATGTTGTATAGACTTTGCAATTGCTTAAAGAATTCAAAAAATTTCTCACGGTCATCCTTAAGTGTAAAATGTTCAATTGCTTCCTCTTTTGCTTTGTCATCTATCCCTTTAGCATAAGGAAGATATTCTTGAGCAGTCTGATTCATCAAATCTGAGAATCTATCTTTAAGAACATCTATATTCTGTATAACACTCTTTACTGTGTCAGAATTGAATGCCATTGCAGTGCTTAACTTTTCAAGAATCCCAACAAAATCCATTATTAATCCAGTTGATTTTACAAGACCTTCGTCATCTTCATAAGGACGATTAACACGAGCAATAGTCTGTAATAAGACATGATCCCGCATCGGTTTATCCAGATATAAACAGTAGAGAATTGGTGCATCGAAACCTGTTAACAATTTCTGGGTTACAATCAAGATTTTGGGTTGTGAGTTTTTATCAACAAATTTCTTTCGTATATCCTTTTCCTGTTCATCCGTTAGGTGGAAAGATTTCATTGACTCAGAATCACTGGTATTTTTTGAATACACCACTTCAGAATATTCTGGAGGAAGATGTTTGTCCAATGCCTTCTTATATAAAGCACATGCTTCACGATCTACACCAACGAGAAAGCCTTTAAATCCCATCGGTTCGATATTTTCTTTATAGTGTTTGGCTACATATTTTGCTATCGCATCAACTCTGTTGGGTGCTTTCATAATCTCTTTTAGATTAACAGCATGATCAAGTATGGAATTTAACTCATCAATATCACTGACACCCTCTGTTTGTGATAAATTCATGAATTCACGATCTAAAGTCTCTGTATCTACCTGTAGATTTGAAGGCGCATGTGTGTAATTCAGTGGAACAGTGGTACCATCCTCAATTGATTCTGCTATATCATATTTATCAAGATATCCCTGTTCGTCGTCTTTCCCAAATACCTTAAATGTACCTTCACCTTTTGAAAGGTTGTCAATAGGTGTACCAGTGAATCCGATGTATGTTGCATTGGGTAGTGCAGCAATCAAGTAATTCCCAAAATCCCCACCTGTAGTTCGATGTGCTTCGTCAATCAGTATAACAACATTTGTATTTGTGTTTAGGTTGGCAGGTCTACTGTCAAACTTATGAATCATGGATACAATTAGTCCACGATAGTCAGATGAGAGAATCTGTTCAAGGTCATTCTTACTTTGTGCGACTTTTAGGTTTGTAATTCCGTATCCAGTGATGTTATGAAATAGTTGACTTTCCAATTCGTTCCTGTCAACCACCATCAAGACTGTTGGTTTTTCTTCCTGTACTGTACCCCGTAGTAGTCGTGATGCAATAGAGATCATTGTTAACGTCTTACCGCTACCTTGTGTATGCCAAATTAGTCCTCGTGTTTTATTTTTATCGTTTACTCTTTCGATAACCTTCTCTTCTGCACGGTCTTGATGTTGACGTAATACAATCTTGGTTGTTTTGTCATCTCGTTTTTGGAAGATGATAGATCTGTGCAATACACTCAATATTCGTTCAGGTTGAAAAAAGGACTTAACCTTCTGCTCAAAGTCTGATGTGTCTTCTGCCTTCCAATTAAACAGATTTTTTCTGTTAATATTCCAAGTTACACCGTAGTATATATCAAGGAGTTGCGTAACACCGAAGAGTTGTGCGGTTGTAAAGAGTTCTGGTGTTTCGGTATGGTATCTTCGTATTTGGTCAATACCTTCTGATAATCCATCTGATTTGTTTGCAGATTTGGTTTCTACAATCACGATTGGAATTCCGTTGATAAGAAAGACAACATCCGCACGATTGGTGTGGACAACACCTTTCTGTTCCCATTCATCAGTTACATGGAATGTATTGTTTTTTGGTGATTCAAAATCGATGAGTGTAACGTTTCGTTCTCTGTTCTCTATTGGTACAAAAACAGATTTTTCTCCACGGAGCCATTCGAGTGCAGTCTGATTACTTTCAAGCGTTGATTTAAGGATACCCAGTTGTCTTGTTATTTCTTCGATGTTAGAATCATCAATGATATCTGGATTGAGTTCTAACAGTTGTTTTTTTAACACATCTTGGATATAAATAGCAGCGGTATTCCCTCTTAATCTCATTGCTTCAGAACGAGATAAACGTGTCCACCCAACTTGTTCAGCATATTGGATTAAGGGTTCTTGAACTGCGGAACGTTCAGACATGATGTTTCCGATCTATAATCAACCGTACTCGAAAGACATGAGATTTATCAAATTATAGCATTTTATGGGTGGAATCACAACAAACGGATGTGTTAAGCAGGTTTATTTAGTTTTTGTATATTTTGGATTAGACAAGAGTCGCTATACTAAATCAAGGAATCAGGAATCAACGGTATGAACGCCATTTAGGCGTTCACCGGGAAACCGAACCCTACGAATTCCAAACGCGGATTCGGCGTTGATTCACCGGTCCTGGGATTCTTAAATTGACGCCTATGGTGCGGCTTCCTAACCACGAGGAATGAGAATGATATATTCGAAAATGAATATCATTCATCTACAATCAAACTCACGTTAATTTAACTCTATGTTTCTGTATTCTCTGTGATTCAGACAACACAATACGCATTATCCGCACTTCAACGTAGGATTAATCTGTACTCGTCAACGTTTTCAATCTTTTAAAAGGTACGTCACCATCGGTATACTGAAGCATTACAAGTTCAATAAATTCGTATTTGTCAAGTGAAGCCGAACGAAGTTTGTTTGGATGTAAAAGATAATATGAAACACTTTCTGCCCAATCCTCATTTGGATTTTTTGAAAAAGCATAATTTGTAACAAATTCTCTGCGACTTTTTGTCTTTGCCCACCCGAATTTATTATTTGGGTCTTTATGCCAGCCACCAAGATCAGACCATTCCTTTCTAAGCTTCCCGTTCAGTGCATACTCCCATAAAAAATGTGCTTTTTCATGAAGGATGACACGTTGGAACTCATTTTCGTTTTTTATACTAAAGGTAGCTGCGGCATACTCCACACAATCTGCGACTATCCATGCTGACCCGGCATACGGTGCTTGTGGACTTCGAATCAGATATTTTAATTTGGGGATTTTATGTAATCCTTTTGGGAATTTCTCATATACCGACATGAGTTCCACCAGTTCTTGATTTTTAAATTTCGATAAACGTAATTCCCCGATATATTTCTGTAGCTTCTGTCCAATCTTATTGGCTTCAGGTGTATCTTTACGAACTAAACTAAGACCGTACATTTCTTTTAGCACGAGGACTATTCTATCTCTGTCTGTACCATCTTTCAGTATTTGTTTTACTACAGATATATTTGTCCAATCCTCTGTTACAAACTGTGCTACAACCCGAAAAAAAGGTTGATTAGAAAGTATAGTTTCTTGAGCATTTTCTTCGTGAGATTCTTGTATTGAAAAAATATCACTACGAAGCGTAATATGATCCAAATTATCTGCAGATTCTATCTTAAAATCCTCTTGTAGATCTGTATTACTTATTTTCCACACCGAAGGGTTCAGATTGGGGTTCGGTTCTTCTGAATCTTGATATATGAAATCAAAAGTTACTAAAAGCCTGTTTGCTTGTTCCTCAGTCCAGCCAGAGCCTAAACTGACTTCATAGCTTTGTTTCAACTGTGAAACGGTATTTTTGCTCGGTTTATCATAGAGGAATACTGAGCAGCTGGTTAGAAAAAATAGGATCGTAAAAAAAATAGTACTGTTTATATATTGCATCGTTGTAAATACCTTTTCTGTTTTCAAAAGCACAATGTGTCCTTTCTGTGTGTTCTATAGTAATTCTTGCTCCTCAGACCAAAACCTAAGATTCAGGGCAGACCTTCGTACATTCGTGAATCTGAAAACTCCAAGCAAAGTTAGGAACACATTTGAAAAGCTTTCAAACGCGAGTCTGTGCTATTTCTTCAGGATTACTGAGGACAGGAGTGGATCGGTTTTTAGTCCAAGTCGCTCACCTGACAGTGGAAGTATGTCCTCAGAGATATGATTGGGCTTGATGAGTTTAGTCAACCATTGTGTTAGATTATTGTTTGGAATTCTTATCTGGTACACGGAGTTATACTCCGCATAGGTGAATGCTTACGAAGGTCTATTCCACCAGATCGGATGAGATTAAGACGTTCATTGGAGATTTCAACACGGAGCCAAATTTTATGTTGATCGTTTTCATTAACAGAAACAGGGTAGAGATGACCGCTGGAGTCTCTACAGGAAAAGAGGACAGGATAGTCGTATGATACATAGTTTTCGATAATTTTATGTTTGCCTAAACCTGGAATATCACTTTTCACATGGGTGTTTAAAGACGGTATCGGGATCTCTTCATCATCTTCCTGTAATCCTTCTATATGAAATTCGACGGCTTCATCAATTAACGTTTGGACTTCTTGCAGTGTTTCACCTACAGCAAAACATCCGGGGAGATCGGGAACATAAGCACCATAACTTTTGAACTGCCGATGACTACCTCGCGTCTTTGTTTGATACCACTCATCATCATTTATCAGTTTTATGAGTTCTCTAACCTACATAACCCAGTCTTTCAAACGTACTTATATGCTGTAGCGTAAAAGTAAGATTAACACATATAGAACGTAACGCTATATAATATGTTTTAAGTTGTTGTAATATGTTTCATTTTGTTTCTCCACACCCATCAGTAATTTTGCATATATAATGTCAGTGGTAAATACGGTGGTGACCGTTAGTCCACGTATCACCGACACTGGATGTGTATAGTATAACATATAGGTAAAATACGTATCAAGTTCTCAAATTTTTCAGTTAAGCAAAATGGTAATTCCTCATACGTCTATCTCACCTTCAATCAACAATTCAGCAGATCGTTTTCCAGTCATCAATTCTTCGAGCATTGCATGGAATAGTTCATCTATATGTACTACTTCCTTCTTGATGGCTTCAATTCGAATACCAATTTTTTCGATTATATCACTTATCAATTTTTGTTCAGTAACTGAAGGAAGAGGTATTTGTACATTTAGTAAAGTTCTTTTTGTAATCTCCTTGAATGTACTACCGCTTCCAAGTTGTAATAATCTGTTTTTCTTATATTGAAAATAATGCGCAAGAAAGATGTTATGAAGTTGATTTGTACATATAAAATTTGTGAACCCTTGATTTGTAGCCATTGGTATAGTATTGATTGCAGTTTCACCGATTGTCGCTCGACTTGTTAGAAGAACAGTTCCTATCGGTAATAACTTTGCAGCACTATGATTTAAACCTTCGTGAGATATGTGAGAAGTTGTTTCATTAATGTAGACAGTTTCTCCTAAAGAGGTTATATCTGTTGGAATTGCCCATGCTATATCACCTTGAAAAAATCTCTCCTCACTTCGGCTTGGTGTACCTCCTTTGACTATTTTTGTCGATTCTCCTAATCTAACAACACTCCAACTCTCAGGTATCTCACCGATCTCTGTCTGTTTGCGGGGTTCACCTTTTGTACCGTGTGTGAATAGGTGATCCATCAAGGCAGCTTTTCGTTCGCGTTCTAATTCGATTTCGCGTTGTCTGGTGAACTTTGCTTCTTGGATTGTTTGGAGGATGTGTGCTATGGCGCGTTGTTCTGGGAGTGGGGGAAGGGGAATCTCTACATTTAGAAGAGTGCTTTTAGTTATTTCTTTAAATGTACTACCACTTGCAAGATCATTCAATCTTCGTCTGATTGATCTTAAATAATATGCCAAAAATACATTTAATAGTGATTCATTACAAATGAAATTGGAGAAACCTTGATTTGTCGACATTGGAATTGTCGTAATTGCAGTTTCACCAATGGTTGCACGACTCGTTAATAAGACAGTTCCAATCGGTAAGATCTTGGCTGAACTTTTTCTTATTGCTTCATCTGTAATATGTGATGCAGTATCATTTATAAATATAGCCGAATTTAATGCAGTAATATCTGATGGTATTGCCCAAGCATTTTCTCCTTGAAAATACTTTTCAATTTTTCGACTTGGAGTACCACCTTTGACTATTTCGGTTACTTCTCCTAAAGAAACTATTTTCCAATGATCTGGATATGTAGTAGTGTTCAATTTTGATTAATCCACAGTGTATATGTGTTACTAAATTTCTAGACAATATTTTAAGGAATACACATTTCGCCCTATGAGGCTGCGCTTAGGAAACCGAACCTACCATTGGTATGTTTGAGTTTATTTCCTGTAAGTTGGGTTTGTGTAAGAAACATTGAAAATTTATAAATACATTTAAATTAGGGCATGAATTCTACAGAAATTGTCCAAACTATAGTTATTATACACACTTCTAACAATCATTGTATATTAATTATTTAAGCATTGGTCATAGTAATTGAATAGATGAAAATGAAATAAGATTATCTTTCTCAGAAATTCTTATGACAAATTACGTCCGTGTATCTTATCATGGTAAGATACACAATGAAAAAAGATCAGATAATAATTCTTCACCAATAAGCCTTGGTTTTCGATTGAAAGAATAGAAGGTCTAAGACGAATATATGTCTTATTATGTACCACTTTGGAGAATTACCGTAAATACACATTTTCCATCACGTTCCATCACAAATTGTTTTTTCCATGAACGGGAATATATGTAATTTCTATAAGTACTACCTGTTGGTTTAGATTCTATGTTAGAAAACTTATTAAAACTATTCGGAACATCTATACAACAACTATTACATAAGGCAGCATATTCAGGTAATTTTGTGACCTTGAAGTGATAATTATTACGTTTTAATTTATCATATACTTCTTTAGCAGGTCTACCACAAACACATATATATAACCATGGAGGTTAAGGATTGTTTCCTTATGCCAATATATAATTTGTCCTACATTCAGGAAATATGTTTAAGATATATTCTTTCACTTTTTAATCTTTTGATTAAGATAATCAATCTGTGTTTTCTCGTAATCCAATCTTATACATTCACTATTCCCTATTTCCGATTAAGTGTTTTACTTCCCCTCTGCTCTTGTATATATTTAATTCGTTTTTTTTGTCTATGTTCTTGTGCCTTGGTGAGTATATTTTGTACAATTTCTTCTGTTTTTTCAGTCGATAGACCTAAGAATTCTTTACTTCTTTTTTTATTCTGGTTATGATAATCTATCGCAGATTCAAGTTCTTTTTTAATCTTTCGCCGTATACGGAATTTTAGGAGTTTCTCTCTTGGTTTAAGCTTACGTTCTATTAACTTCATAGTCTCATTTAGGTCTTTTATTGTGCATATAGGATCTTTAAGTAGTAATTTCACATTTGTCTCCTTCATTTAATAAGGTTAAAATTGGTAATAAATCTAGAATTCTTCAATATTTAGATTTATAGTATATTTTCATAATGAACATCATACAATCAATAATTGAAGTCTATCTTCACCTATCGGAAACTTTACAATCCAAGTTCCCTTAACACATCTTCCAATGCGGTATCAGCCTTCTCCCGAGCAATCCGTGCTTCTGATAGATCTGCAAGAATTTCATTCATAGGACGGTGCTCAATAGTTTCTCCAACATCGACAAACTGGGATGGACTCAGATTATAATCTGTCTTTTGTGCATCTTCTAACCTGATGACACTACTCAATTTCTCACGTGATTCCCATGCATCATACACTTCTTTACACAAACCTATTCCTTCATCGGTTAGGACATTCTTCGGTTTCTGTTTTTCAAAATGTAATGATAGATTTATCAACAGCATCTCACCTTTCCTATCCTCTGGTTTCTTACAGTTCAGTAGTAGGATAATACCGGGGGCTGTGGTATTGTAAAACAGGTTTTCTGGCAACAGAATTACTGCTTCAATCAAATCATTTTCAACGAATTTTTTACGGATGTCCCGTTCTTTATCTGAATGCTTACTCCCTGATCCGCGTGAAACTGCACCTGTATCCAATACGATTGCTGCCTGTCCATCCGTTTTCAGGGATGCATACATGTGTTGTACCCATCCCCAATCTGCAGATGAAGTCGGTGGTGTTCCGTAGGTAAATCGTCGCCAATGGTCTTCACTATAAAATTTCTCATCATATTCCTTCTGATTCCACATTGGATTAGCAACAATATAGTCAAACTGTTTTAGTTTAGCGTTCTTTGATACAAACCGTGGATTACGGAATGTATCTCCTATTTCTATCTTGGAATCGATAAAATCGTGGAGAAACGCGTTCATCTTTGCCATTGCAAAAGTTGTTGGCGTTAATTCTTGACCGAAGATATGTGGTGCTTGACTCTTATCATCAGGATGGGTTTTGAGGTATTGCAACATACCTTTGATGAGCAAACCGCCAGAACCACAAGTTGGATCATATATATTCGTTTTTGGTTTGGGATCAATGAGTCGTGCCATTAACTCTCCCACCTCTTTTGGTGTGTAGAACTCGCCTGCACTCTGTCCTTGTCCTTCAGCGAATTTCCGTAATAGATATTCATAGGCACGTCCGAGGATATCTGGTTCAGTATCCTGTAATCCGAGTCTATGTTCACTTAATACTTCAATTAATGCTTCGAGTCGGTCATCGTCGAGTGTACGTTGACCGCTTTGTGTAACGTTGAAATCTTGCACATCCAGTACACCGAGTAGAAGTGGATTGAGTTTTGCGACTTCCCGCATCGCTTCCGTAACGAATTCCCCGAGATGTCCATCGGCAGCATGGTTGCGGAGTTTGTCCCAACTGTATATTTCTGGTATGTAGAATCGAACTATGGGTTGGCGTTCTTTCTTGAGTGCGTCTTCATGGTCTGCTTCGATTATACCGCGTGCTGTTTCTTCGTCTCCGTATTCATCAATCTGTTTTGAAAATTCATCATCGAATACATCTGAGAGTCGTTTGTAGAAGATGAGGGGTAGTATGAAATCTTTGAATTTGGGTGCGTCACTTGCCCCGCGGATGGTGTTTGCAGCATGTAATAACCACTGTTCAAGCTGTGAGATGTCTAATTGTGTTTGTTCTTGTTGGTCAATAGGTATTTGTAATTGGGAAGTATCAGTAGATGTGTTCTTTTTTGGCAAGGACATACTCCTAAATGGTGTTATTATTGTAATTATACCAACAATTATTGGGCGATTCAATGTGTTTGTTAATTAAAAAAATTCCATCACTACCAATGTCATTAATTAAATGAAAAATATTGAAGAAAATTACAACAGGACACAACTAAAGATATAAGACCATATCAATTAGTTAGAGAAATTAATATCCAAAGTAATACAATAAGCAATTTCCCTTGAAATTCATATCTTATTATGTTACTATATATATTACATATACTTGAAAAGAAATGATGTTGTGAAAATTAAAATTCAATCTGATATACCTATAAACCTATACCAGAACAAGACTCATAGACATTGGAACATTAAAATTGTATCAAATGTAAAAAAAATAAAAAAATTTAACGAATATTTCAGGTATATCTATAAACCCTTTCAGGAACTGACTTTAGAGCATTTGTAACTCTCTCTTTTAAAAATTGTGTTGTGAAAATAAAAAACGTCCATCTATAACATCTAACATATAAAAAAACATAACCACACATTACGAAATGCTATCAGAATGAAAAATACATTATGGGATTACTACACAAACTAACAACCAATAAATATAAACTTAAACTAATGAATATCTTTAAAAACAATCCTAAATTCAAAGCTTTATTTATCAAAAATGAATGTCTTTTTAATGCTGTAAATCTCAAATCCAGAAAGGAGAATAATAACAGAATTGAACTTTTTTGAAATTCCTAAAAAGTTAATTCAAAGTGCTATAAACCCAGTCTGTAACTGAGTTTATAGGGATAATATACACTAATATCATTCCTACACTTTGTAGGAAAAGTGTAACATTTTTTGCTTTTTAAACAAATAGATAATTGCAACATAAATACGAATCGCTACCTCAGTATTTTGCATTAAATGCCAGTTTTTAATTTGATTGGAGCATCAGAAATATTACTTATTGAAACACATTCTCAAGACCAATATATAAAACCAAATAATGAGATAATGTTACAATCTGACGATCCAATACATGAAATATATGAAATCCATGTAATCGAACACAAGATAAGGGAATTTAAGTAGCTATCAACTAACAACTAACACAAACAGTATATGTATAATGACAAAATCTTTACATACCACCCATAATTATTTCACTTGCATACCTACTCCATATTTTATATACTGTATATTGGTAATTACACATCAAAATTGGAGTACTTCCTTGTCCGATAACTTATTACACTCCCTAAACAATATACAACGTCAAGCCGTTCAACATACCACTGGACCGTTGCTCATATTATCAGGTGCTGGTAGTGGAAAAACCAGAGTCATCACGCATCGTATCGCATATCTCATCAAAGAACACCGAGTATCTCCCTTCCGTATTCTGGCAGTAACATTCACTAACAAAGCAGCGAATGAAATGAAAGAACGTCTGGAAACACTTGTTGATCCAGGTGTCAGTAAAAACCTATGGGTGGCTACATTCCATTCAACATGTGCCAAATTTCTAAGACGAGATATTGAACAATTAAAAGGCTTTACAAGCAATTTCACTATCTACGACAAAGGTGAACAAGTTACCGTTGTTAAAGATGTCATGAGACAATTTGGTTTGGATGATAAACAGTATAGTCCACGTACCATACACGATATGATTAGTGGTGCAAAAAACAAGAATATCAGTCCAGCAAACTATGATTCAATGGCGGATGGATTCTATGAGAAAATCGTTTCAAGGGTATATCCACAATATCAAGATACACTACGCAAGAACAATGCATTAGATTATGATGATCTTCTCAATTACACTGTAGAACTCTTTAAAAATCATCCGGAGATACTGAGAAAATATAATGAAAATTTTATACATATTCTCGTGGATGAATATCAAGATACAAATCAAACACAATATGAACTTGTCAAATTATTAGCAGGTGAGAGGAAGAATGTTTGTGTTGTTGGCGACGATGACCAATCAATATACGGATTCCGAGGCGCAGACATATATAATATACTCAATTTTGAGAAACATTATTCTAACACAGAAGTCCTACGATTAGAACAAAACTACCGTTCAACACAGAATATATTAGATGCCGCATGGAGTGTTGTCCAGAATAACAAGAACAGAAAAGAGAAGAAGCTATGGACTGAAAATGATGCTGGAGAGCTTGTAACGTGTTATAAGGCGATTGATGAAACTGATGAGGCTGGGTACGTTGGAACTAAGATTGAAGAATGGCATGCTGAAGGCGTAGATTTCTCGGACTTCGCCATTTTTTATAGAACCAATGCACAATCACGTATTTTTGAACAAGCATTACGCGCTGCAAATATTCCATATCAGATAGTAGGAGGTCTTGGATTTTATGATCGAATGGAAATCAAAGACCTAATTGCATACCTTCGTGTAATGTGTAATCCTGCTGACGAAATAAGTGTTAGGCGTATTATCAATGTCCCTGCACGTGGAATCGGTCCAACATCACTTGAACGTTTGATGGATTTTGCCGAAAAACAAGAAATATCACTATTTGAAGCTGTGATTAGAGTTGATGAAATCACTAAGATTAGTACCGGCATAAATAGAAAAGTTAAACGCTTCTCAAAGATCTTTAATAAATATGGTCCTGATGATTTACCAGCAGAAGTTCTTGAACACATTTTAGAATCAACAGGTTATCTGGAACACTTCAGAAGTCAACGTTCTATCGAAGCACAGAATCGAGTTGAGAATATTGAAGAATTAATGAATGCTGTGTATGAATATGAAATGATCGCAGATGAACCGACACTCCTGGATTATTTAGAGAACATAGCTCTTATTGCTGACATAGACACTATGGACACAGATGAGAACACTGATAAAGTGCCAATGATGACGCTCCACAGCGCAAAAGGATTAGAATTCCCATTTGTTTTTATTGTTGGTATGGAAGAGGGATATTTACCCCACCAACGGTCTATAAATACAGAAGCTGAAATTGAAGAGGAACGACGACTCTGCTATGTTGGTATCACACGTGCAATGGAACAGTTGTATATTGTACATGCGGAAGCCAGACGAAGTTGGGGTGGCGTGGAATATAAAATCCCTTCACGTTTTATTGAGGAAATTGATGAAAATCTCATCAAACATGTTGACAGATACAATTCAGCATTCTCCGATACAGATGAAGATATGTATCAAGATGAAGATGTAGATGGAGTTGACCAGACTTATACCCCATCAACTGAGTATATCCAGGAAATAGAAACAGAACCGCTTTATGAAATTGATCAAATCGTCTCACATCCAAATTTTGGCCGCGGAAGAATTGTCGAGGTGTCTGGTAAAGGCGTGGATGCATTTGTAACTGTGCTTTTTGATCGTTCAGGGTCAAAAAAGTTTGCTGCGTCTATAGCACCGTTGGTGGTTATTGTTGATACATTATAGTAGATGCTTATTGGGATTAATTCCATACATGAAGAAATATAGAATGAATACAAACCAAGTTAATTCAAAAAAATAAAATAAAAAATCAATAAAAAATAAAAATAAGGATGTTAAATATACACATGATAAAATATACAATAATAGCATTATTACTGTTTGTAGGTATTAGTCTAACAGTCGTTTTTTCGCAAGATGAAAATATCACAGCAGAGCTTAATGCTCTGGTTGATGAAAACCTTAGAGCAACACAAGCTGAGGATATGGATGCGATGTTGCTTACACTCCATTCCGATTCACCTGCATACCAACAAACAAAACAAATGTCTGAGGTGTTATTTCCACAATACGATTTAATTTATGAAAAACTCATTTTTAGATTTATTGGATTAGATGGTGATTATGCCCTTGGTAGATTCAAATTTTGTGCTACTAAAATCGCAGGAGCTGAGTTTCAAGACAACTGTCTTGACACCATCCATGTCTTTAAACAAGAAAATGGTAATTGGAAAATTTGGAGTATGGCGACACTCGAAATAGAATTTACCAATCAATAAACAAGCTACGAAGTGACGAATGTGTTTTAAATAAATAAGAATATTGTACATACTATATAACACAAAATATTATTTCTAATTTGAAAGGATGAATAATTCTATGGCAACAATAGACACAGATGGTGTGAGTCATGTTGCAAACTTAGCACGACTTGAATTTAACGATACCGAAACACAAGAATTCACCGAAACTCTTGCTCGAATATTGGACTATATCGGCAAATTGGATGAATTAGATACCGAAAATGTCGAACCGACATCTCATATTCATCCACTTCAGAATATAACCAAAGCTGATGTAGTCAAACCCTCATTACCTCGTGATGAAGTTCTCTCAAATGCTCCTGAACCGGAAGAAGGCTTTTTCGGTGTACCCAGAGTTATAGATACGGATTAAGGAGTATTAGTAATGTCGTTAAATCAATTAACAGCACACGAACTTCACGAAAAACTCAAGGCAAGAGAAATCACTTCTGTAGAATTAACAGAATCTGTTTATGGACGTATTGATGCTGTTGAACCACAAGTTAAAGGATATCTGACACTTACCAAAGATATCGCTTTAAAACAGGCACAAAAAGCAGATGAAGGTTTCGTGAACGGGGATGATATGTCTCCTTTGGCGGGAATACCAATAGCCATTAAGGATGTCATCTGCACAAAGGATGTTAAAACAACATGTGCTTCAAAGATTCTTAGTAATTTTGTTCCTCCGTATGATGCAACTGTCATGACAAAACTCAATCAACAAGGTATTGTTATGGTAGGTAAAACGAATATGGATGAATTTGCTATGGGATCATCAACAGAGAATTCTGCCTACCAAATTACCCATAACCCTTGGAATCTGGATACAATACCAGGTGGGTCAAGTGGAGGATCAGCTGCAGTAGTATCTGCAGATACAGCCATTTGCTCTTTGGGATCGGATACAGGTGGTTCAATACGTCAACCCGCTGCACTTTGTGGTGTGGTCGGTATGAAACCAACATACGGACGGGTGTCACGGTACGGTCTCATAGCATTTGCTTCCTCTTTGGATCAGATTGGACCATTCACCAAAGATGTCACCGATTGTGCTTTAGTTCTTAACGCAATTTGTGGGAATGATGAAATGGATTCAACTGCTGTTGATGTCCAAGTTCCTGATTTCACACAAGCACTCATCAACGATATCAAGGGGCTGAAAATTGGGGTGCCAAAAGAGTATTTTGCTGAAGGGATAGACACCGAAGTTGCTGAAATAGTAAATGAAGCAATATCAGAATTTGAGAAACTTGGTGCAACTGTGGAAGAGATTAGTCTACCACATACAGAATATGCAATCGCAACTTATTATATTCTTGCTCCTGCAGAGGCAAGTGCAAACCTTGCCAGATATGATGGTGTTCGATACGGATATAGAGCTGATGAACCTGCCAATATGATTGACATGTATAAAAAGACACGAAGTGAAGGTTTTGGTGAAGAGGTTAAACGACGTATAATGTTGGGAACTTTTGCCCTTAGTGCGGGGTATCAAGATGCATATTATAAAAAGGCACAGAAGGTTAGAACACTCATCAGATCAGATTTTGATAAAGCATTTGAAAAAGTAGACATTATTGCTACACCAACATCACCTACACCAGCATTTCGTATAGGAGAACGTACAGCAGATCCGTTGCAAATGTATCTATGTGATGTGATGACTACACCTGCAAGTCATGCTGGGTTACCAGGAATCTCTCTACCTTGTGGCTTAGTGGAGAGCGGTTTACCTGTAGGGTTACAACTCCTTGCAGCACCTTTTGATGAAGAAACATTGCTGAGAACTGCCTTTACCTTTGAACAGAACACAGAACACCATTTACAAAGGCCTAAACTATAAGAAATGAAAGTTTTATCAGCACCACTTGGTGGACTCTTAGGGGCAATTTTAGGTGGTGTTCTTTGGGCATTATATATCAAATGGACAGGGAACAGATGGGGGTTTATTGCAGTTGGAATTGGTGCAACCACCGGATTAGGTATTGTATTATCAGGTAGCCAAGGAATAGATGTTTCAGATAAAAAACGATGGATAATGTTATCTATTGGAGCAGCTTTCTTTTCTATAATTGGAATCTATATTGGGAAGTTCCTTGATGTGCAATGGAATGCTGTAACACAATTAGCTGAAATGATGGTTCAAGAATACAATATGACAATGGAGCAAGCATTACCCAGTGCAAAAGTCCAAATTTCTGGGTATTCACGATGGGAACTGATGAAAGATAGAATGGATTGGTACGATGCTCTTTTCGTCTGTGTTGCTGCCATCACTGCATTTTATCTTACATATCACCCCAGACTAAGAAAACTTATTTCAAATATCTACAAATAATGTATTAATACTTAGGTCAATTGAATTGGAGAAATAATGAAAAATCAAATACCTTATATAGCCTATATCACATTAATCATCACAGTATTCATATCGTTTGGCGTTAAAGCAGATGATCACGAGAAATCGGATAAAGACGACGTATTGGCAAATATAGCACACTTTTCTGAAGTACTGGCTACAGTTATGAACGAACATATAGATCAACCTGAATCAAAAAAGGTCATGGAAGGTGCAATTCGTGGAATGCTACGTACCTTAGATCCATATAGCCAATACATCCCTGACTATTTAGAATTTAATACTCAGAATCGTGGTAATTATGGTGGTTTGGGGATGACAGTGGGAATGCAAGAAAACAGAATTACGGTCATTACACCTTTTAAAGGGAATCCAGCAGCACTTGCAGGTGTTCAAAACAGAGATGTTATTAGTCAAATTGACGGTGAATCGACAGCTGTAATGACCTTAGATGAAGCTGTAAATCTACTAAGAGGTGAACCCGGTACACCTGTTACTATTACTGTTATACGTCCAAAAGAAAGTAAACCCAGAGAAATTACAATTGTTAGAGAAGTAATACGTATACCGAGTGTGGAAAAAGAAATTATTGGAGATAGAGTCGGATATATAAAAATAAATAACTTCCTTGAAACTACTGCCAACGATGTTGATAATGCATTTGATGGATTTATTCAGAATGATATACGGGCATTGATATTAGATCTCCGATTTAATCCCGGTGGACTGCTAACTTCTGCAGTAGATATTGCAAGTGATTTCATAGTTAAAGATAAACTCGTCGTCTATAGTCAAGGGTTAGAAGACAGAGAAGATTTCTTCTCTAAAGGAGATAACAGAGAAGAACTCCCGTTAATTGTATTAGTTGATGGAGGAAGTGCGAGTGCATCAGAAATCGTTGCTGGTGCTATCAAAGATCATGGCAGAGGACTTATTATGGGAAGTAAAACCTTTGGTAAAGCCTCCGTCCAGAAAGTTTTTCCACTCGGCAGTTCAGGTGCTGCTGTTAAAATTACTGTAGCAAGATATTATACTCCTGAGGGACATGATATTGATAAGATTGGTATTATCCCCGATGTTGAAACTGCATTTTTTAGTCGTTCCGAACAACAGATGCAACTAAAGCTAAGAAAAAATGAAAATTTGAAATCCTTTCTTGAAGTAAACGGGGATGATATTTTAGATAAACTATTTCAAGCTGAACATGCATCTCGAGAAGATCGGAATGCTATGAGACTCCTACAACTCTATAGACAGTTTACAGATTCACTCACTGACGAACAGATTATCTTGAGTGATAGTGCAATAAAATATACTATTGCATTAGAAACAGAAAACACCAAAGATGACATTATCCATGACCCTCAAGTTGTTGCTGCTATTGAACAATTGAAAGTGCTTGAGCTATTCGCGAAAAAGGAATAATCATTTATTTCATTACATAATCATAATGGTTGAAAAGGCATTCTTACAATGAACCAACAATCACCTATACTTAATTATATTGACAATACCTGGCAAGAATCTTTGACAGAGAATCTACTTGATGTTACCAATCCTGCGACAGGTGAGGTATTATCTCGTGTTCCGCTTTCTCCATCCAGAGAAGTTGGACAAGCTGTCACCTGTGCTTCCAATGCTTTAGCTGAATGGAGAAGAACACCTCCAGTTGAACGTATCCAATATCTCTTCAAATTAAAGAATCTTCTCGAAGAAAATATCGACGATATATCAGAAACCATCACGATGGAATCTGGAAAAACCGTTGCTGAAGCCAAAGGTGAAATGCGCCGTGCTATTGAAAACGTAGAGGTTGCATGTGGCATTCCTACACTCATGCAGGGAACAAATTTGGAAGATATCGCTTCTGGTATTGATGAATTCATGATTCGACAACCTGTTGGTGTCTGTGCAGTAATTGCCCCTTTCAACTTCCCCGGAATGATTACATTTTGGTTTCTTCCGTATGCAATTGCATGTGGAAATACATTTATTGTCAAACCGTCAGAAAAAGTGCCACTCACGATGCAGAAGATTTTCCAGCTATTAGAACAAACAGGTCTGCCAAATGGTGTCGTTAACTTGATAAATGGTGGACGTGAAACTGTAGATGCTATCTTAGAACATCCTGAAATTCGCGCTATTAGTTTTGTCGGTTCTACACCAACGGCAAAAGCGATATATGCAAAAGCTGCTGCCCACGGCAAAAGGGTTCAGTGTCAAGGTGGTGCTAAGAATCCATTAATTGTTCTACCTGATGCCGATCCAGAATTCACCACAAATGCAACCGCAGAAAGTGCTTTCGGATGTGCAGGCCAGAGATGTTTAGCTGCCTCATTAGCATTTGCTGTTGGTAATGCACAACAGTGGTTTCCGAAAGCAATCAGTGAAATTGCAACGAATAGAGTTGTTGGGAATGGGTTGGATGAAGAAGTAGAAATGGGACCGGTCATTACGAATGACAGTCGTAAACGAATTGAAGGACTCATTCAAAACGGAATTGACGAAGGTGCGCGCGTCATCGTTGATGGTAGATACCCAAATATCAGCGGTGGAGAGCACGGCAATTTTATCAGACCAACAGTACTCGGCGATCTAAATCCTGAAGGTGAAATAGCAAATACTGAAATCTTCGGTCCTGTTTTGGGACTTATCCATGTGGAAACAATTGATGATGCAATTCAACTGATAAACAGTGGTCAATATGGTAATATGGCTTGCCTATTCACCAGTAGTGGAGCATCCGCACGGAAGTTTCGTTACGAAGCACAAATTGGAAATGTCGGTATTAATATTGGTGTTGCTGCCCCGATGGCATTCTTCCCGTTTAGTGGTTGGAAGGACAGTTTTTTCGGTGATTTGCATGGACAAAGTTGGGATGCAGTAGATTTTTTCACGCAGAAAAAAGTTGTTGTAGAAAGATGGAATTAGTTGATCAAGATTTTACAAAATGGGGCTTACCTCTAGAAGCTATATCACGAGTTGGAAAAGGCCAAATTAATGATGTAATATTTTCGCCTGATGGTAAATTATTGGTTGTTGCTACATCCATTGGTATTTGGTTATATGATGTATTCACTGGTGAAGAAGTTGCTTTGATTGCAAGCCATACCAGTTCGATTAACGCTGTGGTATTTTCCCCTGATGGGTCTACTTTGGTTAGTGGAGGTAGTGATGCTAAGATTCACTTATGGGATTTAACCACCCATAGCCCTGTTTCTACATTTAAGGGACATACAGCATCTGTTGATACATTAGCATTTTCACCAGATGGTACAATTCTTGCTAGTGCCAGCCAGGTAATGTCTGACAAAGTTCGATTATGGGATTTTAACAATGACTCGGAACATACTATTCCTTTGGGGTACTGGAGTTCTGCTTCCTCTATAGCATTTTCGCCTAATTGTGAGGTACTTGCTATTGTAGATAGAAATGGAAGTATACATTACTATAACTCTATCACTGGTGCCTCCCAGCCACACATGAGTTTTCCACGTGGTAAAGTCAATTCTTTTGCATTTTCGCCTAATGGTAAGATTATTGCCTCTGGACACTCGGACAATACAATTTGGTTATTTGATGTAGATATTGGTAAATCCTATAGAAAGTTGACGAAACACAAACAGTCTATTACTTCCTTAGTATTTTCACCTGATGGAGATATACTTGCAAGTACCAGTTTAGATAAAACACTTAGATTCTGGGATGTACGTACTGGAAAACAAATTTTCTCCTTTATGAAACCTGAAGCATGGAGCAATGTTATGGTATTCTCTAATGATGGTGCAACTTTTGTTAGTGTAGAAAATAGTGGAAGGATTCACTTTTATGATGTTACCTCATGGAAAGAAATTCTAACCATCTCTGGTCATACCTGCAAGGGTATTGGACCTATGATTTTTTCACCAAACGGAAGAAAACTTGCTAGTGAGAGTTTATTTAACCAAGAGACAATTAAGTTATTGAATGTTTCCACCAAGGAAGAATGTACTATATCAAAAACACGTTCTGGTAGAAGTAATAGATTAGCATTCTCTCCAGATAGTGGAATTCTCGCTAGTGGAAGTTTGAATGAAATTGATCTATGGAATGTTAAAACTAGAACTCACATTTCTACATTCGGAGATCGAAAAAGTTCTGGAATAGAACAGAAAATTGCCACCAATATTCTTGACATACCTCCTTCTGATGGACATACTGGATGGGTTAGTGCTTTAGTGTTTTCACATAATAGTCAACTTCTTGCAAGTGGAGGTAATGATAACAAAATTCGTTTATGGAGTCTGCTTGTCGGTGCAGAAGTAGCATCCCCCGGATCTCATCATGATTGGGTTACAGCACTATGTTTTTCAAATGATAGTAGATTACTGGCAAGCGGTTGTATAGATGGTCGAATAAAATTATGGGATATTCAGAATTTGTTTACTCACGATTCGATTATTCATAACGATTTCAAACCTTCAATGTACCAAGTTGAGACATTCCTTGGAACACATGAAAATAGTATTTGTTCGTTAACTTTTTCATCTGATAATAATATCTTAGCTAGTGGAGATGAGGATGGTACAATACGACTGTGGGATATTTCATCTAATCTTCCGTTATCCACACTCACAGGTCACACTGGTGCTGTTTATACATTATGCTTCCTATTGCTTAGTCAAGTGATAATCGATGGGTATAGTCGTTTTAGTTTTATACGTGCATCATCTGTAGTAAACCTCCAACTTGTTTTGGTCTGTTTTTCATTTCTTCTGTTTTGCCATGC
>JAGFCA010000058.1 GCA_022394755.1 Candidatus Poribacteria bacterium
TTTTAGAATTAGAGGTTTAATTCGCTACAAACCCAGACAGGGACTAATAGGAAAGGCAGTGTAATAACAAGATACAATCCTACACTTTGTAGGAAAAGTGTAACATTTTCTCACACATCTAATAAAATATACTAAGGTGGAAAAACGATAGAATTATCTTAATAATGTAATAGTCTAGATTTAATACTACTGTAAACTGTATACTGAATACCAATTACTGGAATCTATTAAATATACACATGGAAAATACGATATTAATGACAAAAACTTTACATACCCTGTATATAGGAATGACATTGACTAAATTATATATTTCTTAACGGTAATAATGTATACTTCTCAATTTGAAATGGTATAATAGAAAAGTTATTAAATGAAAAAGATTAACATTTATGTTATTATCAAAGTATGTTGTTTTCGTTATTTATATATAACTTGAAGAAATCATACAATTAACCACGATAAATTCGCATCACTCTATCGAATCTACAAATGATTTTATGTGAGAATTAGGTTTATTTATTGATTATCCGAAAATTAAGGAAAACTATGATTTACCACATCAGAACAAAACTTCCTATGTTTATAAGTCTACTTATTTGTTTAGTATGGCACTCTGCAGCAATAGTTGATGCCGAAACACCTATTGCAAATTACACCTATGAGACCATAGAAGTCCAGGGTATCGATTTTTTGGAAATAGCCGCAAGTAACGATTTCGGGGATTATGCGGGGAACACACTTAGTCCTGATGGAAAAAAAGAAATCGGTTTTACTCTCATAGACAATGTTTTCACAACATACGACTATCCGGGATCTTTGAAAACCAATTTTTATGCATTAGATAACACCGGAAAAGCTGCAGGACACTACAAAGGAAAAGATGGACTTTATCACGGTGTCATTATTGAAGATGGAGAAATCATACAATACGATTTTCCTGGGGCAGTAGAAACCTTCATCTATGGAATTAGTGATGAAACCGGAGCACTGAGTGGTAACATCGTTGATGAAACGGGAATTACACGAGGTTTCTCTGGTGAGTTAATAATTACCTTTCCTGGTGCAGTTAAGACATATGCGGATTTTGTCAATGCTGCAGGTGTAATCGTGGGTAGTTATGTTGATACTGACGGTAGACCTCACGGTTTCATACATAAACCTGATGGTACTTTTATTACTATAGATATTCCAAATACTCCTAACCTTAGATTCATATTTGTTAACGCTATCAACGATGTCGGAGTCATTATATTCAGAGCACAAGCCGTAGACGATATACAGCGATCCTATATACTACTAACAAGTGGAGAACTGAAAGAATTAAGATTCCCTGGCAGTGTTAACACTGTGGTTAGAAACATCAATCAGGATGGAAGCATCATCGGATATTATGATACTACAGATGAGCGTAGATTAGGGTTTGTAGGAATACCTGAGACACAACCCAACGAAGAGGGATTAGAGAACACTTTCTCATTACATCTATCTAAAGGTCTAAACATGCTATCCTTACCTTTAGCACCACCGAAACCGATGAATGCAAAATCGTTGGCTGAGAAAACAGGAGCTACAATGGTAATAGCACTTGATGCTGCTTATCAACGTTTCATCGCATGGACACCGATAGCCCCTAATGAAGGATTCCCAATTGAAGGTGGTCAAGGTTATATTGTCAATGTTCCTGACCAACGTCCGATCACTTTCAGCGGAACACGGTGGACAAACCTGACGTATACTGATGCAGCACCTATAGCTACACCATCCACAATACCTCACGAAACTTGGGCATTCGTTGTATGTGGAAAATTGAATGGAACGTTGAACTTTGAAGGTTATGAAATTATAGTCCGTAACTTGCGTACAAATACCCTCATGACAACACATGTCCGTGATAATTACTTTGCTGTTGCAACTGCTGACCTTACCTTCCGAAGTGTTGTAAAGGTTAACGATACATTGGAAATATCAGTTAGAGACGTAAATGGAAATATAGTATCTGAAAACTTCAGTTTTGTGGTAACTCCTGGCAATTTGGAAGAAGCTTTGTTGACTGTCAATCTTGATGAAATTGGAACACCAAGGGGTAGTCTTTTACTACAGAATTATCCCAACCCTTTCAATCCAGAAACATGGATTCCGTTTAATATATCTGAAGACACACCTGTATCAATATCTATTTATGACGGTACCGGAAGAGTGGTCAGGAAGCTTTCACTTGGATTTCTGTCTGCAGGATTTTATCACAGTCAGGAAAAAGCAGCATATTGGAACGGAAACGATACATCAGGTGAAAAAGTTCCCAGTGGCATCTATTTCTATCAATTGACAACAAAATCCTACGACCATACCCGTCGCATGATTATCATTAAGTAAGCAATTCGTCAACATATTCATCACTACTTTCTCTAATCGCTTTATGCAATATATCTGCCACGTATGCCAAGAAACCTATCAATTGTCCCCTTTGAGATATAAATGTGATTGTAATTCACCGCTTGACCTAATGCATGAGTCTTCAGGACATTTCAAATACGATACATACCTAAAATCACTATGGCGTTATAGACAGGTTATACCAATTTCTTCAGAGTGTGATCTTGTTACACTTGGAGAAGGTATGACACCATTGGTTGAACTCGCTCCTTTAGAATATCCAGAACACTATGTAAAATTGGACTATCTCTGTCCAACAGGGTCGTATAAGGATAGAGGAGCATCTGTTTTATTAACACATCTTAATTCCTTAGGAGTTACAGAAGTAGTTGAAGATTCTTCTGGAAATGCCGGTGCAGCAATCGCAGCCTATAGTGCAAGGGCAGATATAGAATGTACTATTTATTGTCCAGAATCCACATCTAAAAGCAAATTAAAACAGATATCAGCCTATGGTGCAAAATTAAAACTTATCCCCGGGAATCGTATGGCAACAACTGAAGCAATAAAAAAAGCCGCAGAAAACATACCTTATGCCTCACACAATTGGCACCCTTTTTTCTTAGAAGGTATGAAAACCTTAGCCTATGAACTTACTGAACAAATGTCCGGAAAGGTACCCAAACATATTATTTGTCCTGTGGGATTTGGTAGTATATATCTGGGTTTATATATAGGTTATCGTGAACTACAAAAGATGGGTAAGGTTGACTTCCTTCCGCGATTACTTGGAGTACAACCATCAGTCTGTTCACCTATATATAATGCATATCGAGATACACTATCCACAATCACAAGAATGGCACAAATTGGAACCACACTTGCAGAAGGCATTACTGCGGAACTCCCGGTCCGCACACAAATGTTGATTCATGCTATTGACTACACCAACGGTGCCTTTACAACAGTTGATGATGACGAGATTGAAGAAGGAATGAAAATACTGGCAGGAAAGGGATTATATGTTGAACCTACTTCTGCAGTTGTAATTAAGGCTTACGATAAGTTTAAGCAGGCGGGAATTATTGGTGAACAAGATTTAACGGTATCAATCTTGACAGGTAGTGGATTGAAGTCAAGTTCATAACATTTATCTAATTACTGCTAATTTGTGAATACTCTCGACTATTTCGTCCTCAAGGACAGCACGAATCTTATAAAAGTAAACACCATTTGCTAATGGGTTACCTTCTGCATCTTGGGCGTTCCATTCCACTTCATTGTACCCCTCTTTCATAGAAATATCTTTTAATACTTGTATCCGTCGACCTGAAGCTGTATATATCGTGATCTGTACCTCATCCGCCTCAAGGCTTAATATATAGGTAAAAGTCGTTTCCTTCTTAAGTGGATTAGGATAATTATGGACTTCCCGAATAAGAAATTCTGCTCCTTCTGGTAAAAAATTCTCATCATGTTGTTGTAAAGTCCGATAATCAAATGTGGTAAGCCATTCTACTTCTTCCTGTAAAGTCTTCACTAATTCAAACTCATTCGTTTGATGGGAATAACCGAACAATGGAACAAACTCATGAATCTGTTTAATTAGTGGTTGTATGGATTTTGAATACTCCACGGCACTTGAAAGTTTTGCTTTAATTGATGTACCAGTGTTAAATTCATACCCCAGTGAAATTGCTTCAACCAGTTTTTGCCGACTTTGAAATAATAATTCCCATATTCTCATCAAATGGACTGCGTCCATTAGATCTTCCGATGCTTCTAAGTTTACTGGAGATGCGATTTCAGCCGCATCTAACATTTCATTAGCTGCCCGTAACTGAGGTGCTAATAATGCAGTGAACCTGTTTATAGCTGTTTGTGCAGTTTTTAGTTCAGGAATCAAGAGTGTATTTTCTATTGCCTTTGGACCGACTAAATTCCAGAACCGGGTTGCTAATCCTGCAGAACCGCTGCCATAACTACCCCCTATTGTAAGCGAATGTGCATAATCGGAGAAATAACTTGATAATGTCCAACTATTAATACGTAGTGCACTAAGTATAAGGTCTGCTGCTTCTTTAACCTCATACCGCGCAATTAGTTCGTTTCTTATTAATTGCTGTGAATCAAGTTGTATATCCCAGTTTAAACCTGCACTTACAAGACGGTCAAGATAACCTAACCCCTGTGATGCTCCCTGTATAGTAAATCCACTTAATCCACTAACACCAGGTGTGTTAGAAAGTTTTCGAACACCCTGTACGAACAGATCACTTTCAATCATCCAAAATGGCATCACCTCCTCAACATCGTGTGATAAGACAATGTATTGATGTCCCATAGCACCAAGTGCATTCATTTGAGCAATTGAGATATTAGGGTCTACAACAGGTTCACCATCGGCTCCCCATTTTTGTGAAAATATCGTACCCTTCGGTAATTGACTGGCATACTTACCATCTGGATCTTGTAACCAACTACTATCATATCCACTTAAATAGAACTTAAAATTTGGACGGACTTCCCTTGCTGAATTGATTATAGTGAAGTATACATCCCATAGTTTGGCTTGTCCTTGTGGGGTTCGATCACCACATTCTGGACAATTACATGCTCGTGTCTCATGTCCCCAAGATCGTAAATGAAATCCTGCTAAACTCGGGTAGGTGGTAAGTATTTCTTTCGTCAATTTCCGTGCTAATGTATGAAATTCTGGTTTTGACCAACAGAATGGTCGATACGATACTTCATTACGTGATGCCCCATACAGTACTTCAGGTCCCAACAAGTCTGGACGGGTTTCAATGAGTGCTTCTGTCGGTTCACCTGTTAAATACATAAAAAGGTAGGCATCTATACCTCGGGATTGTAATTCATTAAATCGATCTTGCAGAGATGCTATTCTTTCTAAACGTTGGTTCCGAGGTTCATCTTGAAGTGATAGGAATTCAGGTGTGTCAATGTATTTAAAGGCAGTTCCAAACCCATCCTCTATTCCTGTACCGGTCCAAACCCCTTCACCCCCACTCATATTAACACGATGTCTGGCAAGCCAATTTGGATCATCAATCTCTAAGACTGCTCTTACTGGGTAAAAAGGTTCAGAAGTCTCATCAAGGTGTGGAATTCTCAGTGTATCATTAGGTTTTACATGTAAATCAGGATGAACTGGATATAATCCTGTTAATGCTGTTATACATGCTTCTATAAATCCATATGCACCATATATAACACCTCGCGGTGTAGGTGAGACAATGATAATTATGACTTCTTTGCCAAGGTCTATTGTATTTAGTTGGTAGCCTTCCTTTTTAATTGATTGAGAAATATTAAGATTTCCATCTGATTCAAGGGATCGTATAGTTGGATTGGTGGCGGGTGTACCAATAACAATTACTGTTGGTGTTTCAGTAGATTGTTGGTTGGTAAGGATGTTAATACGAGCTCCGGTCACCTTTTGAATAAAGACTTGTACCTCTGATGCAGCAAATTTTTCTTGGTCAGAGGAATTGGCACCGATTTGAATAGTTGTTTGAGGTGTGTTTGAGATTACAAGTGGTATTTCATTGGCATATACATCATTACAAAAGAAGATTAAAGAAAATAACACGAAAATGCACCGAAACGAGCTAATCCAAAAAATTCTTATAAATGAATTAGTGTACATGATCGTGTTCGATACCGGGAATAAAAATGTAAGCGCACAATGTAATAATTAAACCTATAACAAAAGCAAATTTTGTAGAATAGTGGATCTTGCCTTCAGATTTAACGGTACCCCTTTGAATACCTTCCATTACAACATGTAATAATGTTCCTGCAGCAAAAACTGTTATGTATTCAATTAGACCGTTTAAGATACCTTGAAGTAATTGCTCACCGACATACGCGCCAATAAATGGGGCGATTAATAATGGTGTAAGTCTAAATAATGTCTGTGCTCCACCATAAATACTACGAATTGGGGTAGCAATAACAGTGGCTACGGGTAGTCTATGGATTAGAATTGCCAGTGCAAGAACTAAACCAATTTCCTGATCTTCAGCTGCAACACTTAGATTAAAACCGTCCCCAATAGAATGAATGGATAAACCGATTAAGGCTATATTCACTCGCCAATTAGTTTTCTTCTTATCTTTTTCCTCATTTGTTAGTTGGTTTCCCAACCAATATGTAGTTTTTTCTAACATCCATACAAAGAGGAATCCTCCCCACAATACAACTATTGTCCAATATCTTGTTTCAGTAATCTGATGTACCATCAACATTAATACAAACCCGAGTACAGCACCTGCAGTTAACCCGAATATCATTCGGAATTCCCATTCTCTCGCTTTAAAAATGATGGCAATTCCAGCACCCGCTATCACTGTCAGGGTTGCTATACACAGGTATATTAATAACATGAATATAAATATATCAGTTTTTTCTCTTGATTTCAAGAGAAACTATGTTATACTTTCAGTAGGAGAATTACTATGCCATAATAATCTATTATGACATAATAATCTATTATGACATATTAATGTATGTATTTGAATATAAAATTCATTAAACTTAATATCCGATTCTTTGTCTAATTGTAATGTTTATAAAAATAGTTAACCTTGAATAGTTGATAATTTTCTATCATAAGACTATCAAGATATTACCTAAGGAGTCTAATTCTTTTATGAAAGGAACACGAATTTATAAAACGATTTCACTTACGCTCTTTATCGCTTTTGCAATTTCATTAGGTTACTTCTCTACAGCGATTGCACAAGATGAAGCAGAAGAGGAATCAATGGAAGCAGCCTCTGATGAAAGTGTTGCTGAACTTGAGAGTGTTGTTATCGTTGGTACGCGCGCTAAACCTCGTTCTGTCCTTGAATCTGCTGTACCAATTGATATTGTCTCAAAAGAGGATTTTGCAAAACAAGGGGGAGCAGATTTACCGAATCTCCTAAGAACTCTTGTACCATCTTATAATGTAAATACACAACCCATCAGTGATGCGGGTACTGTTGTTCGACCTGCCAATTTACGCGGTTTAGCACCAGACCATACGCTTGTCTTAGTAAATAATAAACGTCGCCATCGTGCGGCTGTCATTCATTGGTTAGGAAATGGTTTAGCTGACGGTGCTCAAGGTCCTGACTTATCACCAATTCCATCAATTGCTCTGCAGCAAGTTGAAGTCCTCCGTGATGGTGCATCCGCCCAATACGGTTCCGATGCTATTGCCGGTGTCATGAACTTCCAACTTAAAGATGCTTACCAAGGTGGAAGCATTGAATTTAAACCCGGGATTTATCAAGAAGGTGATGGACGACAATTCGCTGTTGCAGGAAACATAGGGTTAGGAACACCTGAAACATGGGCTAATCTTAGTGTTGAATATGGTGGGGCTGATCCTACTATTAGGTCTGTACAACGTTTTGATGCACAAGCATTGGTGGATGCAGGAAATCTAAGTGTCAGAGATCCTGCACAGATTTGGGGACAACCAATCGTAGAAGGTGATTTCAAGTTCTTTGGGAACTTTGGTAGTCAAATCACCGATTCTGTAGATTTTTATGGACATACTAACTACGCAAGCAAACGGGTTGAAGGTGGGTTTTATTTCCGTAATCCTAATACACGAAGCGGTGTCTTCAGTACAGACGGTGGAGAAACATTACTCGTCGGTAATTTGTCAGGATTAGAAGAGGGTGTTGATCAAACCGCTGATGATATTCCAATTGTTGAGCATGTACCAGATGAAGCTGGACTTCAAGAAGTATTCAGTGATCCAAATTTATTCACTTTCCAAGAGATGTTCCCAGGTGGTTTTACACCAAGATTCGGAGCTGATGCTGTAGATAGTTCAATACTACTTGGAATTAAAGGAAGTGCACTTGAAGAATCATTGGGAAATCCATTGACTTGGGATTTCAGTGGTTATTTTGGACGGCACCATGCTGATTTCTTTATCTTCAATACTGTGAATGCATCACTCGGACCAGATACTCCTACTTCATTTGATCCAGGGGATTATATCCAAACCGACTATAACCTTAACTTTGATGTTACATATCCTTTAAACGATATGATCTTCCTCGCTTCAGGTTTGGAATATCGTAATGAAGGATTTGAAGTTGTTGATGGTCAAAGAGAGTCCTATCAAATCGGACCATTGGCTGCTCAAGGCTTTACTGCTGCATCTAACGGTTTCTCCGGTTTCAGTCCTATCGCAGCTGGAGTATGGAATAGAGCGAATGTTGCTGCTTATATTGAGAGTGAAGTTAAGCCTATAGATAATTGGCTTGTTGCACTCGCTGTTCGTGGAGAGAATTTCGAAGATTTCGGTTCAACACTAAATTATAAGGTCGCTACAAATTACGGTATAACTGAAACCATGAAACTTCGGGGTAGTTATAGTTCTGGATTCAGAGCACCTACACCTGGACAGCAAAATACTTTCAACGTTACTACTGAATTTAACTTTGAAAAGAATGATTTAGTTAATAACGGTACAATTCCTTCCACAAACGCTGCTGCTGAACTTGTAGGTGGTAAACCACTTGAACCCGAAAAATCAAACAACTTTACGGGTGGTTTCACAGTAGAACTTCTTGATGTAAACATCACGATGGACTTCTTTGATATTCGTATGAGAGATCGTCTGTCACTTTCACAGGATTTCGCACTACAAGAAGAACAGAAGCAAGATCTAATTGACGCTGGTGTTACCAGTGCAGCAAACTTAGAAGAATTCCGATTCTTTACAAATGATTTTGATACCACTACCCAAGGTATTGATGCTGTGGTTACTTTGCCACTCATGGATGGAAAACTAATTGCTGTATATAACTGGACTGTCACTACTGTAACAGATCATAATCCTGTAACCCTTGATGATCTTCGTATCAAGGAGTTGGAAGAGAACTTGCCAAAACAGAGAGCAAGTTTGACTGTTGTCCAACCATTTATGGATGATTTTGGTGTATTGGTACGTGGAGGCTACTGGGGTGACTGGTACGATTCCGAAGATGATGCTACATACACTGGTAAGTTAATTTTCGATCTGGAACTTAGTTATACTGCTGATAGTGGTATATCAATGACATTGGGTGGTAACAACATTCTTAATACTTACCCAGATGAAAACCCAGCTTATGTACCACCACGTATTGATGGTGAGCCAGATATTGGAAACAAATATGGTCAATTTAGTCCGTTCGGTTTTGATGGCGCATTCTGGTACGCCAAGGTTGGTTATAGTTTCTAAATATGTAACGTAAAACTTGGTAGGCGTGTGTGATCTGATAATAAATACAGATAACACACGCCTTCCTGTTTTATAACAAGGACAATCAGGAATTATTTTAATTTAAAAAAGGAGTAAATATTGTGAATACTACACCTACTATAAAAATCTTGTTAATTACATTTTGCATTATTTTCGTTGCTTCTTTTATTTCAATACTTACTACAGACATTTATGCTTCTGATCACAAGAAACAGTCTGAATCAACTGAAATATTTGAACTCGATGGTATGGTAATTGTTGGTAGACGAGACAAACCACGATCAGTGATGAATTCTGCTGTTCCAATTGATATCCTGCCTGGTGCAGATATTGTCAATCAAGGTACATCAGATTTACCTGATATACTTCGAAATTTAGTTCCTTCATATAATGTAAACGCACAACCGATTGCAGATGCTGCCACTGTTGTTCGTCCTGCAAATCTACGTGGGTTAGCACCTGATCACACATTATTACTTGTCAATGGTAAGAGACGACACCGTTCTTCCGTCATTACATGGTTAGGAAACGGTCTCTCTGACGGTTCACAAGGAGCAGATCTTTCACCCATTCCTTCAATTGCTTTAAAACAGATAGAAGTACTGAGAGATGGTGCATCTGCACAATACGGTTCTGATGCTATAGCCGGTGTGATGAACCTACAATTGAAAGATAGCTATAATGGCGGATCAATCGTAATAAAACCAGGTATATACCAAGCCGGAGATGGTCTTACTTACAACATCGCAGGGAATATCGGCTTAGGTACAGAAGATGTCTGGACAAACCTTAGTTTAGAGTATGGTGGTACAGATGAGACTGACCGTTCAATACAACGCGATGACGCAGCACGATTAATCGCTGCAGGAAATACGAATGTTGCTGACCCCGCACAACCATGGGGACATCCAATTATACGGAATGATGTCAAGTTTTTCGGCAACTTCGGTTCTACCGTTTCTGAGAATATTAATTTATATGGACATACCAATTATGCACAGAAACAGGTTGAAGGAGGATTCTATTTTCGGAATCCTAATACCCGTGGTGCTGTCTATAGTAATGATGATGGGGAAACTTTATTGATCGGACGTATTGCTGGTGAAGGTGAGATACCTGTAGTGAAAATTACTGATAATATACCTGATCCTGTTACATTACAACAAGTATTTGATGATCCCAATCTATTCACATTTCAAGAACTCTTTCCAGGTGGGTTTACACCAAGGTTTGGTGCCGATACTCAAGATGCTTCAATTCTTGTCGGACTCAAAGGTACACTTGCAGATCTAATTGGATGGGATTTAAGTGCATATTATGGACGGCATGCTTCTGATTTCTTTATTAAAAATACAGTTAATGCATCCCTTGGTCCGGATACTCCTACAGAATTTAATCCTGGTGATTATATCCAAGCGGATACCGGTATTAATCTTGATTTTACATTCCCTGTTCGAAACAACATATCCCTCGCTGCTGGTGGAGAATATAGGACAGAGTCTTTTGAAATCATTCAAGGGCAAGAAGAATCTTGGAAAATTGGACCACTTGCCAGTCAAGGATTTAGCTCTGGATCTAACGGCTTCCCCGGATTCAGCGATATTGCTGAAGGGAAATGGTCACGTTCAAACTTTGCTGGCTATTTAGAAAGCCAATTATCACCCTTAGAATATTGGACTGTGGTTGGTGCTGTTCGTGGGGAATATTATGAGGATTTCGGCAGCACACTAAATTACAAAATTGCCACTAACTTCGGTTTGAAGGATTTTGTCAAATCTATAGTATCAGTAAATCCTGATCTTGATTTAAAGGCACGTGGTAGTTATAGTACAGGTTTTAGAGCACCAACTCCTGGTCAACAAAATGCGTTTAATGTAACTACAGAATTCGGTGAGAATAATACATTGGTAAATAAGGGAACTATCCCATCTACACACGGTGCAGCAGGTTTAGTTGGGGGTAAAGCACTTGAACCTGAAAAATCCAAAAACTATTCTGTGGGTGTTGTGATTAACCATGCTGTTGCCAGCATGACTGTGGATTTCTTCAATATCAGAGTTGAAGATCGGTTAGCACCATCAAGGGACTTCAACCGTGGTGAAGATATTTCTGAAGAACAGATTCAACAACTTGTAGATGAAGGAATAACCAGTGCGGGGAATTTGCAGGAGTTCAGATTTTTTACAAATGAATTTGAAACCAATACCCAAGGTATTGATGTAATTCTTACCGCTCCAGTATTAAACGGTGCATTAAGTATTGCATATAACTATACTACTACTGAGGTAACTGACTTTAATCCTAATATTCTCAACGAAGTACGAGTTAATCTAATGCAGGAAGGTGTTCCGCACCATCGTGGAAATGTCACTATTGCACAATCTATCCTGGATGACCTTGGAGTTATGGGGAGAGTCAATTATTACGGTCCATGGTATGAAAATGCAGTCGGTGCTCAAACCTACAGTGGTGAATTCTTGGTTGATTTGGAAGTGAGTTATACTTTAACTGATAATATTGGTCTCACATTAGGTGTGAATAATGTCCTTAATGTTGAACCTGATAATGTAATTGAAGCTGATCCAGATATTGAGAACTTCACCGGAGCAATCGTTGGTAGACCTTTTGGTGAATACAGTCCTTACGGTTTTGGTGGCGCATTCTGGTATACAAAAATTGGATATAACTTTTAAAAGTATTAGGACTTAATAACCCTCTTTCCACCATCACAACCACTTAAGGATCTATACCTAATCAGTACTCATATAATTACCATAGCATGAATTCTGATAGAATTATGGAAATCTAACCATTAAAATGTTATAGTTAATTCGTACTAATACCGACATTCTTATAATTCTGTATTAATGTATCAATAAAAGGATGTCAATCTAATTCATTATATTATACTTAATTATTTCTTACTTAATTCATGAAGGACTTCTACAATATGAGTAATGAAAGAAGAGATGCTGAATATACAATGGGTAGGACACAATCCGAAACAGACCGACTCATTAAACAGTCCCAGCTTTACGATAATGTTACACGTCGATTTTTTCTTAATAGTGGAATTACCAATGGAATGAAAGTTCTTGACGTGGGAAGTGGTGCAGGAGATGTAGCAATTACACTTGCTGATTTCGTTGGGGAGCAAGGAAGAGTTATCGGTGTTGATGTTAACCCTGACGTCTTAGAAACCGCAAAAAACCGCGCTGTGGCAGCAGGACATAAAAACATCGAATTTATCGCTGGAGATATCCGAACCCTTGACTTACCAAATGACTTTGATGCTGTTGCTGGTAGACTTGTTCTCATGTATATGGCAGATCCAGTTGAAGCACTAAGACATCTAACTACACTTGTAAAACCGGGTGGTATTGTTGCTTTTCAAGAAGCTGATTTCTCTCCGTATCAATCTACACTTCATGCTGATTCACCATTAATCAACGACCTGATTGAATGGGGTAAGGCAGTATTTGATAAGTCTGGGGCACACACAGAAATGGGAATGGATTTATATAGGGTTTTTGTGGATGCCGGTTTACCGGAACCAACATTACATTTCGAAACCCCTATGGGGGGTCCACCTGACTGGCCAGGTTTTGCATATCTCGAAAATAGCTTTAGAAGTATCCTGCCTTTGATAGAAAAGTATGAAATTGCCACTGCTGAACAAATTGATGTTGATACTCTCGCAGAAAGGATTCAGAAAGAGGTAGCTGCTTCAAAGCGACCAGTTATGTTGCCACCACACATTACAGCACATGTGGTACTACCCTCCTAAGTTGAAATATGTCTAAGGATACACTTCTAACGCCACATTCCTTGAAAAAAGATGCGACCTATACATTGGGGCGCACCTCACATGAAACTAATCGATTGATTGAACAATCCAGGATTTACGGCGAATCGACAAGACGACTATGTGTGGAAGCTGGTATTGTTGATGGAATGCGTGTTCTGGAAATCGGTAGTGGAGCAGGGGATGTGGCATTAATGCTTTCTAAACTCGTAGGTGAATCTGGACAGGTCGTTGGAGTGGATATTAATCCAACAATTCTTGAGTCCGCACGACAACGTGTCTTGGAGATAGGTATTAATAATATCGAATTCCAGGCAGGTGACGCTCGAGAGATACTATTTGAAGAGAAATTTGATGCTATCGTAGGACGGTTCGTCTTGATGTATATGTCTGATCCTACTGCTGCACTTGTCCAATTGATCACACATCTTAATCCTAACGGAATTATTGCTTTTCAAGAACCTGAATATACCCTATATCCTGCTTTTCAACATCCTAATACCCCATTGATAAATCAACTTATAAGTTGGATATTGGATGTATTTCACCATTCAGGAGCACATCTTGATGCTGGACTTGGTTTGTATCAGATATTCATAGATGCTGGCTTACCAGCCCCAGAGATGCATCTACAGTCTCCTATTGGCGCGGAAGGTAATTGGGTGGGATATCGTTACATGACAACAATTTTTGAAAGCCTTCTTCCCCTAATTGAGGAATACAGTTTATCAACACCTGAACAAATTGATGTTGACACACTATCAGACCGTTTGCGTGAAGAAGTTCTTGCAGCCAAACGTCCCTTCTTCTTACCTCTCCATGTTACCGCCTACTCATACTTACATGCTGATTAAGATTAGTGCCTGAATACCTATAAAGTTTCTGTAATGGCAGGTGTTTATCCACTTAATTCTAATACCACTAATAGGTTAAACAAAAACAATCCACTGATAATATATCAGTGGATTGTTTTTATCTACTTAATATTAGGTAAGAAGTATTTTAATGTCTATACTGTACTCATAATGAATTAGATCTAAGTATTACTTTTTTAAATTACCCCAGGTAGTAGTTAATTTACCTTGTGCTTCAACAGCTAAATGGTCAACCACACCGTTATCCATGATAGATTTAACTTCTTCTTGGGTTAATCCGCGTTTCCATACTTGACTTTCATCCATTAGTCCGGCGAAAGGACGGTTATCATCTATATTATAACCGATTCGGGCACCTTGTCCCCAATCACCTGCGATTTTAACATCAGCCAAAGACTTTTGCTCTCCAACATTCTCACCATTGATATATAGAATTGCTTTTCCCCAATCACGCTGATAGGTCCCAGCATAGTGAATCCATGCATTAGCTTTATTGCTTCCACCACGTATATCAAATATTTTGACACCACCAGCACCACGATTCAACCAACGGTAATTCCCTTCTCCTCGTGCTTCTGGATGGACAAGCCATGTGTTATCTGCTGCCCGTGCATTGAAAACAGCCATATCAGCAACGGATTCCACATTTATCCAAACAACAACACTCATACCTTCAGTAGGAATGTGTTCTTCCTTAATGTTAGGTCCATTTAGATCCAAGAAACTTGTTGAAGCAAAATGTGCTCCCATATTAAATTTGCCATCTTTGGTTTGCGTTACTTTTCCTTGAATTACCCCATCATAACCATTACCTGATTTATCAATAACTTTATCACCAGAAAATTCTTCATAATCAAAATAAAGTACTAAATCTTCATCCAACACTTTGGCGTTTAATACACCTATGTGAGATGTCAATAGTAGACATACTATAATCACTAAAGCGCGTTTCATCATGTTTAGTCTCCTTGTATAGTTAAGTGGAAAAATGAACACATTGATTCTGCATTATAATAGCATGCTAAAAATTGATGTGCAAGTCAATTGATTTTTTGAGGATACCAATGTTTGTAAAAGGAGAATTGACTTCATTTACGAAAATGTCACTCTGATTAACCCGTATGTACGATTTCCTTACCGCACTGTACATTACAAAGAATAACACAATTAATTTCTTAAACTTCAAATGTTTATACTACACAAGAAGATCTAAAATTATTATAAACGGTCTGATTTCATGTTCCCCCAGAGCGTTGTAAGTTTCTTTCTACTATTTACAATTCCTTTCATTCGCGCTTTGGCAATAGTGTTTTTTACACCAGTGAAGGATACATCTTCTATTCTATAAAAATACTCAGTGTTTTGCTTAATTGTCTTATCAACAAAGGTATAGGCACTTTTCTCGCCTGTTGTGCCAGCACCGTCAATTAGTTTGCTGTTTATCCTGGTATATTTACCTTGAGACGATGTACTTCTATAGATATTAAAACCTGCATTATTAAGTTCAGATTCAGTTACCCATTGAATGACAGATTGCGACTTATTTAGAGTTGCTTTGAAACTTGATAAAACTACAGGAAGCGGTTCGTCCGTTTTTATTGTAGTGATAAGTCTTTGGTAGCCATTCCGTGCTACACTTATTATCTTATACCAATATACAGTTCTTCCAATTCTCGATTCATCTATATAAGAAAATCTGTTATTACGATTAGTTATCAATGTATCATTGATTTTAGTATACTCGCCGTCTTCTTCCGTACTTCGTTCAATATTAAATCCTGCTATTAGAATTCGATTTCCCACAACCCATTCAATTGTAAGTTTGCCATTTTTCACACTGGCATTTGCAGATCTCATTAGAAGTGAACCTTGAGGTTCTATACCCTCATTAGGATCAACTTCTTCAACTTCTTCATTTTCTATATCTTCTACATCTTCTACATCTTCTACATCTTCTACACCATCTATATCAGTATTCACCCCGTTGTGGTCATGATGATTTCCTGTATGAGCCTCTCCATCATGTGTGATTGTTGGATGAGTATGTTCAACATAGTTATCATGAATATGTGTAACAGCTGAATGAGTATGTTGAATTACTGGGGCTAATTTCGTCTCAACATTACTATGATCATGATGATTTCCTTGATGTGCTACACCACCGTGTGTGATCGATGGATGAGTATGTTCAAGATAATTATCATGTTCATGTGTTACTGCATTATGAGAATGATTATCTGGAGGTAATACCTTTTCTGATATTCCACTATGGTCTAATTCATTATGATGATTGCCGCTATGACTTTCACCATTATGAGTTGTTTCTGGATGTGTATGTAAAACATAATTATTATGTTCATGTGCAGTATAAGTATGCGTATGCTCTTTATTTAATCCAGTGTGTGGATCTTCACTATGATGGTCATCACTATGACTTTCACCCTCATGGGTATTTTCATCATGAGTATGTTCTATATAATCGTCATGTGAATGAGTTACCGCTGCGTGGGTATGTTCTTTTCCTACTGTACTATGATCAGCTTCATCATGGTGATCACCAGTATGAATTACACCATCATGTGTAATTGCATCATGTGTATGTTCTTTATAATCATCATGAGTATGGGTTACCGCTTCATGAGTATGATTATTACCTGGTGGACTATCTCCTGTTGCAGTAAGAGTAAATACTACAGGATCGGTTTTTACACTTAAACCCCACACATTAACAGGGTCAGATCTATATTGTATTTTATATACACCGCCATACTGTCCAGTTCGAAGTTTAGTTTTTGCTCTACTAACTTGATCTATTCCATGATTAGTTGTTGTAAAAGAATGATCCGTATAAGGTGATTCTAATACTTCGAATATACCAGGTATATCTTTAAATTGGACACTACCTCCAAGTATATTACCCATTTCAACTATTAATGAATTTGATATATTGCCTGCAATTATATCTTGGTTATTACCACTAATAATTTCTAATATAGGATGATCCGTTCTAACAATAATAGCAATATTTAATACTGCTGTTCCATTTGATCCATAAGTTAAATCCTCGCCATATTCATTTTGAGTGTGAGCTGTTATTTTAATTTCATGTATACTACCCTGAGGTTCATCAAGTAAAGAACTCTTTACTTTTATTTGAATATCACTTGATTGAGACGGTATTCCAGAACTTGATGAACTTCCACCTATCGTTTCGAATAATGTTGAATCGGTATCTACATAATACTCCATATTTGAACTTAAATGATCCCTATCCTTAGCGTAAATTGTGTATAATGTTTTACCGACAGGTTCCAAATACGATCTATTTTGAGTATATTGATTTCCATCTATATTTAATCGAGTTCCGTTAACGAAAAATTCTGGGTGTTCATCATCTACATCTATAATTTCAGCTATTACTGTAATTTCATCATGTATAGTATTACTATCACTATCTGTTACATCTTCTAAATCACCATGACTATATGTAACATACGCTCTAAATTTACAACTGAAATCTCTTCTTTCTGCTGGAGTACCATCCCAATCAGGATCTGTGTCAATTTCTGATGTTAAAAGAGTTAATCTCGGACTCGCTTTTGTTCTTCTATTACTTAAAGCATGAAGAAACACTTCATATTCTGTATTTCCTTCAGATATGGGTAAGATATCATATCTAATACCATACCCAATTTCATTAGTTGTTGTATCGTTATCATGATCATACGTACCACTTACGGTTGCTTTAAATTTACTTGAACTTAATCGGCTTCCTGAAGGTCCTAAAGATGAATCATAAAGTATACGTTTCCCGTCTTCCACATATATGTAAAGTGTATCATTATCATAAGTATTATCAAAAGAAACTGATTGTCCATTAGATATAACCGGAAATATAAAAATCATTAATATGATGAATGCAATGATAGTCGTATGAATTTTCATTTGTTCTCCTTAAATTGTGTGATAAAAAAATGTATAAGATTATAATTTAGAGATTTTCGATTATAGTTATCTTGTCTACTAATAAGGCTATCAACAGACTCTTTAAAAAATAATGAATTTATGTTATCTATAAACATCTATATCCTACGATTTTGAACTTCCAAGCTAATAACTAAAACCATTTTATTCTGTTTCTAAAACAACTATCACCTATGTTTGGGATTACTCTTGATCTCAACAACCATGATTAACTTTAAGTACTGTTTTGTTTTACTGTATATTGCCCTTTGAACTATTTCCATGTTTTGGTCAGTTAGGAGAATTTTTACTTATTTTCCCAAGATCTTACAATTACGTTTGAATATCTTATGATTATCATATAATACACATCGTATTAGTCTATATTAATATATATATTATTTCGTTCTATCTATTTGTCTTAATATGATTTATAATTAAAAACCCATCTTTGACATATTACTTCATATCATTTCCCGTTAATATTTAACACCATATAACCACTATTGATCTTAAGTGATTATATAAATATATTATATTATCATAATACTTATATTTTAACAAATATTATAAATTATTTCATTATATTATACACAATATGTAATATTTTATGCAAATGTATTATTTACACTGACTATTTCTATAGAAACTATACCTCAGATTAGATTTACTTCAGTAAATATGGTATTTTTTGGTAGAAATGATTCTAAGGTGAAGAACGAATTACACAGATAAGATGGATTTTGTCTATCTTACATATTTACCAGGTCACCCAGATTCGACAGATTTTTAATATTACTTCCTAATGATATATTCGTATGTTGAGTGAAGAATTTAATTGGTTAAGCACCACTCACTGGAGTCTTAAATTTCACATTACCTATACGAAATAGCGTGGTACTGGGGTTTTCTTAGGTCGAATACAATCTGGTTTTGCAATCTACAGGATATACATCAAATGTATTGTCATCAAATCATCCCAAAATTCTACAGAATGTATATTGGGCATTACAAATTGTTAGAATGGTAGGCGATATCATAAGAGTTTGAAAATTCAATCTACCTATAATCTATACTTAACTATCTGTATTTTATAGTTTTACTATTATCTTCTCTTTATACTGTTTTTTCTGTATCGGTTAGTCTTGAAATCTCTTCCTTATTTTCCTCATGGTCTTACATTCAAGGATGTATTCTCTCAAATACAGTTTATAATAATCATATAAGGATGTTCATATAGTATATAATTCTTCATATTATAAATTTGACCATTATTTATAACCTCTTTGATAGATCGTTCAGTTCTTAATTCCCAGTTGATACTCTATTAAAATTAAGTAATCATATTTCCATGTTATTCTTTGTTTATAACCATTTACAATGGACGTGGACGCGACTTACTGTATATGGTATATTACTGCAATACACTCCATACACAAAACAGAAAGGACATCAGCAATGGCAACACATCAGTTCCAACCAACAATTTATCACACAGCAATCGGAGCACATGAACCTGTGCTACATATTAAAAGTGGTGATACAGTATGTACAACTACTGTCGATAATGCAGGCAATGATGCAAATGACATACAGGTAACAGAAAGAGGGAATCCACAAACAGGACCGTTTTACATTGAGACAGCAGAACCTTGGGATACACTCTCAATACATTTTGATCGTATAGTTCCAAATCGTTCAATTGGACGCACCGCTTCCGTTGTTGCTCCAAATGTGTTAGACCCACATTATGTGGCAGCAGGTATGTTAGAAGGATCAACTGTAGAATGGAATGTGGATGTAGACACATGGTCTGCGACATTGGCATCACCTGAACCAGCATTAGAAAATCTGGTACTTCCACTTGAACCGATGGTAGGGTGTTTTGGTGTAGCACCACCACGGGGACAATCTATTTCTACTGCAACTTCCTCGACTCATGGTGGAAATATGGATTACCGAGGCTTTAAGGAGGGGGTAACTGTATATTTTCCTGTAAACGTTTCAGGTGCACTTTTCCATCTGGGGGATGGTCATGCTGTTCAGGGTGACGGTGAAATTGTTGGCACGGGAATTGAGATCTCATTTGATATACAATTTACTGTCGAAGTAATAAAAAACAAGATCATCAATTGGCCCCGTGCTGAGAATGAAGATTATATCCTTACTGCCGGGAATGCACGTCCTTTAGATCAAGCAGTACAACATGCAACTACTGAACTCCTCAGGTGGTTAGAGGAACTTGGGTTGGAAAAACGGGCTGCACATATTCTGTTAGGACAAGCAGTAGAATATGATATGGGGAATGTATTTGATCCTGCATACACAATGGTATGTAAGATCAAAAAATCTATTCTCCGTGATATAGGAATATGGGGGTAATGTATCCTTTTAACCTAAGTCTCGTTAACCTAAGACTTATTCATATTTAATTCTGACATAGACCTTAAATTTAATAGAGGTGTCATCACCCCACCGGATGCAGGGAGTACAACTCCTGTATCATAAAGTCGCATAGCAGCAATAGTTGCATGTGCTACATCCTCAGGTGTCCCTGGACGTACCATGAATATATAGCCTTTCTCTGCAGCTTCTTCATAATCAGGGATTCGTACCCTTGAAAGATCGGTATCAATTACACCTGCTGCTATACCATTAACTTTTATCCAATGGGATGCCAACCTTCCTGCATACGCACGCATACTCATCTCTAAACCTGCTTTTGAAATACAGTAAGCCGTCCTATTATCTGATGCCATCGAATCGGATATAGAAAGTGTGTAAATGATACATCCACGTATCTCGTTTTCAACCATATAATTTGCCACGCGTTGTGTAAGAAAATGAGGGGCTTTTAGGTTTGTGTTTATTAACAGATCAAACTGGTCTGGAGACTCCTCAAGTATATCGGCAATCCGCGTTATTCCAGCATTGTTAATCAGGATATTTACCTTACCGAATGCTTTGTGGGCGGTCTGCAGAAGCTGTTCATGTGCATCAATGTTACTGATATCAGTTTGGATGATAACTCCCTTCCGTCCTAAAGCTTCAATCTCAGATTGTACCTCTTCAGCAGCATCCTTATTCTGGTTGTAATTGATTAGGACATCTGCACCTTGACGTGCTAATTCAATTGCAATAGCACGACCAATTCCTCTACTGGAACCAGTTACAATCGCGGCAGAATTTTCAAACGAGATGTCAGTAGAAAAAAAACCGAGATCCATATTTCTTTGCATAGTCTATTCCTTTTATTTTATTTCAATATGTGTCATAACTAAACTCCATGTAACTCCAGTTCATCACTCAGATGGCATGCGACTTTGACACCGGTAGTTATTTCTCGTAGTTCAGGTGTCTCTTGTTTACATATATCAGTAGCATATTGACATCTAGGATGAAAGTGGCATCCAGCCGGTGGATTTGATGGATCCGGAACATCCCCCTCAATGCGGATCAAATCCCGAGTTCGTTGGGACTTAGGATCTGGTAACGGAACAGCTGAAATTAACGCTTCTGTATAAGGATGTTTTGGAGATTTATATAACGTCTCCGAATCACTAATTTCCACAATCCTTCCAAGATACATAACCGCTACACGGTCACTTATATGTTCAACAACACTTAGATCATGGGCAATAAAGATATAGGACAGTTGGAATTTTTCTCGTAATTCCACAAGTAGATTCAGGATTTGTGCTTGTACAGATACATCAAGGGCAGATACAGGTTCATCAGCGACAATTAACTCAGGATTGAGAGCTAATGCTCGCGCAATTCCTATTCTTTGACGTTGTCCACCGCTGAAAGCGTGAGGATAACGTGGCATATCTTGAGAGGTTAAACCAACCGATTCAAGCAATTCTACTATTCGATCCTTCAGCTCACATTTTGAGGTAGTCCGGTTTACCCTTAATGGTTCTCCTACAATATCCCCTACTGTCTTACGAGGATTAAGTGAGGATTGTGGATCTTGAAATATCATCTGAATCCGACTACGATACGGACGAATTTCCTTATTCGATAATTCAGATAAATCCACCTGTTCCTCACCAAATGTGAAACTACCACTTGTAGGAGTGATTAATTTCAGAAGGCATCGACTTGCAGTGGTTTTACCACACCCACTTTCACCAACCAGACCGAGAGTTTCACCACGTTGTAGATCGAAACTGATACCATCCACTGCCTTTACATGACCGATAATTCTTCTAAGGATACCCCTACGAATTGGAAAGTATTTTCTTAGGTCTTTTACTTCAAGGAGTGTTGCCATTTTCAGGTTCCTCATTTAGCCAACATCTCACATAATGTCCAGTGTTATTAATGGTGTCATCTTTCTTTAAATTGGGTGTTAGATTTGGCATCTGTTCACATGCAGGTATACTGACCGTACATCTGGGTTGAAAAGAACAACCATCTGGCAATGCTAATGGATGCGGGACTGATCCAGGAATTGAGGATAAGGTTTCTTGTTGACTTCCACCAAGCGTAGGTACTGATTTCAACAATCCATGGGTATAAGGGTGTTGTGGATTATAAAAGATGTCATCAACACCTCCTTTTTCAACAACCCGACCAGCATACATAACAACAACTTCATCAGCCATATCTGCTATAACTCCTAAATCGTGTGTAATTAACATGATCGCCATTCCAAATTCAGTTTGTAATTCCTGCATGAGAGCCAAAACTTGTGCCTGAATGGTAACATCAAGTGCAGTCGTCGGTTCATCAGCTATTAAGAGAGCAGGAGCACAACAGAGAGCCATTGCTATCATCACACGTTGTCGCATACCTCCGGAGAGTTGATGCGGATACTCATCAAAACGTTGTTCCGGTGATGGTATTCCGACACGTATAAGCATTTCAATTGTTTTTTCTTTTGCTAATTTAGAGGATCTTTGTAAACCTAACCCTTCAATTAATGATCTATCATGTTCTTGGTGTAATACAATTGCTTCAGATATCTGTTCACCGATGGTATATACTGGATTTAAGGATGTCATGGGTTCTTGAAATATAATAGCAATTTCATTCCCACGTATTTTCCGCATTAACTCACTTCGAGGTGATACCTGTGCTATGTCTAAGGGTTCATCTTCATTGTCTT
This sequence comes from Candidatus Poribacteria bacterium, assembly GCA_022394755.1. GTDB lineage: Bacteria > Poribacteria > WGA-4E > WGA-4E > WGA-3G > MSPOR6. Next base: position 23,409 of record JAGFCA010000058.1, read on the forward strand.
GATAAAAGAGAATCTCTCCATTTACAATCTTGCCTGGGTTGGGAACAAGCTGCAGAAGTGATAAACCCGTAATGCTTTTGCCACACCCGCTTTCTCCTACTACCCCAACGGTTTTACCTTGTTCAATGGAAAAACTGACATCATTGACAGCATTAACATGACCGAAATCAGTCCGGAATACTGTTTTTAAATTTGAAACTTCAAGAAGCGAATGTGCCAATTTTTACACCTAATTAGAGTTTTTGTATTATATATTTTAACGTGTGTCTTATCATAGAAGTGTGTACTTTATTTCACCATAAATTCTACACAAGTAATCTTGGTAGGTTCGGTTTCTAACCGAACCTAAAAAATCTAACTATTCAAATACACGTTATATTCTATAGAAAAATGACGATATTGGCAAAGGTATTTACAATGTATCTCATAAATACGAAATGTTCGTTGTGATCTAATTTTGCGTGAGTTTGATAACAGTCAATAAATATTCATTTTCAAGAATATCACTACTATATACTCGGTAGGTTCGGTTTCCTAACCGAACCTAGTTACCCCCAAAGGGAATACCAGACTTGGGTTCATCGCCAAATCCTGGGCATTTGAGATACCGCTAATCAACGGTATATGAGGTGATATTTTCCGATATGATGTTCATATACAATTATCAAACTTACTTTATAATTGCTTTTTTTGACTATCCAGGTAAATAAAGTCAAGTAACCATAAGTTTACATGGGTATGTAAAGTTTTTGGCATAAATATCGTATTTTCCATGTGTATATTTTATAGATTACAGTTATTGGTTTTCAGTATACAGTTTACAATAGTATTAAATCTAAGCTATTACATTATTAAGATAATTCTATCGTTTTTCCACCTTATTACATTTTATTAGATGTGTGAGAAAATGTTACACTTTTCCTACAAATTGTAGGATTGTATCTCGTTATTACACTGCCTTTCCTGTCAGTCCCTGTCTGGGTTTGTAGCGAATAAAACCTCTAATTCTAAAATTTGAAAAAAGTTATAATTTTGTAGTTTTCCTTGATGAGCGATGATTCTGTTTTTACTATTAATATTCTCATAACATACTATTTATCGGTAGATTCACTCCTGAAAAATCAGATTATTAGATTAGTTTATAATACACTTTATTTTGCTACTATGTATTATATATTTTCTCTATATGTTATTGTATCATGTATTTATTATTATGTCAATGTATATTTATCTATATGGTATTAGTTGATTTATCATTTATTTTCTTCAATTTATTTTTATGTATTATGCATGTTGTTGTCTGAAACGCTGATAGTCGTCTGATATTATTCCTTATGTCAGAATATGGGATTTTACGGAGAAGAAGCCTTTGGGTAGTGATGGTTTTCTTTCCTGAATTTCGGATGATACAGGATTACGCGGATTAGCGGTCTTGCTACATTTATTGTTTGATCCGCGATTCTGAATAGGATTTCACACATTTCGTCCCTCGAATCAGAAACAGAATCAGGAATCAGAATCAACGGTATGAACCCCATTTAGGAGTTCCCCGGGTATGAATGCCGTTGGGCATTCCCGTGGCTATCCATTATATTATCCAAAAATCTTTTTTGGAATTAGATTCTCGGTAGTAAAATGTCGAAAATGCCATAACACTTTAAAATTTGGTTGTATCTTCTCTGAAATTTTCCAAACTATAGAAGGTATAAAAAACACTGTTGTAAAGTGCCAAAAACTTTACACACCAGTTTACATAGAAAAAGGGACACTGACTATGTGTCCCTTCTTATTTATCTCTTTACTTAATTAGCAACTTTACTTACTACAATCCTCCATATTATAATTTTGCTTTTATATCACTCCAGAATAAAGTGAGTTTATTGTCAATTGAATCAGTAAATTCTCCATCAATTGCAGTATCAGTACTTTCATTAGCACCGCGTATATGCCATAATTCCGAAACCGATATTCCAGCGAATTGATCAGTTAGGTTAGTATGTCCTTCGCTTTGCATTGCTCTTGTATCATCAGTACGGTTAATTCCATGTTTCATAGATCCCCAATGGGATGTTGAAAAACGGATACGCGGTAAACGAGAAACATCCATAGCAGTCATCGCATAATCATCTTTACCTGTATCACCAAAAAATATAACCTTCACTAAGAAAACTGAAACCAACAGATAACAAACCATAGCCACACTGTTTACTAACTTTGGAGACAGATTAAACTTGAACATGCCAAATAACCATGAAAATGGTGCAGCAAATATGGCAGTATTTTGCTTCTTATGCAGTTCACGAATCTGGTCTTGTATATTACCAAGTAGTTCAGGTGGTGGTTCTGGTGATTCAAGATTTTCTAAGATTGATGCAGTATGCAACAATTCTTCATATTCTTGTTGACACGATTCGCAACTGCGGAGATGTTCTAAGAATTCCTGTTTTTCGTTACCTTTAAACATCGATTCTTGACGATGTATGACAAGTTTTTCACGAGTCTGTTCACAATTCATAAATAACAACCCTCGCATTTATTGAATTAATATTAATATTGACATAACATTCTTAATACTGAAATCGACTCAATTTACGCTTGAGATTCTTCATTGCCAGATTCAAGCGTGATCCTACTGTTCCGACAGAACAATTAAGGATTTCAGCAATCTCTTTATACTTCAAATGGTGCAGATAGTGAAGGGTAACAACCTCACGCTGCTTTGGTGGTAAAAGGTCTATTGCAGCATGTACTTGTGCTTGTTGTTCGGTCTTAACTACCTGTCGTTCAGGAATCTGCCGTTTGTCAGTCATCCCATGTATAACGGCCTCTTCGGTATAATTCTGTACGAACTTTTCTTGGTTTTTTGCCTTTCGTAAATGTTGCTTACACGTATTTACGGCAACCTGATATAGCCAAGTTCCAAATTTAGATTGGAATCTAAATGTATGTATGGACTTATACGCCTGCATAAATGTCTCTTGTGTCGCATCTTCAGCATCCTCGACATTCCCGAGCATCTTTACGGATAGCCCATATATTCTTGCATTGTGGCGACTCACCAATTCATTAAATGCCTCAACGTCGCCTTCAATTGTTTTATGTACCAATACATCATCTGGAATCATAAAATATCCACCTTGCGCAGATGTTACATACTTTGATGTAAGTATTTAGTTTTTTCTTCACTTTTTTTCATAAAAAATCACTATTTTTTATATATTTATTCATTTTTCATACAATTATCACAAATTAACATTAAACGTTTTGCTCCATTCTCATCAAATTCAGTTTCGTAATCATACCGAACAGAAACATTTGATATACCACACCAATCGCATCTTCCATTGAATGTGTCTGCTTTTTTCGTGATTAATTCCTGTTTCTGATCTTCCACATCCTGTACTGTTTTGATAAGATCCAATGCTTTTTGTCGTAATTTTGGGTCAGATTCATTTTTAATGATCTTTTTAAGTAGGGGTTGTAATCTTGGATCATTTGGATTACCCCCATCGTCAAGTGTATGCCATGCTGCACGTCGTACCTGAATATCCTCATCCAGCATCCCTTTATATAGTGCTACCCAAACAGCATCAATCTTTTTTCTTACATGGCAAGGACAAAGATTCTCCATTGCGAGTGCTCTATCAGCCGGATTTACAGAATATGCAAGTGAAAGATAATAGTTAACTTCATCACCACGTACCCGATCTTCACGTCGACGGTGTGATCTCTTTTGGTGTTTGTTCATACCCCTCGTGCTTTTTGACATAATCTAATATCCTTTATTTCTATAATGCTGAAAATGTAAATTAATACTATTTATGATTAATTGTATTTTGTAATATGTACAATCTAAAATAAGAAAAGTATAACCTTTAACCATTAATTTCTCAACTGGGGTTACTTTATTATTTCCTGTTACTGTTAAACATGTGTAAAATCTTCATATAGAAGGAGTACTCAATTTTAGGAAATAATTCGTGAAAAGTTCGAAATCGTAACTTTTTACAGTTTTCAGATTTATCAAACACTCTGTAATAGTAATTCTGTACTGACTTCATGGCAATTTCTTGTTTTGATCAAGTTTTGTGTGAAAAAATGTTTTTAGCTTTTCATTTATCATTTTTTTAATTGTTTCTGAGTTGTTTCTCTTATAATGCTATTTAGTATTTTATACATTCAATCTACAGTTAATAATATTGTCTACCATGACAAATATAAATTATATTGTTATTCATTTTATATCATAATATAATTATAACCATATTATTTATATTGTCAAATTGTTTTTATTATTTATAATATATTAAAATCTTTTAGGTTAAGTTGTATGTATTTTATTTTTCTTCAAAAAATTCTAATTATAATTGGGATGGTATGTGGAAAATTTAAAATATTGAGATATTTTTAAAAATCTGGAGGAAAGTACTTAAAGGGATTTGTATAACCCTTTAGGTAAGGGAATGTGTGAATTGTATTAATCCTACTTATTAAACACTTTTTCACGATGGTATTCCATAGCTTCTTGAGCAGGATATTCTTCGTGTTTTCTTGGTAATAGTATATGACTACCTATTAGAGATTTTAACAACAACGGGTCAGGTCCACGTTCTACTAATAAATCTGATACAATTACTGTATAGTCATTGTTCAGAGAGATTAATCCTTTGTCAAATGTCCAATGGTGTAAATGACAAAGAGAAATTCCATTCCTAACATCATCATTTCCTGACACACTGAAAGGGATAATATGGGCTGCCTCGGTGACACTAACATTGTCCAGAGTCATGATATGTAATCGACATACAACACATGTATAATCGTAAATACTCATAATTGCTCGACGGAAAGCGGCTTTTCGTACACTCTTATTTGTTTTGAACGGTATGAATTTCTCGCCAGCTGAAAATGCATTTCTTACTTGTTCAAGTATCTTTTGGCTATACTCACCAATCTTGTATTCTTCAATAATAAGTTCGGCTATTTCTTGCTTTCTGTCGGCAAAATACTTCTCAATAAGCGATTGTCGTATTAATTCTCTACTTTCTGGTTGTTTAAGAATGTCAAACAGATCATCATTAAAATACCCATAGGCAATAATCTCACGAAGTCGTGTAACAGTTTTAATTTGAGTGGTAACCTGCAATGCTTTTTCGAATTCAGGATTTGCCTGATGATGCCAGAATCCTTTTTTCTTTAAATGGAAAAAAGGCATCGCAAGATTCGGTTCTCGATCAGTGATTATAGACCAATATCTAATAAAAGTTTCGTATAATTCTGCTGATGGATTGATTTTGTTCTCACTCACTTTCCCTTGTTCAATCAATTCGATTATTGACAACAATAGTATAGGTTGGTGTGGAGCAATACCACTTGCTTTGTCAATGTTTAAATCTGTTAGTTCTTGAATATATTTTTGAATGATTTTATTATCAGTCATTTATATACCATTCAATAAATAAAGATATAAAAAACAATTAATACAATTGTCTGTTAATGGAAGCGTAGCCATATTCAATTTTAACAAACAATGTCAGAAAAGCCTATAAATATCGCTGTAATATCAAAAGAATTGTTGGTTAAAAATAATAGGTCCAAGTGGTCTAATGTAAAACCGTTGGCACTACATTACCGATTATATCAAAAATTAACTTTCCTTATTCCTTATAAGTAATATTATTTTTTATAAGTAATTCAACATTTGTCTCAAAAAGTTACTGTTACAGAAATACCTTCATTAATTCAACTCGGATGCTCCACTAATGGTTAGTCCACACTATTTTAAAGGTTTCTATTCTGTAGGATCCGCTTCTTTGGAGCGAAATTACATCGCTTCAATTAATCTTAGTCTGGACTATCCACTAGGTAATATGATACATCAAAGACTGAATCTTTATAATGTCTAGTGTTGACTTTTCTTATCATCTATTCTATAATTTGGATAAAGGGAGTATATTATGACTAAAAGTCACACCGCAGAAGTTATAAAAATCACCTATTCAAAACCTCCACCGATGAAATCCCTTGTATACCTATTGGAAGACTCAAAAGAAGAAAAGAAAATTAATATTCCACGATCAGCATGTGTGAAAAAAGGAGATATCATTGAAGTTAATGGTGATAATGTATTTGTAATATGTAAATCTACAGATGGAAAAGCACAAATCCTTCCATACTATTCAGAAATGGATAAGGTACATTTAGGTGATTTAATCATACCTGTAAGAATTAAAGAAATCACTGAACCTGACGAATTTGAAGCATTTTGTAATTTGCAATTCCATCATTATAGAGGTAAAGCTCTATTTGGACGACACGCTCCTTTAGTTGTATGCATTTCACATCCCTTATTACCTTCTGTTGTAGGATATATCGAATTAACTACACCATTCTTAGTCTCAAAACCACGCCATTACTTCTTCGACACAACCTGCAAACTCAACGGTACAAGTTGGAATCAATGGAATCAAGCAACCTCAAGGAAGTATATCTCACTTTTTGTTCGTATAGCTCGATGTGTAGTCCATCCAGAACTTCAAGGAACTGGTATTGGACAAATATTAGTCAAACATTCAATACAGTTTGCCCAAAGACACTGGCAAAGCGGTGGCTACCAACCTTATGTGTTGGAAATATGTGCAGACATGCTTCGTTATGTACCTTTTGCAGAAAACGCTGGAATGAAATATATTGGAGAAACAGAAGGCAATCGACATCGAATTGTCAAAGATTTCGATTATCTAATTAAAAACATCAGCAGATACGAGAAAAAGGATATATTACCAGGTGATTCATGTGGAATTGTTGATGCTAAGAGATCGCAATTTCAAGCATTGATTAACACAAACAGTAGTGGAAATTATGATGAAGCTATAACTGATTTAAAAAAACAAATTCTTCGTCCTACATTAAAAGGCGATGCTAAATTCAAGACTGTTATTTCATATCCAAAACCTGTATATATTAAGGGACTTCATCCTGACGCAGATGAATTCATTCAGAAAAGGCTTATTGATCTTAACATTTCTCATAGTAACAAAACTAACTACAAACTTAAAGAACCAATTGCAACCCCAATTGTATTTAAGAAAGTTGAAGTGAATTTTTCTAAACAGGTTCCACGTACTAAACTAACTAATCAAGTAGAAAGGGCGTTTGGAACATCATTAGATACTTTTGAACATACTATCTTTCAATCGTTAGATTTTTCTATAGATCCTGAATCAATCTGTCTAATTACTGGTATATCCGGTACAGGTAAGAGTACTTTGCTGAAATTGTTAAACAACGAAATTCAAATGACTAAAGGAAAGATTTTGATACCAGATGAAGCTGAAATTACAACATTATCTCCAATTGGTTCTAAAAAACCTTTGATAGATGTTTTGGGTAAAGGTAATATGAATCGAGGAATTGAATTGATGAATTCAGTTGGTCTTTCTGAAGCATATTTATATGTAAAATCGTTTCAAGAATTAAGTACCGGACAAAAATACCGTGCCATGTTAGCCTTTCTGTTTTCTAAAGATAGTAATGTATGGTTATTAGATGAATTTTGCGAGAGTTTAGACCCAATCACAAGCAAACTAGTTTCAAAAAAATTATGGACTACAGCGAAAAAACACAGGTCAACTGTAATTGTATGTTCTACAGATTATCAGCAATTCTTGGATACTCTGTGTCCGGATCAAATTATACTTTTACAAGGTATGACAAGTTATAGAATTTTCACATTAGAAGAATTTCAAGAATTTAATTCAAACATATAATTGAACTCTCACTTTCTAAATAAGGCAATTGATATGTTAAATGATAACTACTGGCATGAAGTGTTGAAAATACTTGACCACTTCGACTCCAGTCAAGATGATTTTTTCTGTCAAGTTTGGGGAAACAAACGTCTGTGTTATGAAAATGGAAACTATACTATTGATGATTTTGATAAGTATTGTGCACAATTAGCATGTTCTGCCCATAGTCAAGAGAAACCTTTATTAATTGTCTTACCAGATGAATTACCACATCGAATTCCTGTATTATTTGCTACAGTGTTACTACGTCACGCATATTATAATCTGAATTCAACTAGGATACCTCAAAGCGTGATCTATTTTGGTCTTATGGCAAGCATTCGAGAACATCTATTAAAAACGTCGTGTGGTGACTATACACTTAGTATGTTATTCGATCAAATCAACTTAAAGAAAAGGAAAGATTCATACTTACCAAATAGTAATCTACCTAATCCACTTCCTCCTGTAGTTTTTTCTAATATACCAACCAATCCCGATTCAATAATTGACACATACAATCCTTCGTGGTGTTTTATAGACCTTGGAAATGGTGATCGGGTTAATTGGTTTCCTTTAGGTTTAGCTGCCCTTCAACAAAGACAAATTCATGCCATAGCCTGCATTCAAAATCCATTATCTGAAACAATCCGCTTATGTGAAAAAGAAGGTTGGCAGGTATTCCGTTGGCCACATTCAATAATTGATGGATGTGATTCAACCTCAGTTGAACCATTGATTTTAGATGGTGATACCATCAACTTACATTCAAAGATGTATAAAGAGGTAAATAGAGTATTATATGCGGCATCAAGAGAAGCAGAAGGAAGCATCGCCTCAAATTCTATCACAGTTATCCGGAAGTATATTAGTGGTCTGGAGCAACTCAATGTGCCTTATCAATTCTATGAAGCAGAAAGTTCAAGTTATTGGGGTATTTACTCTCTATCGAATTCTAAAGAAACAGTATATCAATTTATTAACAGTCTGCAAACTGAAGGCAATCCCCTTGGAGAAATATTATATAAATGTTATCAGACTTTAGTAGAAATTCATGACCAACTTCAATCTATGGATGAACCACCTTTGTGGAAAGTTCTAACTAATTACTGCATGCAAGAAATCTCATCAGATAGCATAAGAATACTTATTTTTTCCAGTGAAGAACGAAAAAGGTTATTTTCTCTAGCATTATTAGCATATTATGGCATTTCAACAGAAGACCTAAACTCAATCAATGTTTGGATTGTAAGTATAAGACAATTTAATCAATGGCAACGATTTCGTGAATACCATCATGTTCAAGAAAAAGTAGATACTTATGACATTCCACCTATAGATAGGATATGGTATCCACTATTTATAGGTATTCCTCGTAACCATGCTAGATATGCCTCAATATTCAGACTTGATACATTAACTGTTTTACTGTATCCGCATCAGATTAATTCATTTAAATACAGTATTGAGGAATGTGAACAAGCCTTGCAAGAGAAACACCCCAACAATCTTAAAACACTGCAAACGTTTAATCAAGATGTAAGAAGTATAGTTAACAAACAAGAAATGATAGATAAATCTCAACGTATACTTACAACTACACCACACCAATGGAAAGTCGAAGAAAGTAAAAAGATCTCTATTCCTGAAATAAAAAAGATATTTGATATTGAAGACCGCGTTGAAGAAATTGCTTGGCTAATGAAGGAAGATGATTATACAACTCTTGATGAGAAACAGTTGAGAGAACAATCATCCTTAGAAGATGGAGATAAACATCAAACTACTTTAACGACAGATAAAATTATGAATATCACATTTATTGAAGGATTCAATATTCAGTTCCCACAATACGCTACGGTTCAACTCGTATTACGAACCAATAAAGGGTTAGAGTTAGAAAAACGTGAACGTACTGCATGTTCACTTCGACCAAATGACATTGTACTGTACATCCATGGACAGCGTCGACAGAATCTTTATCAACTTATCGTTTCAAGAGTTCATGCCCATCCATCTATTGCCCTATCTGTTAATCTTATTCAAAAATGGCAAGAAGAGATTTCGAATTGTGTTAAAGGTTCCAGTATGGACCTTGATAAGATATTAACTAATATAAGACATCTTGGGAGTAAAATAGAAACCTCCCAAGCCATACGATTGTGGGTTGATGGGCAAGTTTTGTGTCCAAAAAACCCTTTGGATTTAGAACGGATTGCTAAAATTTTGGAGATGCCATTTACTCTACAGTACCATAAAGAAATTGCACGTGCAGCTACTCGTCTGCGTGGTGTTCATATAGGACTATCACGGCGTTTGAATCAATGGTTACAACAAGGTGCTGTCGAAACAAGACCAGATCAAATCAATGATCTAATTGATCCTGAATTGGGAATCACATTCAATGATTTCAAAGATGCTCTATGTTTACTAACAGTCAAAAATGTGAAAGAAGAACAAGGGATTTTCTTAATCTCAGATTTAGGTCAGTTATTAAAGGAGTAAATTCTATGAATGAAAATTGGACACCAGAGGAAGAGGAAAATCTTGCAAACTATATTGCAGAGCAGGTAATCGGTAAAGCCTCTGGTAGATTGGAAGACTACTGTCTTTTTAATATGCCTCGTGATCGATATTTTGTTGGTAACCTTCGATCTGGAGCAGCAGAGAATGATGAGAATGTAAGCAATTTACCCATTGATTTGCGGAATAAATTGTGTCCAACTGCATTCGGAGCAGAGTTTTTGGTACATCCTCAAAACGGTAGGTTGAAGATAAAAGTAACCATACAATGGACATGTTACTATCGAATATTCCCGTCTCTTGTAGAACAACTCGAATTCCAAGGTCATTTCAGGTATAGAGATGCACAGGCTAACACGAAGATTAAAGTCAGAGATTCAAATGATACCACTGAAAATGGTGCAATAGAAGATGAGGAAGAAAAAGAAACACGATTGAATCTTGAAACCGAACGACAGCAAGCACATGATGAAAGTAAGGATAAACAACCTTCAAAAGACACACTTTGTCTACGATTTCAAAAAATACAATGTAAGGCAATTGGAGATATCTTTCTTCAAGAAAATACTGATGGAATTTATGAAATTAATTTGTCCGATCTTGAACATGCCCTTGACACCGAATTCAAGCGAATTCAACAGATTGTGAATGCAGACAAAGAACGATTACGTACTATTGATAAGGATTTAGACAATCAAATTAATATCACCAGCACAGCATTAAGTTCTGAAAGTGAATATACGCGTTTCAAAGATCAACATGTAAACGAAATCCCTCTTTCTTGGAATTGGGATCTGGAAGTTGAATGTAACAAATATGATAACATTTCAAATCCTAAACAGTCTGATAATCTACTTATATCAATCAATTTTATCAATATGTCCCCAATGCTTGACAGTTCCTTGACACGCGAGAATTTCTTCTTTGATACTTCTGCTGAGTTCCGTTTAATTGAAGGTGAAGTCTTACCTTTCACTTTAGAACTTGCCCCCCGAGGATTCCGTTATGATCGTAATCTTTGGGGACGCGGCTTTAACTGTGCAGTTGAAAAGTTAGAAGATACAAAATATCGTACTACACATACCCCTCACTACTCTCAGAAACGTTATTTAACTCAAACTGAACCATCTGCCCCATTTGAAGAATTATCGAGTAAACCAATTCCAATTCTTGAATCAATTTTATCTGCAATGAATGAAAGTCTTACTACTTGGGACACTGAAGAAGCTAATTATCGTAGAAGTTTTGGTAATCTATGGGACACACATTTTAAGGAAGAATTTGACCGGGACAAGAATCAATTTCAAACAGAAATAAGAAATTTTGAGCAAGGATTGGAACTGATCCGTGTTAACCCAGATATCCAACTCGCTTTTCAACTAACAAATGAAGCTTTTAGTCGCGCTGGCAATCATCCTTTACCGAGTAAACGAAAAAAGGAATGGAGACTTTTTCAGATTGTCTTTCTCGTTAGTCAAATTCCCGGTATTACTGCTTTTGGTCAGACTAATGATTCTTATATATCAGAACGAGAAATGGTTGACATCATCTATTTTCCTACTGGAGGAGGTAAAACTGAAGCATATCTGGGAGTTCTTGTCTTTCACTGCTTCTTTGATAGACTTCGTGGAAAACGGGCAGGTGTAACGGCTTGGACACGTTTCCCATTGAGGTTATTAACTTTACAACAGACCCAACGGATGGCAGATATAATTGGAGCTGCAGAATTGGTTCGCTGTGAACAATCGGATCCACGTCTTATTGATAAAGGTATTGCGGGATTTGCAGTCGGCTACTTTGTTGGTAAGGAAGGTACTCCAAACGAATTATTAGATATTAGTAAAAAACCTAAATACACACCTGAAGAATCTCTTCATTGGAGTCATGCAGTAGATAAAGAATACCGTCAACGATGGAAACGTGTCGTTACTTGTCCATCCTGTCGAACAAATTCTATTCAAGTTGATTTGGATCAAGAAACTGTTCGTTTACGTCATCGATGTGTTAATGGAAATTGTGCCTTTCCCAATGGTCTACTCCCTATATATGTAATTGACAATGAAATCTATCGTTACCTCCCATCTGTTATTGTAGGAACAATTGATAAATTAGCAGGATTAGGAAACCAGCGCAAATTCTCGCTAATATTCGGACAGGTAACAGGTTATTGCACAAAACATGGGTACTACAAAGGCAAATGCTGTCAAAAAGAGTGTAATGACTCAAAACGACTTATTAATAAAATTCCAACAGGTATTTCTGGACCAACGCTTTTTATTCAAGATGAATTACACTTATTACGTGAAGGTCTTGGAACATTTGATGCACACTATGAAACTTTTACACAGGAATTACTAAAAAAATTCGGACAGACAGACTCATTAAAAATAATTGCCTCTTCGGCAACAATTGAGGCGTTTGAAAGACAGGTGGAACATCTTTATGGTCGAACGAAAGAACAATCACGCGTTTTTCCCGGACCGGGTCCCACTCTTGGGAGTTCTTTTTACGCCAAAACACAAGATTATGCCCAGAGGATTTTTTATGGCATCATTCCACATAATAAGACACTTCTCAACTCAGTATTGGAATTATTACAATATTATCATGAAACTCTTCAAACGTTGCAACAGACAACTGGTTATGATTCAAACCCGTATAATGGTAGTCTTCAACCAGATACTCCTGAATGGAATAATCTAATCGACAATTATATTACTTCGCTGGCATATTTCCTTGCCACCCGTGATCTTAGTTCGATTCATACCGACTTAGAAAACTCAGTAAATACAGAATTACAGCGCAAAGGGTATCGTCAACTTGAAATTTCGGAAATGACTGGAAGTACTTCTACTTCTGAAGTGACAGATATCCTTGAAAAGGTAGAAAGACCTTGTCCACCCCCAGGTGAAACACCTGACTCTATCTTAGCAACAAGCATGATTAGCCATGGTGTAGACGTAGACCGATTCAACGGAATGTTATTTTATGGAATGCCGAGGCAAAATGCTGAATACATTCAGGCCTCTAGTCGAATTGGACGCCAACATGTTGGACTAGTACTAATGTGTTTACATCCCGGTCGTGAACGAGACCAAAGTCATTATACATATTTCACGAAATTCCACGAGTTTTTAGGACAATTTATTGAACCTGTGGCAATAAATCGGTGGTCTAAGTTTAGTGTTAAGCGTACATTACCTGGCTTATTCATGAGCGTTCTGCTCCAATATATCGCAAACTCATCTGAAGAAGGAAATCCAAACTTATATTACATGCTTAACTATGTAAAAAAACAAATTAGTAGTGGAACATTGACTGCAGAGGATTTTATTCCACTACTTGAAAAAGCATACGGTGTCACTGATCCAAAGAATGAGACTGAAAGAGGATTCTGTGACGAAATCCAGCAACATGTAAGACATTTCTTAGATCAAATCATCGGGGCAGGAAGTCATGAACTATTTGTGTCAAACGCTCTAATCCCTCGTCCAATGAGAAGTCTGCGCGATGTAGACGAAGTAATTGAGATCGAATTAGAAAATTGAATTTTAATTTAATCTATTTAATACGGAGAATTTGATATGGTAATGACGAGAGGAAAGCATCAAATATTATTTAATTATCTACCTGGAAAGACATTCGATTTTGATAGATCAAATCGTCTGGCGAAACTGACATCAATTCGTGGAATACAACAGAACGATATGAATATAAAGTTGGTGTTGAAAGCGATCGAACGATATAGTTCCGCATGGCATGAACATTTAGCAGGTATTTTTCATAAACCACGTCCAGATCAATTTGTTTTGTTACAACCTACTAGTGCTTAGTCAAGTGATAATCGATGGGTATAGTCGTTTTAGTTTTATACGTGCATCATCTGTAGTAAACCTCCAACTTGTTTTGGTCTGTTTTTCATTTCTTCTGTTTTGCCATG
>JAGFCA010000038.1 GCA_022394755.1 Candidatus Poribacteria bacterium
ATGGCAAAACAGAAGAAATGAAAAACAGACCAAAACAAGTTGGAGGTTTACTACAGATGATGCACGTATAAAACTAAAACGACTATACCCATCGATTATCACTTGACTAAGCACTAGCATGTATTACCATTTTTAATAAAAATGTCTCATTTAAAGAGTCGGGATACATAGATCCCTCCTACCAAAGAACAGAACACAAAATAAAGTCATAATGAAAATAAATCAATTGAAAATGGTATAACCTTAATCAGATAAAAGGATAAACGAAGCTAATGATAAACACCCTGTAGTAAAACCCGCGGCTGCCATGTTTCTTCGTATTGAACGCGTTTTCTTCTTATATGCTTTTGTGTATTCCTCTACATATTCAGCAGATTTACCAATTAATTTGTCTGGTGATGGGTTGGTCTTATAGTTGTATATACCAATAATAGGAATTAACGCGCCGAATACTGCTCCTAATAAACATCCTTCATCCATACAACCATTCTCATATAAACAAGAACCATCACCAATCTGCGTGGAGTCATAAAATAAGATGTCATTTATATCATCCTCAATCAATGGGGTTGGTTTGGTAATACTACCTATATAGCATCCAGCCAATGTACAAACGGAGGTTGTCACACAACATCCTAAACCTGTTCCAAACCATACAAAACTATTTGTATTTTGTATAGCATCTTTTTCCGCATCAGATTTTGCTTGTTCTTGTATAGTTTCATTTTGAAGGGTTGCAGTTTCTGTATACTGTACAGTTTGATTTCGTATAGCATGGGTTAACGAAGGAATGTTGATAATACAACTTATGATGATTGTGATAATTATTTTTTTATAATTCATAGATTTAGAATGATTAGACAGTTTCTATCGGTCTCAATGTGGGATTTCAAGTGTTTTTATTTTTTAACTGATAGCTTTGGTATTGGCATAACTTACCAAGAACGCTTTTAAATCAAAAGTTGAGATTTTACATAGCACTCCGCTGGAGTGCAGCACTCTCTCTACCTTTTATTTCTATAGACATATCACACCTCTGGTGTGGGGAAACATCGAAGATCGGTATTATTAGTTCTGTATTGATTAGGACCAACAACGGTATAAGTTGTGGTCTTTGATCCAGCGGAGCAATATGTCTATAGTAGTGAAGTGTAACAATCCCGCACTCCAGAGGAGTGCTATGTGTAGAATCTGTGAAAACTATAGAATATTTAGAATTGATTGAGAATTTTGTTATCAATCTTTAAGATCACCCCATGTTGTATAAAGTTTTTCCTTGGATGACACTAAACCACGCATTCTGACAGTTGCCAACTCTTGTTGTATTCCTTCAAAAGACACCTCCACAATCCGATAACAATACGTCTTGTTCTCTTGTAGGGTCGTATCTGTCCAAGTATATTGATTACGTTGAGAAGTAGTTCCAGCCCCTTGAATCAATGTAGGATTGACAATTTTATACTCACCTTCAAGGGTTTCGCTTCGGAGTATGTTGAATCCTGCGTTGTTAATCTCTGACTCGGTTGTCCAAGTAATTATAGATGTATTATATTTTTTTTCTGCCTTGAAATGTGATAAAGTGACAGGTAAAGTTCCTTCACCTCTATACCCTGGATTTCCTAAATCATTTTTAGTTCCCCAAAATGTAGAAACAGCCAATGGAAAATCTGAGGAGCTTCGCCAATTATTCTTTTCTGTTCCATCCAGTGGCAAGAAAGTATCCTTTGCATATCTCCGCATTATAGATGTCCGTGGTGCATTTTTTGTTGTATTCATAGGTGTTTCCCATATAGGTGCATCCTCTGTACTGGGATCTCCATCCAGATTCCCAATTTTATCAACTAAGAGACCTTCACGGTTTGTTAGCTTCAATGAGAAACCAGCTAATCCAATGAGCATATTCCTGTATTGGTTTTGTTCAAATTCATCAAAATGGTGTGTGAAAAAACTATAGATCTGGTTTTCTGCTATTAGAATATCTTTTTGTCTTGCCTGCCATGTGACAATTAGTGCTGTTTCCTCTGGTGGAATGTAAAGAGTGTTAAGAGAAATGATCCCATGTCTGTGTTTACCATTTAGATCTCTTGCTTCAATTGCCAGCTGCCAACCTCTGAGATTTGCAGTATCTTTTTTTGAACTATTATATAATTCCAACCATTGAGGTAGAGAATGAACGCCTCCTCGTGAAGGAATCATAAGTTCACTGAAACTCACATGAATTGGTATTAGCTCAGGTATAATTGTTCCTCCATCACCTGGTGCTACATTTATTGTCACAGTAATGCTTGCACTCCCACCTTTACCGTCAGTCACAGAAACATTGATAGTATATTTGTTTTTGGTATTATAATCCAATATTCCATTCGTAATAAGTTTGCCTGTTCTGCTATCAATATTGAACACACCTCCATCCACTGAAGATGAGATAGAATATGTTAATTGATCTAAATCTGTATCAGTTGCGGATATAGAGCTGCCGAACCTTGTACCAATAGGTGTATTTTCAATAACCCACCGTATAGTTTCTGCTTCTTCAAGAAAGGTAGGCGGAGTATTGGGAACACTTTCGTCAACATCTATATAGAGGACGAGATCAGGATTCTGTTCTTTCAAAGAAAGGAGTTGAGTTTTATCAGTGATTGTATTTCCCGTTAACCATAACTGTTTTAATTCCGACAATGAGAAAAGTGAATTGAAATTAGTTATCTGATTATTGCTTAGATCCAGCGAGGTAAGGTTAGTTAATCCTGATAATGCAGATATATCTTGTATTGAATTTCCAGAAAGTGTAAGGCTTGATAAGTTTGTTAGTGGTGATAACAGGCTCAAGTTGGTAAACTGAGAATATGAAATTTCAAGACTACTCAGTCCAGTTAATGAACTAATAGGAGAGAAATCTGCAATAGATGACTGATTTTGTATTCGTAATGTTTCTAAATTCAAAGCCTGTTCCAATCCTGTTAGGTCTGTGATTTGACGGTTTGAATCTGTGAGTTCAAGTGAAGTTAGGGTTGCTAATATTTGGCTTGTTAGCTGCGTAGTTGGTGGTATATTGATGTTTTCTCGAATAATAGCATCTAAATTCGTGTCTCTTATTATAACACTTTTGTTCAACAACTCAGATACATTAACAGGGACATTGAATTCTATATGATTTCCACTTTTGTCTATAACCGCAAGAATTATTGAATCAACATCATCATCCAATTGGCTGATATCAAGATGGAAAGTAGCATTTTCTCCGTTAAGACCCTTACATGCAATAACAGTGTCATGTTTTCGATCAAAAAGCTGTGCTTGATGTACTCCATCAGGATCACTAACCTGAAAACTAAATCGGATATCGCCTTGTGTTGGTGCTGGTCGGGGTGGTAGTAAAAACGCTGAAGTAGCTCCTGTATCTGTATACCCTCCATTCAAGAAAGGATTTACATCTAACCATTCAGCAGCACAGGGGTTATTTACCATCGTGTCAATGGCACCATTACTGTGGATATTGTGTTTCAACCCAAATGTGTGTCCAAGTTCATGAGCGATTACACTATAATCATAACATCCACCGGCTGCAGTCGCCGCCCAATTCCCCGATGCTACACCACAAGCATAGGTTTCACGGTCATCAAGTCTAATAATCAAATCAGCTATACTTAGGTCTATAGCAATATAATATATCGTCTGTGATGTATTGTAATGCGGTGTGAGTTCATCTAATACTTTAAGGAATGTATCTTTGTGGTAATGGGTATCTTTGAAGTTACCTTCGACGTGATCGACTATAACCCTATTGTTAGAATCTGTGTCTAACTGAAAGGTTTTTCTACCGAATCCGTGTGAGTCCATTACATCAGCAAAAAAACTCTGCGCTTGTTTTAGGTTTGTATCAAGTGTCGCGTTAATTCCTACATCAGGTGATATGTCATTTGGATGAAAGTATATTGCCTTTACAACATTATCTTGAGCAGTGGTTTTTGGTATAAAGATTGTAAGTGTAAAAAGAGTAGTACATATTGCTATTAGATAGAAAATTACATTCTGATATTTTTTTCGACTTTGCATAACCAATTAGACCTGTGAGTGTATTACAATAATGGTGTAAGAATTGATAATCAAATTAATTTAATTTTTAACAATAGTTTGGACAGTTTTCAGCAATACACATTTCGCCCCGCTGGGGCTTATTATATGCGCAAATATGTTGTTTCTACAACGTATCTCATAAATACGAATCGTGCGTTTTCAGTTAATTCCTCTTTCGTAGAGGCGGGGTTTCTCACCCGTTGTATCAAAATAATGCATGGTAAGATCCAAAAATCTTCCAAATATTTGATTTATGAGATAGTGTCTACAAACATTTCGCCCCGCTGGGACTTATTATATGCGTAAATATGCTGTTTCTACAAACATTTCGCCCCGTTGGGGGTTCCTTAGGTTCATCTGAAAATATATTCTCAAAGTTGGATTGGCGTGAGAAACGTGTTGAAAAAGCCAGAAACATTTCGAATATTGATGGATACCTCTCATAATTGTCCAAACTATAGTAATTATAACGTAAGTTTGATAAATCAGATTATTGTAATCAGAGCGGTTAATGAGAATATTGTTTTAGAAAATCAGATCCACACATAACATCCACCTCACGTTAATTATACGTTTGATACAATCATCCAATAACAAATCGTCAGTTTGAAAATCAGAATATTGTATTTCGAAGTGATTAGAAAACGTTCCAACCCAATATTTTAGTATTTTCTTCTTATAAAATGAAGATCAATTACCAATTATCAAACTCACGTTACTATTATAACCTTATTCAGAAATTGCTTCCTGTGGCTTTGATAGTGATTTTTGTTGAGAGAGTTTTTCTTCTGCCTTTTCTTTCTCGTTTAGTACTTTCTTTGCAGTAATAATTGTTTTTAGAATCTGGTGTGCGATGGGAACTTGGTGTAGGTCGTCTTCTTCAATGATACGTTTTTTCGCCATTCTATAGAGTGCTTCTAATTCCTCGATATTGTTCTGTGGATTATCAAGACTCTTTGAATGGAGTTCATTATAATACTCTCTACGTGCTTTATAGAATTTATCTCTATACTTCTTAGGGAATTGTGTATGGGTGATATTAAACCTACGTATCCGAGAAGCAATATTAGTACGTATCTCTTCGTCATCACTACACGCATTCATGTAATACTCATCTTCTCCATTTACAATTAGGTCGTCATAATAATCATCTTCTCCATCTACTGGATTATGATTTTCTGCGATGTATTCTTGAATATATTGTGACTTACCAATATAAGGTCTACCGAATAACTCCTCAATATCATCTTTAAATGTATCGATAAATACGTCAATAATTTCTGGTACCTTCATAAAACGTGCAAATGCAGTAATGACAAAATCGATATGGTTGTCTTTAAATCTCATGTTTTGAATTCCTTTAAAATGTTACACTTTTCCTACAAAGTGTAGGATTGTGAATTGTGTTTAAACTTATTGTAAACCCTTATCTGATATAGGTTTGTAAGGGTTTTAATTTAAGATTTCAAAAATTTAAAAAAGTATTAAATTCATCAAAAATCCTATAATTCAATTATCTTCCTTAGTATCAGAATTCTGTTTCTCTACTTTGTTTTCCTTTGTAGTGGTAATTTTATTCTGATTATTTGATTTAGAAGGTGTAACCTCTGGAGTAATGTCAATTATACCCACTTCACCTTTAATTAGGTTAGTTGCCGTAATAGTTTTAAGAATTTGATATGCTAAAGTTATATTGGTTAATTCTCCTAACTGTAGCATATTTACTTTAACAATGTTGTATAGGAACTCCAATTCGACAATAATATCTTGTGTATCATCTAAATAGCTAACATCCTTGACATTTAAGAATTCGTCGCGAGTAGTATTAAAAAGTTCTCTATAATTATTAGGAAATTGTGGATGATTTATATCCAATCTCCGAAATCGATCAGAGAGCAAGCGGATTATATATTTGTTTATAATTTCTGCGATAACAGGAAACATATTTTCTGCTTCTTTTTCTTTTTCTTTCAAGCTAAGGTATTCTGTATTATCTTGTAATATATATCGACCCATAAATTCATCTTTAGTCTCATATTTTTTTCCACAGAGTTCTTCAATATCGCCCTTGTATTCTTCAATAAAGGCTAAAACAATATCCTTACGGTCCATAAATTTTGCGTAACACTTGACAACGAATTCTTTGTGGTAATCTTTAAGACGCATAATATACCTCTTTATTTCTGTAGGTTGTAGGTTCGTTTTCCCATACGACAAATTACTATATGTAATTAATAGTATAACTAAACTTAAATAGAAATGCAATAAAAATGTTATTATATTTATAACATAGATGTAATATATTCGTATTTTCTTCAAATAATTTAGGTATTTTCCTTGAGAATCTGTATATTTAGGTGGAATTGTGTATTTAATGTGATATATATTGTGTTATTTTTATACCAATTCTAATTGAGAAGTGTACATTATTTACATTAGGAAAAAGATAATTTAGTTCAATGTTATATTTATAAACATTCCGTCACTACGGGACTCACTAAGGCTCTATATAGTTATTCTATAAACATTCCGTTCCTACGGGACTCCAAATTTTCAGTTAATTAGTCGTATTTAGATGAAAATAGTAATGTGTATATTTCAATTGAAAATGGAATTATGTTGTAAAATAGAAATATTTTCTTCACATATAAAATTTATAGTTATTAGTATCGGAGGTGCTTCCTTCAATGGCGTGTTTTTGGAGGTTGGATAGGTAGGGGTACGGGAAAGGTTAGGTATACAAAGGAGGAGTCGGAAATCGGAATTCCTTTCTACAGTAGAGGGTGTTAGAATCTCAGGATTTTTGGGAAAGAAGTAATAGAACTTTTAAGGGTCAGTTGTATGGTTGGATCCAATACTCCATCCATACAACTGAGTTAGAGTTAACATGAGTTTGAAAGATCAGAATCTTTACATCAGGTATTTTGGTGTCATATTTGTGCCAGAAAAGGTTTAAATCCTGTTTTCAAAACTCCCGTTTAGTTTGTTATAGTTAGGATAATAAGTCAAGAACATGACCATGTCGGTGTTTTGAATTAAAATCAGCTTAATATCCAAAACCACAACTCTTTACAAACTTGACTATTCTACCGTGAGTATCAATAATAAATAGAATCTTGTACTTTGGAACAGTTAGAAACCGCTCCTACTGTGTATAATTGTCTTATATTCAAATAAGGTAAAGTTCATATACCATCATTCAAACCCACGCGTTTAATTAGCTCCAGTTAGGTCATGCATATGGCCATGACGGTGTTTTGTAGCATAATTAGCGTGATTATGCCAAAGGTCACCGTCAGGGATATACACTGAGTTATTCACTACCCCTCCTGCATGCCGATGTTCTTGTTCTTCATGCTCTGAAATTCCCAATCTGGTCCAATCCGCTCTTTTCATCTGAAGTATAACATTGACGAAACTATTATAATTATTAAGTGTACTTTCACTGACACGTCTATATTGGTAAGTACGGAAGGTCTTTGTACTAGCTCCTACCCTAAATTTGGTTGTTATTGCATATCTACCATCCGGTTGTTGGACAGGGGTTTCTAACACAGAACTGCAGTAAACCTGTACATCATAGTTACCCACAGCCGTAATACCATCATGTGTGTATCCAAAGGGTGTTAAGAAGGCAATGTTACTCGTGCCATCTTGTGCTTGTTGTGTAATCTCCTCTGTATCAACTGGAGACAATGGTATTCCATCTTCAGGGGCAGTATCAGTTGAATCAGTCTCAGACACAATTTCAGTTTCAGTTTCAGTTTCAGTTTCAGTCTCAACTATTTCTTCAACAAGTGTGTTTACTTCCTCTTCAGTAGGTGATTCAGAGAATAATTCTTGATTTGTGTCTCGAGAAGTATCAGTTGTTTCCGATTCTGCAGTTCCAGATTCATCCTCAACGGGTTCTGGTGTTTCAGTAATTGCCTGTTCAACAAGTTCTTCTACAACTTGTTTAGTAACACTTACGACTTCCTCTGGTGTCGGTTCGTTGCCATTAATGTCTGTCAATGTTTCCTTAACAACTGCGGTAATAGGTTTGTTTTCATTAACAATAGTTCCATCTGGCAATTCAATATCAGTTGAAACAATACCAAATGATTTCAAGTTGATACGATATACATCTTCTGCCTTATCATATTTCCATAGGAATCTGTCCCCACCTTGACCACAGGCAATGATGACTACACAAATTAATAATATATAGGTTACTTTAATCGTGATATTCATTTTAATTTTCACTCCTTACAATAACGACAAGCCTAATATACTTTCAGATACTACATACATTATCGATATACTATATATACAATTTGTAGTAATAAGTAATTTATAGACGAGACATTATAACGAATTAAGGGTTTTTTGTTAGTTCTATTAAACTGGCATCAATCTACACATTCTATACTTTAGAGATTGGTAAATGATTAGTTATTAAACAATAAAAATTAGCCAAAAATATTTCAGGTACTAACAGGTCATACCCCAGATGAGTTTTCAGAACTTTCTCCTTGTTTTTTAGATGTTTTTTAGATTATGTTCAAACATATACTCTTGTAGGAAAACAAAGAAAAAACGGGGATATACCTCTTATAAAAATAGTTGTTTGATACCAATGAAGAGATGTTGTAATTTTATCTTGATTTACTTGCGAAAACCGATGACACAGGATGTTATCGGTGAACTCTTTGATATGACTCAACCCCTGATATACGAATACAGGTAACGAATACAAGTAGAACACGTGATTAGTGGGGTGAAGAGAAATCATATTGTAAAAGATTAAGTTTCAAAACTGGAAAAAGGTTTCAGCGACTTAGTAATGGAAACTTGTTTGTGGATTACACAACTTTAGATTGAACTTCAGACCTTGGTGCTATAATATTAATCAGATTAAATCATTATAACATTTAATAATAACTAATTTATTATTGATTTATTAGGATTATACTAACTTAAAATAAAAAAGTCAATTATATTATATAATTATCAACTGATCTCATACAATTCGATAATTTAGAATAGACTATCAATTATGTTATAGGCTATTTCATGAATAGGTTTTCTAATTTCTTACTTAATATTCCAATAGATACAGATAGAATGTGTTATCAATATCCACTCTTATAATTCATAAAATAATATACAGACATATATATTCATATTTTTCAAATAATCTTATGGTATATAATCTAATGTTGACATAACAAAATAATTTATATAATGGGTTGTGCTAAATGGGTTTTAGCAACTAATTATTTCACATTAATGTGAAAAAAAGAAATGCCATACAGTAAAAAAGAATTTGATTATTGATGAAACCTGTAAAGTCATCTTATTGACAGCCTCTTTTGAAGGAAAATGCCATGACAAATTTATAGCCGATACGGTGGGATATTGTGTGTCTCAAAGAAGCACTTTGTATCAAGATAACGGCTTTCAAGGTTTATCCTTCCAAATATAAACATTGTTCAATCTAAGAAAAAACCGAAAGGTGAAGAACTTACGGTTGAAGAAAAAGAAACGAATAAGAATATAGCAACTATAGGAATACGTGTAGAACATGCAATAAGTGGTGTAAAAAGATACTGTGTCGTAAAAGATAACCTCAGGAATTGGAAGAAAGGGTTTGATGATTAGCTATGGAAACCTGTTGTGGCTTACACAACTTCCCTCTGAACTTTATACTCTGGTGTTAAGAAACTCCTGTTATTTAATTCATTATAATGTCTATTATTATCGTTAATACAAGGTTAATATTTTGCGACTTTTGTATGCCTGGATCATCGAATACGAGGTTTATACAGATTTGGATGTGAAGAGGCTTTTTGAGGGTAGAAGGTTTTCTTTAACATACTAAAGTTAAGAATCAACGATATTAATCTGATATAGACACTCTTACCGTTGATTCTTAATTTTTAGGTGTGAAATGTATTCCTTTAAGAAACATCTATGTAAAGACGTTTTTGAGAACATTAATATACAAGAAATTCATTATTGTATACCGTTATTTTTTGAATACACTTATTAAGTTAAGGTACAGTGTATGAATCCCTAACATGTAGATGACGATGTCTCGTAGCGCCTCCATGAGTGTGCCAATATTCATTGACAGGGTCATTGATAGAAAGATCATAATTAGATACTCGGTTAGAATTTCCATGATGATGTTGTTCATCTTCAAACTCTGTTAAACCTAAGTCCGCATAATACTGATCTTTCATTTGTTGAATTATACTATTGAAACTTGAAGTTGAATTATAACTACTGCTGCTGAGAGTTCTATGATACAGAACACTAAACCTATAATCTATCAATCCTATAGACGTACTTTGATCTGGATGACTAACCGGTAAGTCCAAAGGCGATATAGGTATATTGGTTGTAACCAAGAAATTACCATCAAAATCACTTGTGGTACTGTCAATGCTTGTAACGCTGGTAATTAGAGAGCGGCACATAGAAGAAGTATTAGTGTCCCCTTCAGCTGCGTTATCTTTGTTGCTTGGATTTATCCAAACGAAGTAACTTGTACAATCTTGCGCTTGTTGTGTAATAATTTCTGTTTCTACTGGAGACAACTGTGTTCCTTCTTCCGGTGCAGTATTTGATGCATCTTCCACAGATTCTGTTTCAGTATTCTCAACAATCTCTTCAACAATAGTACTTACTTCTTCTTCAGTGGGGGATTCAAGTAATAACTCTTGCTTCGTGTCTGGAGAAGTATCAGTTGTTTCTGATTCTGCAGTTCCAGATTCAGCCTCAACGGGATCTGGTGTTTCAGTATTTGCCTGTTCAACAAGTTCTTCTACAACTTGTTTAGTAACACTTACGACTTCCTCCTCAGTCGGTTCGGCATCATTAATGTCGGTCAATGTATCCTTAACAACAGCAGTAATAGGTTTGATTTCTTCAATTATAGTTCCATCCGCCAATTCAACCTCTGATGAGACTATACCAAATGATTTCAAGTTGATATAATAAACATCTTCTGTCTTATCATATTTCCATAAGAATCTGTCCCCACCTTGTCCGCAGGCAATGATGACTACACAGATTATTAATATATATGTTGCTTTTATCGTGATATTCATTTTAATTTCCTCTCCCGAATAACGTCAAGTCACATACATTTTAAGTTTAAGTATTAGGACTTAAAAATCGTTATTCTCTTATTTTTTTATGACTCAATTTTTCATCATACTGTTCGTATGATTTATTTTTTACTAATTGGGTTATTCATACTCATAATGGGGATGAGATATGAATTTTCATAGCTCGTTCTATAACGTATCTTTCTTTCACACCATAAAGATATTTAGAAGGTTAGATACCACTGTAATGCTTCTGTAATATAGACTACATGCGTTTTTTACCGTTAGATTCCGAATCAACAGTCTAAATCTCATTTGGCTTTCTCGTGTTAGAAACCATCCCTTCCGCTTCAAAAAGATTTATATTTTGGAGAAATGTAGTTTCTACACCTTATATCAAACACACTGATTTGGTAAAATATAGGTGAGGGTATTGATAATGTTATGTAACAGTCTTGATATTATCAAATACCACAATACTTTCAGGCTTGATTATTCTGAATCTAATTTGTCCATTTCAAAAGTAATATAAATCGTATTTAAAAACATTAAAACTATATTATCATAATGAATATTATGACTATTGTTACTACAAACGTTAATCTATGTTAATCGTTGCACAATAAATATCCTTCGGTTTGTCTATACTTTGCCTTTATCCATCTTACCTAAGGTTTAAGATAGATATCGCCCTAAATTACAGACATACCGTTTATAGCTATTGGTTTTTAGTTATTAGTTTCGGAGGTATTGTTAATCCGGGGCGGATATATAGAAATTTATTGATTAGCGGTATTCGTTATATTCTACATCGGTGAATCAACGGTATGAACGTCTTATGGGGTTAATAGGGAAACCGAAGCTACCATTACTGGGTAAGTACTAAACTGACATCTATGATTCTCTTGAATACTGCAAGCTACCAGAGGGTAATTGTTGGATGAGTATGGGGATGGGAATGGGAATGTTGAGACTACAAACTAATGCTTACAGCATATCACATAAATACGAATCGGGCGTTTTTAGTAAATTCCTTTTTCGTAGGGACGGGGTTTCCCCGCCGGTGTATCAATATATAATGCATGGTAAGATCCAAGAATCTTGCAAATATTATTGATGAGATAAACTCTATAAACATTCCGTCACTACGGGACTCACTAAGGCTCTATATAGTTTTTCTATAAACATTCCGTTCTTACGGAACTCCAAATTTTCAGTTAATTAGTTGTATTTAGATGAAAATAGTAATGTGGATATTTCAACAGGACTTACGCAAAATACTGAATTATCAGTCAGTTTAGGATAAGAAGAGACTTTTTGAGGGAAGAGGGTTTTCTTTAAAATACTGAAGTTAAGAATCAACGATATTAACCTGATATAGAGATTCTTACCGTTGATTCTTAATTTGGAGGGTGTAATGTGTATTCCTTTAAGAACGACTATGATGCGACGTTTTTAAGAACATTCATATTACTTGAATATCATTCTCGTTTACAGTTATTCTGTGAATACACTTATTAAGTTAAGGTACAATGTATGAATCCCTAACATGTAAATGACGGTGTCTCGAATCAACCCCATGCGTGTGCCAATATTCTGTGTCAGGTTCATTGATAGAAAGATCATAATCAGATACTTGGTTAGAATCTCCATGATGATGTTGTTCATCTTCAAAATCTGTTAAACCTAAGTCCTGAAAATACTGATCTTTCATTTGTTGAATTATCCTATTGAAACTGGTAGTTGAATTATAGCTACTGCTACTGAGAGTTCTATGATACAGAACACTGAACCTATAATCTATTAAATTCCCAGGAAGACTTTGATCTGGATGATTAGCCGGTAACTCCGATGACAATATAGATATATTGGTTGTAACCAAAAAATTACCATCAAAATCACTTGTGGAACTGTCAATGCTTTCCACACGCGTAACAAAGGAACGACACATAGCAGAAATATTAGAGTTACCTTCAGCCACGTTATCTCTGTTACTTGGATTTAACCAAACGAAGTAGCTTGAGCAATTTTGTGCTTGTTGTGTAATAATTTCTGTTTCTACTGGAGACAACGATATTCCATCCTCAGGTGCAGTATTTGTTGAATCAGCAACAGATTCTGTTTCAGAATCAACTATCCCTTCGACAATAGTATTTACTTCTTCTTCTGTAGGTGATTCAGGGAATAATTCTTGATTTGTTTCTCGAGAAGTATCAGTTGTTTCTGTATTTGTCGTTCCAGATTCAGTCGTTTCAGAATCAACGGAATCTGGTGTTTTTTCATTAGCTTGTTCCACAAGTTCTTCTACAACTTGTTTAGTAACACTTACGACTTCCTCCTCTGTCGGTTCGACATTATTAATGTCTGTCAATGTATCCTTAACAACAACTGTTATAGGTTTGATTTCTTCGACTATAGTTCCATCCGCTAATTCAACCTCAGATGATACTATTCCAAATGATTTCAAGTTGATATGATAAACATCTTCTACTTTATCATACTTCCATAAGAATCTGTCCCCACCTTGTCCGCAGGCAATGATGACTACACAGATTAATAATATATATGTTGCTTTTATCGTGATATTCATTTTAATTTCCTCTCCCGAATAACGTCAAGTCACATACATTTTAAGATTAAGCATTAGGACTTAACTGTCGTTATTCAATTGTTCTTATTGTCAATTTTTCTTCATACTGTTGGTATGATTTATTTTTTACTAATTGGGTTATTCATACTCATACTGGGGATGAAATATGAATTGTTAATAGATGTTATATAACATACCTTTCTTTACCCAAATCAGATATTTAGAAGGTTAGGATGCAACTGTAATACAACTGTGATATATACAACTTGCCGTTTTTGGATTTAGATCCCGAATCAACAGTATTAATAACTTTTGCTTTCCCGTGGTAAAACTATCTCTTCCTTTTCAATAAGAGGCATATATAGGGAGAAATGTAGTTTCTCCTCCTTATATCAAACACACCGAATTGGTTAAATATAGGTGAGGCTATTGATTATATTTTGCAATAGACCTGTTATTATCTAATACCACAATATTTTCAAATATGACTATTCTGCAACAAATTAGTCAAATTTTAAATAATAATGAACATTATTTTATAATAATTATTATATAATTATTATAATGTCCTATTATGTCTTATGTTACTTCAAACGTTAATTTATGTTATTCGTTGCAACTTAGAATTTCATCTATTCAAATTGCTGTAGATTCAATATGGAAAACAGTTTTGATTACAAACTTACAGTTAAAATGAATCGTTTAACTGTATAGAGTTACTGAGTTTATTTTCCTCAGAAGTCTATTTTAGTAGATTGGATGTGTATGGGTAGGAATGGCTGAGACTAAAGTGAGTTGATAAATCTAATATTATTGATCAGTGCGGTGAATCAGAGTCTGGAATTAACGGTATGAATGCCTTATAGCATACACCGAGAAACCGCACCTACCATGGCTGTGGTAGTAATATTCTTGGAAGAATGAAGCTCATTTCCATATTATCAAACTCACGTGGGACTATAAATAAAAGTTTGTACAACAAGATACAGGTGGGTTTTAACATTTGTAAAATGATTATCCATCAACAAATGCTTCGTAGCTCTCATAATACAGCACAAACTGGAAGTTTATACTACATTAACAAGCATTAAAAAGAGACTTAATTATCAGAAATGGTATTAGGATAGGATAGGAGGGAATGGTTATCCCCTCCTATAATCAGTGTACTTATTTACGGATGAGCATCTTACGTGTAGCGGTAAAATCACCTGCTTTGAAGTGGATGAAATAGACACCTGTGGCAACTTTCTCACCAACTTCGTTTTGACCATCCCAATAAATCGCACGACTACGTTTCCTATAAATACCTTCAGGACGGTGTCCTATAGCTAATTCTCGGACGACAACACCTTTCAGATTGAAAATTGTTACCGTTACATCCGATGGTTTCGAGAGTTGATACGGTATCCATGTTTCCGGATTGAATGGATTGGGGTAGTTCTGTAGGAGTAATGTATCCACTTGAGCTTTGTTAAGTGATGGCGCGTCTCCAACTACATCTTGGACAGAAATTGTTATAGTAATTGTATCTGTAAGTTGCCCGATCGACTCATCAACATCATTAGTTGCTTCGTTGTCATCGGGACGATCCTGGACTTTTACCACTACAGTATATTGTGTTGTATTTTCATAATCGAGTTCTCCACTTGTCAGTATCTGTCCAGTCTCGGAGTTTATACCAAAATGAGCTGCATCATCCCCCTCCAATGAATATATCAATGTATCCTTTGGTACGTCCATCATCAAATCGGTATCATAGGTTTCATCCTCATCCGTTGCAACAACTGGGTCTCCAACGGGTTCTCCTGCAGCTGTGTTTTCTAATATTGTACGTGTCCCACTCTCAGCACTGAATTCCGGGGCATCATTAAGATCTCTGATTCTGATATCAAATTCAACTTCAGCAGAAAGACCGCCAGTATCTGTGGCGATAAAAGATACATCATATTCATCCTTGGTTTCAAAGTCAAAAACTTCGGTAGATATCATATTTCGGGCATTCGGATTAACTTCATTTACGACAAGTTGAAATGAATCTTTATCTGGACCGTCAAGTGTATAGGTCAAAGTATCGCCTATGTCTTCATCCGTAGCAAAAAGAGTACCACCAACTATAGATCCTATAGAATTATTCTCATCAATATTAGTTATAAGGGGATCGAAAGTAGGTTCTGGCCTATCATTAATATCCAAAATATTGATTGTAACCGTGACAGTCGTACTATCATTGGATTCCCCACTATCATCTGTAGCAGTAACTGTTACAGAATAAGAACTCTTTACTTCAAAGTTAAATACCAGACTGGTTGTGATTTGTCCGGATGAATCAATGCTGAAAGACCCACTATCTGTACCAGCAAGGGTATATGTGATCATGTCTCCTGCATCTGAGTCTGTAGCAATTATAGGTGCACCAACATTCGCACCAGAAGCATTATTCTCATCTATAGAACGCGAATCGCTACCACTTGGAAAAACGGGAGCTGCGTTTAAATTATTTACATTGATGGTAACAGTTTTCGACGCCATCAGAACAGGAGTTCCGTTATCTGTAGCTGTAACGGTAACGGTATACGATGGAGCGATGTCATAGTCAAGGGTTATTTCTGTTTTAATTTGTCCACTCATACTATCAATATCAAAGATAGTGTCACTTGTGGTATCCAGACTATAAGTAAGTGTATCTCCATCTGGATCCGTAGCAGTAACAGGACTACCGATATTGGTAACAGTGGTTAAACTTTCATCTACAGTATATGTAATGACATCAGTTGAAAAGAAAGGTATTTCATTGACATCATTGATATTAATGGTAACGTTAATTGAATCTGTGAGACCTGGCGTACTTCCATTGTCTGTGACAGTAATAGTAACAGAGTATGAAGTCTTTGTTTCATAATCAAGAGCGGCATTGGTTTGTAATTGACCCGTCGTACTCACAATAGCAAAGGATGCCGCATCCGTTCCACCTAACGTATATGTCAGTGTATCAGCAGAAGGGAGTGTATCTTCATCCGTAGCACCCACAACAGCACCGATATTACTCCCTGATGTTGTGTTTTCATCAACACTTCTCATTGTTGATTCACCATCAGAAAACACTGGTGCATCATTGATATCATTAACAGTAATTGTTGCTGTAATCATACCTGTCAATCCCGGTGTACCGCTGTCTGTAGCAATAATAACAACTGTATAGCTTGATTTATCTTCGAAGTCAAGATCAGACTTAGTTTGTACTTGACCAGATGTAGAACCGATATCAAAGTCGTCCGCATCATCTCCTCCAAGCGAATAGGATATCGAATCCCCTGCATCAACATCAGATGCGGTGATTGGAGAACCGATATTTGATGCCGCAGCAACATTCTCATTTATATTTAAGGCGGTAGTAGCACTTGGAAATGTCGGTGCTTCGTTAACATCATTGATATTAATGGTTACAGAAATTGAGTCCGTAAGCCCAGGTGTACTTCCATTATCTGTTACTGTAATAGTAACAGAGTAGGTTGTTTTCGACTCATAGTTTAGAGAGGAACTCGTTTGTAATTGGCCTGTTGTACTCACAATGGTAAAAGATCCTGAATCCGTTCCACCTAACGTATATGTCAGTGTATCAGCAGAAGGGAGTGTATCTTCATCCGTAGCACTAACAACAGAACCAATATTATTTCCTGATGCAGTGTTTTCATCAACATTTCTCATTGTTGATTCACCATCAGAAAAAACTGGGGCATCATTCACATCGTTAAGATTTATTGTTACAGCAATAGTATCTGTAAGACCAGGTGTACTTCCATTGTCAGTTACAGTAACAGTGACTGAATAGGAGGGCTTTGTTTCATAGTTAAGCGAGGAACTGGTTTGTAATTGACCCGTTGTACTCACAATGGTAAACGATCCTGAATCCGTTCCACCTAACGTATATGTCAGTGTATCAGCAGATGGAAGTGTATCTTCATCCGTAGCACTAACAACAGAACCGATATTATTTCCTGATGCAGTGTTTTCATCAACACTTCTGGTCGTTGATTCACCATCTGAAAACACAGGTGCATCATTCACATCGTTGATATTAATTGTAACATCTATAGAATCCGTAAGAGCAGGACTCTCATTATCTGAAACAGTGATACTTACAGAATAGGTGTTCTTTACCTCATAGTTTAGTTCTGCTGAAGTTTTTAACTGACCTGTATTGGAATCAATGTTAAATGAACCGCTATCAGTACCACTAAGAGTATATGTGAGAGTGTCAACAGGATCTCTATCTTCATCAGTTGCTCCGACAATACTTCCGATATTTGTCCCGGAGTCAGAATTTTCATCAACACTCCGGGTTGTTTCCGTACCATCTGTAAAGATAGGTGCTTCATTAACATCGTTAATTGCAATGGTCATGGTGATTGTATCAGTGAGTGCAGGAGTCCTTTGATCAGATACGGTGACGGAAAAGGTGTATGAATCCTGCGTTTCATGGTCAAGGGCACCGCTTGTACTAATTTGTCCTGTACTACTATTTATAGAAAACGCCCCTGCATCTGTACTACTATCAAGACTATAGGACATAGTATCTACAGGGTTCGTATCTTCATCAGTTGCCCCAACAACACTCCCTATTGTAACACCTGAAGATGTATTTTCATCGATATTTCGATTAGCACTATCCCCTTCCGTGAACACGGGTGCATCGTTAATATCATTGATATTAATAGTCACTGAAATAGTATCGGTAAGTAGAATACCAGAAGGCCCATCAGGTCCACCATTGTCTGTGACAGTTACAGTAACAGAGAAAGTATTTGTAACTTCAAAGTTTAGGGGGGCATTTGTCCTTATCTGTCCAGTACTACTGTCGATGGAAAAAGAAGATGCACTTGCTCCTGCCATGGTATATGTCAGCACATCCCCATCGTCAACATCAGATGCAGAGATTGTACTTCCAATAGCAACGCCAGATGCTGTGTTTTCATCTATTGAACGTACCGTATCATCCCCTTCAGCAAACACAGGTGCTTCATTGACATCTGCAACGGTGATGGTAACAGTAATCTCATCAGTGAGTTCACCCGGATCTGTCGGTAGTTCTGACTCCGCATTGTCAGTGACGGTAACAGTTACTGAATATGTTTCTTTCGTTTCATGATCAAGAGCTGCACTTGTACTGATTTGTCCTGAACTACTATCAATAGTAAATGATGATGCATCAACTCCTCCAAGTGAATATGTTAATACATCTGGGGCACTAACAGTAAGACCTTGATCAACATCAGTGGCAGCCACAGCTCCTCCTATTGCTACACCAGAAGGCGTATTCTCATCTATTGTACGTGTAGTTTCTTCCCCTTCATTGAAAATTGGAGGGTCGTTTAAATCAACTAAAGCGATCGTAACTGAGATTCTTGCAGTGAATTCACCATCTGTAACTTGAACAAAAAGTAGTCTTATACTCTTACTTTCATAATTCAGTGGACGTTTTGTAAGAAGTTGTCCAGTCTCAGAATTTATATCAAAGTGACTTCCGTCTTGAAGAGCAGCGATAGAATAGACTAATTCTGTGTTTAGGTCATTATCTGTGGCTTCAATTGGACTTCCAATAGGTGTACCAGGCGGTGTGTTTTCATCTACAAACACTGATGTACCCAAATTAGGAAATCTTGGGGGTTCGTTGATATCTGTAATCTCAATTGTAACTGCTATTGAGGCGGATAATTGTCCATCTGATGCAATGACATTTACAGAGTAACTGGCAGTTTCCTCTCTATCAAGCGGTGAATTGGTCTTTAACTGTCCTGTTGCACCCGAAATACTAAAATGGGATGCATCACTGCCAGAAAGTCGATATGTGAGTGTTGTACTATCTTGGTCAGTCGCAGTAAATGGGTCCCCTATATCTACATTTGAAGCTGTATTTTCTGCAATTGATCTTGTTGCAGATTGTCCTTCATTAAAGACAGGAGCATGGATATTCACAACTGCTTCTTCCAAATCAATAATATTAATCGTAACACTGATATTGTCGCCTTCTCCATCTGGGTCTGATACTGCGACTGTTAGAGAATAGGATGCCTTAGTTTCAAAGTCAAGAGGCTCTTTCGTCAATAACTGTCCTGTATTAACTTCAACACTGAATGAATCTGCATCTGTTCCACCAAGAACATAGGTTAAAGTGTCACCATCCTCATCGGAAGCAGCTATAGGTGAACCAATATCAATACCTGCGGCAGAATTTTCAGCTATTGTACGAGTCGTACTGCCACCATCATTGAAAGAAGGGATTTCATTGACATTGGTGATGAATATGGTAACTGGTATGCTGGCACTCCCGCCATTTCCATCTGTTACAGTGACGATAAGAGAATACTCAGATTGTGATTCAAAATCCAATGATATACTTGTGCTAATTTGTCCAGTGGATGAACTTATGCTGAAGATTTCTGCATCCGGTCCGATTAGGGTATATGAAAGATTGTCCCCATCTAAATCGGTTGCAGTTACCGCTGAACCCACAGGTATACCGAATAAAGAATTTTCACTAATTGATCGCGTGGTCTCACTACCTTCATTGAATACTGGAGGATTGTTAGCAGGTAATTCGAATACATCGGTTACATTGATAGTGACTGTAATCAGTACACTCCCGCCTCTACCATCTGATGCTGCAACAGTTACCACATAGGTCGGTTTAGTTTCAAAATCTAACGGTTGGTTCGTTTGTATCTGTCCGGTTGTGTTATCGAAACTAAACGCTGCTGAATCTGTTCCTGTTATTCCATAGGTTAATAGGTCACCATCAACATCTGTAGCGGATATTGGTTCACCGATGTTAACACCTGCCTCAGTATTCTCTTCAATCGTACGGGTGGCAAGTTCACCTTCAGTAAATACTGGTGGGGTGTTATCACCTAATTCTGCCACATCTGTTACTGTAATTAAAACAGCAATTTTATCAAAACCTCCTTGTCCATCCGACACAGAGATTGTAATAGAATAGGTTGGCTTCCTTTCAAAATCTAACGGTTCATTGGTTTTGAGTTGTCCAGATTCACTATCAATTGTAAACGAACCTGCATCAACACCACCCAGAAGATAGGTTAATGTATCACCATCCCCATCAGTTGCAGTAAATGGATCTCCAAGATTAACTCCGAGTGCTGTGTTTTCATCAACCGCACGTGAAGCTTCATCCCCTTCAGTGAAGGTAGGAACGTTGTTTGTAGCTCGCTCGTCAACATCAGTAATTAGGATTGTAACAGCAATGCTATCGGTGCCATCGTTCCCATCAGAAACTGTAATAGTCAATGAATAAGATGACTTTGTCTCAAAATCAAGAAAATCATTTGTCACCAACTGACCAGTTTGACTATCAAGTTTAAATGAGTCTGCATCCGTTCCACTCAGTGAATAGGTTAATGTGTCATCTGTGTCAGTATCGGTAGCTGAAATAGCAGCCCCTATATTCGTACCGGGTGCAGTGTTTTCTGCTATCCCACGGGTAGTACTTTCCCCTTCTGTGAATAGTGGAAATGTATTACCTGTTTCCGGATCCGTGATAGGGTTTCTTCCACAACAGGTGGTTCCACAACAGGTGGTTCCACAACATCTGGTGGTTCTTCAACAACTGGAGATTCTATAACTTCGGGTGGTTCCACGACTTCAGGTATTTCCTCAACATCTGTAACATTAATAGTCACTTCAATTGTATCCGTCAACTCGCCATCAGACACGGTAACCATTACTACGTATGTAGTTTGTGTTTCATAATCAAGTTCTGCCTTAGTGATAATCTGACCAGTATTTGAATCCAAGTCAAAGGATTCTACATCCACACCACCAAGACTATAGATCAATGTATCTCCGTTTGCATCTGTGGCGGTTATGGCTGTACCGATATTCATGCATGATTCACTGTTCTCTTCTATGGACAATGTGACATTTTCACCATCGGTGAATTCTGGTGCTACATTTATTCCTTCTTCTATACCTAAGCTCATATCATCAGTATTTACCAAGATATATCCGAGATGTCCTTCAGGAAGAGTAGTGATATTTGACATTGTTGCGGTCACTGGTCCAATTGTACCGGGTGTCCGTGTTATAGTAAATAGTTCACTTTTTACAGTTCCCTTGAAAATTGGGATTGATGTTAATCCGTTGTCTATACTTCCATTCTCCACTATGAGTGGTATGTTTATATCAAAAGGTGCACCTGTTGGAACTAAGATTTGGAGTTCATCTGTTTCAAGTTTCTCTAATGTAATTCCGATTGGCAAAGGATCAATTGTATTTCCACTGAGATCAACCATCTGTAAAGCATCTAATCCAGCAAAAATACCATCCGGTAACATAGTTAATTCATTATGACTTAAATCAAGTGTAGTAAGTGAGAACATACCTGCCAGATCACCTGATGTAAGAGTTTTAATTCCCATTTCCTTCAGATTCAGATCGGTAATTGTTGCAAGGTCTACCTCCGTAACATTGTTACAATCACTTGCCCCAGGAACCGCAGCTGCGATCGCATCTGCTATCAATGGTGTACGGTTACAAACTGTCGATTTTGTTAATGTATATCCAAAATGTCCGAATGGGATTGATGGTAGTGTGCCGATATTTACAGTCGGAGCTGTTAAGGATGTCGTCGGGATGACTGTAAATGGTTCACTATAAATACTACCTTTAGGTATTTGAATTTTATCTGAATTACCACTGATGCTACCGTTTGTAATTGTTACAGATAATTCAATGTTGAATGGGGCTGCAGTAGAAACGATTCCAACGAACTGATTCATATCAACCTGTTGGTATGATACAATCAATGGAAGTGGATCAATAATATTGTTCCCTAAACGGACAGAGGATAATGATGTTAATCCGTAAAATATACCGACTGGTAATCGAGTTAGCATGTTGTCGTGGAGGTTTAGGGATCTTAAGTTGGTTAAACCGGACAAATCACCCGTTTTAAGTTCTGTGATTCCCTTTCCTCGTAAATTTAAGCTTGTAATTCCAGCAAGCTGTTCCGTGGTTATTTCGGATGCATCCATTATATCCGGAACAGCATCGACAATGGCTTCACGAACCTGTGGTGTTCTGTCACTGAGCGGGACATCCATTACACTATATGCTGTTTCTACAACATCAATTATGCTGATGACTACAATAATCGAATCCGTTAGCGTTCCATCTGTAACTGTAACTGTAACTGGATAAACAGCTCTTGATTCGTAATCCAATTCATCCTTCGTAATCAATTGTCCGGAAGTAGAATCAATATCGAAAGTATTGGCATAGATACCACCAAGAGCATAGGTTAATGTATCTTCATTTTCATCTGTAGCGACGATAGGTGTTCCAATATTTGTAGCGGTTGGTGTATTTTCGGCAATGACACGTAATGTCGAATCTCCATCAGTAAAAACTGGTGACGTATTTTCTACTTCTTCAGTCGGTTCTGTTGGTTCTGTTGGTTCTGTAGTTTCTGTTTCGTCAGATGGTTCTGTTGGTTCTGCAGGTTCAGTAGGGACAGTTGGTTCAGTAGGCTCTTCTGGCTCAGGGTCAGTGACTTCAGGTATTTCAGGTTCAACCGGTACAGCATCTATAACATCAACCGGAAGGTCATCAGATTTCGTCAGCATATAGCCATAATGGTTTCGAGGTAAACTGGGTAAAGCATCAAAATCTACTGTGACCGTTTCAGTTGTATCTG
The DNA here is from genome assembly GCA_022394755.1 of Candidatus Poribacteria bacterium. Lineage (GTDB taxonomy): Bacteria > Poribacteria > WGA-4E > WGA-4E > WGA-3G > MSPOR6. The sequence goes on from JAGFCA010000038.1 coordinate 23,471, forward strand.
GGGAACGCATAATTGAAAGTGTAGTACTCTCAATTGTTCCTTTGGACACTGAAAGTGTTGTGGCTTCACTTGTAATACTTCCATTTGAAACATTGACTGTAAGGGTAATATCAAAAGGTGCACCTGTTGGAACAACTGCTTTGATTTCTGAATCGTTAACCTTTTCCAAAACAACCTTAATTGGGAATGGATCAATTTGGTTTGATCCTAATCGTAGAGTAGTTAACGCTGTCAATCCTTCAAAAATTCCGTCAGGGAGACTACTAAGTTCATTGCCGTGTAGATTCAGATTGGTTAATCCGGTCATCCCAGAAAAATCGCCTGTATTAAGTGTTGTAATACCTTGATTTCTAAAACTTAAACTTGTAATTGCAGCGAGTTGTTCATTTGTAATATCATCTACAGATTCTACACCTACAGCAGCAACGATTGCATTCTGTACTTCTCCGCTACGTTGATTCACAGGAGTAATTTCCGCATTAAGTAATGAACTAAAACAAAATAAAACTGAAAATAAAAACGTGAAAAGATAGAATTTTATAGAGCGTTTGGTCATTTTTTTTGTACCTCATGTAATGAATATCCTTTGTTCTTTTCGTAAACATAAATTCTTATGTGTATAGAAATCCATACAAAAATCATGCAGTTTAAAGATGAACTCTTGATGATCTTCTATAAACTTATTTAGATTTTATCTATTATTTTGGTGATGGTCTTTCGACCTACTATATTTTTTTATTTTTGGAATATGCGTTTTTATTTGAATTGTTTATTTTGTGAACACGGTATCAAAATTAAAAATGATTGATTGCCACTTTATAATTTCCACTCTTGATTTTTTTGTATGGAACCATTTGTGTAAATTTTAAACGCATTTTTATGAAATTAAATTAGATGGGTGTATTGACTATGAATATCGGTTGTATTGTTTATATCCAATATCAATCTTCAGTTACATTTTTACTAATTCACTATACAATCTAAACACAATAATAATATCAGGAAGTATTATTCTTTCATACTATAATTATATTATTCTATGTCTTAATATATATTTTATCTATTAAGTCTTATTATACGTTATAAATTATTCATTAGTTGCAAACTTAAAGGATTTATGAATTTTGTTTTCTACCAATACCTTCGTCAAAAAATGGTGCCTACTTCATAATATTTTTATATACATCATTAATTTACTGAAACATTCTATTTTATGGAGGATTGAACAGTTGTTTGTTATACACAAGAATTGCTCATACATACTTCACAAAAAAACAATCCCCAGCGGGGCGAAAGGTGTATTGAATCATGTCGATTCAAATACCTGATGACGACATTTCAATAAACTCAATAATTTGGCGAAGGTATTGAATGACAAATTACTCTACACATCCAAAAACACTTACCTACTTGACACAAAAACATACCAACTGATAACATACCTACCATGCCGCTGCTTAACATCAAACCCACACATAAACCCATCAAAGACTATTACGCCACACTGCAACAATTCAACCAACAGATGATAACACATGAAGGGGCTGTTAGCGCACCATTCGGTACACTCCTAAACATCTGTGCAAAACAGATTGATGCCACCTTCTCTCAACAATACCAGATGCAAACGGAAGCAGGCGACCGTATCATCATAGATGGAGCAGTAACAAAACTCGGTATGCCACTTGCATACTGGGAAGCCAAAGATATACACGATGACCTACCGCAAGCAGTACAACAGAAAAAACAAGATGGATACCCCTTAGACAATATCCTATTCCAAACACCAGAACGGGGCATCCTTATTCAGAATGGACAAACAACCCTTGATACAGACCTAACCGATTCCAACAATCTCGTCAACACACTCCAACAACTTTTCGGATACACAACACCTGTCCACGAAGATTGGGAACGCGCTGTTGCTGACTTCAAAATAAAAGTACCAGATCTCGCAACAGAGATGATGGATCTGATTGAAAGACAGTTAGAAAACGACGCTACATTCCGAACTGCTTTCAACGGGTTTTATGAGACATGTAAATCCGCCATCAATCCGAACCTATCCCAAAAAGCTGTTGAGGAAATGCTTATCCAGCATATCCTCACTGAACGTATTTTCCGTACTGTGTTTGACCGATCCGATTTCACTACACGCAACATCATCGCACAAGAAATTGAAAAGGTAACAAGTGCCTTAATGCATCAAGCCATCAGTCGAGATGTATTCCTACGGCCACTTGATCCTTTCTACCGTGCCATAGAAAACGCAGCCAAAGGATGCCGAGATTTCTCACAAAAACAACATCTATTGAATACGTTTTATGAGCAGTTTTTTCAAGGATTTTCAGCAGATGTGGCGGACACACACGGGATTGTATATACACCACAACCCATCGTTGATTTTATGGTCAATAGTGTTGAACATATCCTCAATACCGAATTCGATCGGTCGCTTTCAAGTGAAGGTGTACATATCATTGATCCATTTGTTGGTACAGGAAACTTCATCGTACGACTCATGCGGGATATTGATGGAATGAACCTGAAACACAAATATCAAAACGAACTACACTGCAACGAGGTAATGTTGCTGCCATACTACATTGCCAGTTTGAATATTGAACAGGAATATTATCAACGAACACAACAATACCTCCCATTTGAAGGCATTGCACTTGCTGATACATTTGAGATGCTTGAAAAAGAACAGATGGATCTTTTTTCAGAGGAAAATACAGAACGTGTGAATCGACAGAAAAATAAAGATATGTTTGTTGTGATAGGGAATCCACCATATAATATGGGTCAGGTAAATGAAAATGATAATAATAAGAATCGTGAATATGAGACAATGGACAACCGAATAAAAGAAACATACGTATCAGATTCCTCTGCCAAACTCAGATCCGCTGTTTATGATCCATATGTAAAAGCAATTCGGTGGGCTTCAGATAGGATTGATAAAGAAGGTGTTGTTGCCTTTGTAACCAACAATGGGTTTCTCAATGGAAAAGCATTTGACGGAATGCGGAAACATCTGTTAAAGGATTTTTGTAAGATATATGCTTTGGATTTAGGTGGAAATGCGCGGAAAGGATTGAAGGTTTCCAATGCGAATATTTTTGGTATAAGAGTTGGTGTAAGTATCAATCTATTTATAAAGAAAAAGAGCAATTCTCCAGATATACCAAAACTATTCTACTATCGTACCGATGATATATGGAATAAAACTAAAAAATGTGATTTTCTAAATGAAAGTTATCATGTGGGTGGAATCAATTGGGACACAATTCGACCAGACAATAGGAATACTTGGCTCACTGAAGGACTTCAGACTGACTTTGATAACTTCATCCCATTAGGGACACAAAAAACAAAGGTATTAAAAGGAATAGTACGGAATGTAATTTTCAAGACATATGGTAACGGAATACTAACGGGTCGTGATTCGTGGGCATGCAACTATAATCGTAACCATCTGATTGAAAATATAAAGAAAATGAGCACATATTACAATGCAGAAATTGATAGATGGCAACGTAGGGAAGATCTAAATTTTGATGTAAATGATTTTGTATTTTATGATGATACAAAAATAAAATGGAGTCGAGATTTAAAGTTAAAATTAAAGCGGGGTTCAACCTCCAGGTATCATGATAATAGAGTTCGTGATTATACATATCGACCTTATACAAAGATGCTGCTTTTTTTGATAGAGTATTTAATGATATTGTATCTAAATTTCCAAATATTTTCCCATTGCCAGAAACTGAAAATCTAATACTATGGATAAAGGTCGGACAAGAAATTCCAATGTATTCTCTCTTAGTCAATAACATTTCAGATGTATTACCACAAAGTGGTTCCAGATGCTTTCCATTTTATACCTACGACGAAGACGGTTCCAACCGTACAGAGAACATCACAGATTGGGCTCTTGCAGCATTCAGAGAACATTACAATGACAACTCCATTACCAAATGGGACATCTTCCACTATACCTACGGTCTCCTACACCACCCAGATTATCGTGAAAAGTATCAGGCAAACCTAAAACGCGACCTACCCCATATCCCGTATGCACCCGATTTCTGGGGATTCGCAAAGGCTGGTCAAGAACTCGCTGACATACACGTCAACTATGAAGAATATCCCGTTTATCCACAACTACAACACATCGAAACCCCTGATGTACCCATCAATCTGAAGGTGGAGAAGATGAAACTTTCAAAAGATAAAACCTCGTTAGTCTATAACGATTTTCTAACGATCTCAGGTATTCCTTCAGAGGTATATGATTATCGGTTGGGTACGCGATCAGCATTGGAGTGGGTCGTAGATCAGTATCGTATAAAGACAGATAAACGGAGCGGAATTGTGAACAATCCAAATCGCGAAGATGATGAACGATATATTGTAGATTTGGTGGGACGTGTGATTGGTGTAAGCTTACGGACAGTTGAAATAGTTAACGGTTTACCTTCCTTGGTTTAATATATACTATAGTTTGGACAATTATGAGAGGTTTCCATCAATATTCGAAGTGTTTCTTGCTTTTTCAACACGTTTCTCACCCAACCCAACTTTGAGAAAATATTCTCAGATGATCCTAAGAAAGCCTCAACGGGGCGAAAGGTTTGTAGATACAGCATATTTGCACATAGAATAAGTCCTAGCGGGGCGAAATGTGTATTGCTTGAAACTGTCCAAACTATTGTAATATATACTATTTCTGAATATAATACCATTTCAAATAAATAATATGTCATTACAAAATTTCTATGGAATTGAATATTATTGGAAGCTATCTTCTGTAGGCGGGGAATGCCTTATGGCATTCATACCGTTGATTCCAGATCTCCGAATCCCGACTCCTTTCTTTCCAAAAGCCTCGGAGAGGCGAAAGGTGTGTAGAAAACATCCTTATACGAATACTACTAAAGCCCCGGAGGGGCGAAAGGTGTGTTACATTATACCATTTCTAATTGAAAATATTGCTTAATTGTAGCACATTCTTCCAGATTGTACCCTTCCCCGTTTCAATTCTAAATAGTCGGTAATGAGAGAACAATTAATAGAAACGGTATTATATTGCATTTGTGAATAATAAGAATTAAGTAAATTTGTAGAATAATTACTATTTATTAAATAGATTTAATTTGAACATTTTTTACATATATCAACTGTAGATATATATGTGTTTTTTCGGTAGTTTTTCCAACAACAAATGATCAGAACAATATGAAAAACCCCACATAGAGACCGACAGAAACTGTATAAAACCATAGTAAATTAAATTCTATCCACACCATTGATAATGACATAACAATCACTAAATTTCAGAGTATTCAGAGTAAATCGCAAAAACATAAATGACAGAAAACTCACAGGAATCCTTACTATAACTGGTTTTATAGAGATTATTTGACATCACCTATGTATATTTACTCTGAAATTATTGATGATACATTAAATTAAAGTAAACTATAAATCTAAAAACTAAAATCCTTATGATCTGTAAAATTCATGCCAAAACTGTATATGCTATTTCAGAATATCCATTGCAAGTATTTATCCTGTTTGCTAAAATAAACCGATATGCTATTGGTGTATCGTTGAAATTAGTAATAACCCATTTAGGATATTATTCTTTCATTACATTGATACACTTGAAATAGCTTCAGATTAAGGAGTAATTAAATGAATCGATCAAAATATATAATTGGATTAGCGGTAATAGTTATCATAGTAGCTATAGGAATATCTATAAAATCTGTTGATAGTCAGAATGACATGGTTGAACGAGGAAAGTACATTGTTGATGCCGTGGCAGCCTGCGGTTTCTGTCATACCCCTCGTACTGGAACAGAATATAATGAAGATATGTATCTTGCTGGACATGTAGCGAATAGTCCTTATTCACGCTATGATATGAGTCTGATGCAACGTGGAATATTTCTTGCGTCCCCGGCAACTCTGACAGCATTTTCAGGTCCTTTTGGTTCAAGTTTCGCAACTAATTTAACACCTGATAAAGAAACAGGACTGGGGGAATGGACAGAAGATATGTTCATTAAGGCTTTGCGTACTGGCCACCATCAAGGAAATGTAGATAACAGGAAGATTTTCCCACCAATGCCATGGAAACATTATGCTCAGATGAATGATTCCGATCTTAAAGCAATTTGGGCTTATTTGAGGACAATTAAACCAGTAAAAAATGAAGTTAGTCCAGTACTAAATCCAATGGGCAGACCGTATTAAACACACCTTGAATTATTCTATGTATATAAAATAATATGGAGAAATCATATATGTCATCAAAAGAGAAAAAAGTTCGAGTAGCAGTTGTAGGGATGGGAATTGGTAGACCGAATGGGGCTGCATTATCAAGAAATCCAAGGTGTGAAGTCGTTGCTCTCTGTGACCTTGAAGAAGATCGGATGAAAGCCTTTGCAAAGGATTTACCAAGTAAAGTTAAATTCTATACAGACTATAAAAAGATGTGTCAAGCAGACGATATAGATGCAGTATTCGTTGGAACTCCAAATCAATGGCATGCACCAATCGCTATGGAAGTCATCAAGAACGACAAACACGTAATGGTAACCAAACCTTTGGCAGATTCAGAAGAAGCCGCAGCAGAATTAGTTGATGTAGCAGAAGGATCTAATGTTGTTAATATGATGTCTCTTTCAACCAGATTTGGTCGTCAATGTCAATACCTCGGTAAGTTGTATCGTGAAGACTATTTTGGAGAGATCTATTATGCCAGAGCCAGAAGTGTCAGAAGAAGTGGAATACCTGATTGGAATTTGGGATTCATTCAAAAAGGTGGAGGGGCATTTCGAGATATGGGTGTCCATGTTCTTGATTCCGTCTGGTGGATAATGGGAATGCCAAAACCTGTCTCCGTACTTGGTGCAGCGGGTGCAAAATTCGGTCCGCGCGGTCTTGGTTATTGGAAAGGTTCAAAAGCTAAAAAAGAACTCTATGAAAAATACGATTCTGATGATTATGCTGGTGGATTCATTACATTTGAAAATGGTATAGGTTTACAAGTAGAGAGTTTTTGGGCATCACATCAACCCGGAGAATTTCAGATTGAATTGTTTGGCACAGAAGCAGGTGCAACAATGGATCCACTGAGAGCGTATAGAACAGATGAGAACGGTGATTTTGAAGATATAGATTTAAAAGCACCACATAGCAAGTATGGTGAGACTTGGGATGCAATTGCTGGTCATTTTGTTGAGTGTATATTAGATGGGGCAGAATGCCAAGCACCATTACGCCATGGATTAGTTGTTCAAAAAATGATGGAAGGTTTACTAAGAAGCGGTGAAACTGGACGTGAGGAACTTATTGAGGTGTAATAATGACAATTGATACATCTGCATTACAACGTGACTTCAATAATACCGGATTCGCCATTGTCCCTAATCTGTTTTCGAGAGATGAAGCACAACGACTTAAGCACGAGTGTATTGACATTCTTACTGCTGTAAAAGAGGAAACAGGTAATGAAATCGGACATGGTGTATATGTCGGTTTAGCTGCACGGAGTCCAGTATTTCAAGATGCAGTTGGTGATGGACGCTTGCTTGATGTATTGGAGAAAATTCTTGCCCCTAATATTGAATTTCTAAGTGATAAAGTTGTATTTAAGAGTGAGGATATGACGTTCGCGAGTCCTTGGCATCAGGACTGGCATTATTGGCATGGTGCACACAAATTTTCGATTTGGGTTGCCTTGGATGATGCAACTGTAGAAAACGGATGTTTAAAACTCTTCCCAGGTTCACATAAATCTGCAATCGTTCATGACGGTGATGCAAGTGATGGCAACGGTTTTGGTAATAGACTTAGACCGGATGCTATCGATGAAAGTCTTGCAGTTACTGCAGAAGTAGAGGCAGGAGGGGCAGTTTTCTTCCATGACCTTACCCTACATTCAAGTCATCCAAACCTTTCTGGGGCAGAACGTTGGGTATGGATTCCAACATATCGAGATGCGAAAGCAGAGGATAACGATTATCCTTGGGCCGTTGCAGCGAAAGTTGTACGTGGCAATAATTAATATTCCAACTACAAATTACGATTAGAAAGAAAACTGAATAACAGGAGAGAATATGTATAAGAATCTAAGTACAGGTGCAATTGGTATTAGTGCAAACACGATGGAAGGGATAGCATTAGCTAAGAATGCAGGTTTCGAAGGGTTGGATATCAATATCGGTGAAGCACATCAACTCGCCCAAGAACATTCAGTCCAATATGTTAAAAATCTGTGGTCAGATGCGGGACTGAAAATGGGTGGTTGGGGATTCGGCGTCAATTGGCGTGGTTCCGATGCGGATTATTATGCGGGTTTAGGACAGTTACCTGAACGTGCTGAATTCGCAGCTGAACTCGGTTGTTTCCGTACAAATTGTGTTGTAGGTCCAGCATCTAACGATTTAAGTTTTCAAGAAAACTGGGATTTTACCGTAAAACGTCTACGTTCAGTAGCAGAAATACTTAAGGATTATGGGCACTCATTAGGATTAGAATTCATTGGTCCAGCAACCAGTCGGAAGGGTGCCAAACATCTATTTGCCTATTCTATGGATGCCATGTTAGGATTGGCAGCAGCGGTTGGTACAGGGAATGTAGGTTTATTATTTGATACCTGGCATTGGTACACTTGCCATTCAACATTGGATGATGTACGTAAATTATCTGCTTCTGATGTTGTTTATGTCCATATCAATGATGCACCTGATGGAATTGAAACAAATGACCAAATTGACAGTATTCGGTGTCTTCCCGCTGAGACAGGTGTGATACCACTCACAGAACTTATGCAGATTCTATCTGAAATTGGATACGATGGTCCAGTAACTCCTGAACCCTTTAGCAAAAAAGTAGGGGCAATGGAACCAGCAGATGCAGCAAAAACAACAGCTGAATCGTTAGACCAGGTATGGGAAAACGCTGGTCTGTAATGTACAACTGAATTACATCAAAAGGATATAGTTTGAATTTAATTGATAAAGATGTCATTCTGGCAATTACAAATAAATGGGAAGGGGATAGGTTTCAAGATGGCCGTCCCCGTGTTCCTGATGACATTCTACAACGAATGAATGCAATCACTATTGAGCAAGCATGGGGTGTACTGCAAGGTAACGGTTATAAATTCCAATTTGCTGGTGAGTGGATGAACTTACACCCTGATAGAATTCTGGTAGGTAGGGCAGTAACCTGTGCATTTGTACCTATCCGTCCTGACCTTAATGATGCAATCTCACAACAAGGTGAAAAAGAAGGACGTGTTGGCGGACAAAATTCTTGGGTTATTGATACTCTTGTAGAGAATGATGTCATTGTTGTAGATTTATTTGGTAAGGTTAAAGAGGGCACATTTGCAGGGGACAATCTTGGCAACTCTATATATGCAAAAACAGGAACTGGAATGGTAATTGATGGTGGTATTCGAGATTTAGATGGTATTTATGAACTTCCAGATTTTTCCACATTTGTTCGCGGTGTAGATCCCACTGGAATAGCGGATGTTACACTCACCGGAATAAACATCCCTATACGTATTGCTGAAGCCACTGTTTTACCCGGTGATATAGTATTAGGTAGACGTGGTGGTGTGATATTTATTCCACCCCAATTTGCACAACAGGTTGTTGAACAGGGTGAAGAGGTTAACTTACGTGATCGTTTTGGACATCAAAGATTACGCGAAGGAATATATACACCGGGTGAAATTGACAGGAAATGGAGTGATGAGATTGAAAAGGATTTCAATGAATGGCGTTCTGCTCAAGAATAAAACATACGTCTGTCTCATATCCATATTCGAAAGGTAACCTTTGAATTGCGGGACTATACTGAAATAACTGACCGATTAATTAAACTACACCTACCACAAGAATTAATCGGTACAGTTTATGACTACCCAATCTATAAACTATACCTTCAATCAACAATTAAAACACAGAACCATGTTCTTCTAACAAGTGGCTTGCATGGTGATGAACCTGGAGGTATAGAAGCATCATTACAGTTTTTATCAAGAGATAACTCTGACCTACTAAAATTATTCAACTTTACCGTTATTCCATGTATCAATCCTTATGGTTATGTCCATAATACTCGTGAGAATAGAGATGGAGTTGATATTAATCGGATGTTTGAGAGTAATGAGATTAAAGAAGTAATGATTATTAAAGAATGTTTGGGGGAAACACAATTCTCATTTACGATTGATTTTCACGAAGATTATGATGCAACGGGTTTTTATATGTATGAGGGTCAAGAGGACAATAAATTCATTGGTCCTGATATAGCACAGCAAGTTACAACCATAGGTCCAATGGATACTGAAGATTCAGGTGAAGATACAACTCCTATAGTTAAAGGGGTTTATAATGTATCACCGAAATGGGGAGCAAAAGGGTTAGCACCTTATATGTTACATCACCACACAAAACATGTTCTGATAACAGAAACACCTACAGATTGGCAAATTGAACAACGTGCAGCCCTTCATTTAGGTCTATTGGATGCTGCATTGGAATACTATTAAGAGGGTATATTTATGGAGACACAACCGAATCTATCGAATGTAAATACTTCATCTTGTCCATCCGACTTGAAAATAACTGATATGCGTATTGTGCGTACCCAAGTTGGAGGTCCAATTCTGAAGTTGGAAACAAATCAAGGTATTCATGGTCTTGGTGAAGTGCGTGATGGTGCAAGTCCAACCTATGCGTTAATGCTAAAAAGTCGGTTATTAGGTGAAAACCCTTGTAATGTTGATAAGATTTTTAGAGAAATCAAGCAGTTTGGACATCATGCCCGTCAAGGTGGAGGGGTATGTGGTATTGAAATGGCATTGATGGACCTTGCTGGCAAAGCCTACGGTGTACCGTGTTATCAACTTGCAGGTGGTAAATTCCGTGATAAGATACGATGTTATAGTGATACACCTTCTCTAAGAGATGCAGAAGACATGGGAAACATACTTCAAGAACGGATCGATCGAGGATTCACTTTTTTGAAGATGGATATTGGTGTAGGATTACTTCGTGGAATAGACGGTACACTTTCAGCTCCGGATGGTAATTTAGATACAAATTCCCTGATGCACCCATTCACTGGAATTCGTTTAACTGAGAAAGGTATCAGTATTCTGTGTGAGTATGTTGAGACAGTTAGAAATATAATAGGTTATGAAATTCCTTTAGCAGTAGACCATTTTGGACATATAGGAATTGAAGATTGTATTAGACTTGGAAATGCATTGGAGAAATACAATTTAGCATGGTTAGAGGATATGGTTCCATGGCAATTTACAGATCAGTATGTTCGACTTTCAAACTCCTGTGCAACACCAATTTGTACCGGTGAGGACATCTATTGTAAAGAGGATTTTATGCCTTTATTTGAAAGTAGAGGAATAGCAATATGCCATCCAGATATTGCTACTTCAGGTGGGATTTTGGAAACTAAGAAGATTGGAGATCTGGCAGAAGATCACGGAATAGCCATGGCACTTCACATGGCGGGTACACCTGTATGTGCAATGGCAAGTGTACATTGTGCAGCAGCGACTTCAAATTTTATGGTCTTGGAGAATCATTCTGTGGATAATCCATGGTGGGATGAGATGGTCACCGGTTTACCTAATCCAATTATACAGGATGGATATATCACTGTACCAGACTCTCCTGGATTAGGCATTGAGTTAAACGAATCGGTAATCAAAGAACATCTACATTCAGATGAAACTGGATATTTTGTACCTACAACAGAATGGGATACCGAACGTTCACATGATCGATTGTGGAGTTAGAGTTCAAATATCGTATTCACTGTTGTATCACCGACAATAATTGTGACTGGACGGATAAATAATACCCGTCCATCACATAAACACATACTGGTTCATAAATAGAATACTGAATTACTTTTTAAGATTTCCCCAAGTGGTAGTCATTTTACCACGGACAGATACTTCAAGTGTTTCGTTGACTATCTTCTGAATATTCGCTTCTGATAAAGCGTAGTTGGCTAACATAACCTCGTCCATAGTTCCCTGAAAGAATCTTGGACAACACGCATTAGCTTCCCCACCAAACCTTAGGACTCGATCAGGTGCACTTCTACCAGGACCTTTCTGAGGAATTACTTTTCCATCGTGTTCACCGTTAAAATAAAACTTTGCTTCGCTACCATCCCATACAAGTGCAACATGTGTCCACTCTTTTGTTTTAATCTTACCATCAGATATATGGTATCCAGGGGAAGTAGTGTCATAAAAATAGTAGGCAAGTTGACCTACTCCAGGTTCAATTTGTAGATAATAACTGTTCTTATAGAAGATTGTACCTTTATTTTCTTGACCGTCAGCAGGGAGTTCATCAAGATATATCCATGCCATCATTGTAATTGCTGCATCAATATCAATTTCATTTGAATTTGGAATTTCAATGAATTGGGATTTTCCTACTACTCCTGACATATTTACTGCCTTCCCAAGAATTCCTTCTGTCCATTTTATATCACCGGTAAGTTTACCTTCTAATCCGGCAGTTGCATCTTTGACTGTATTACCGCTTCCTTCATCGAAATGCCACACGTATAACTTTTTACCGAGTTGTGCTTGATTTCCTTTACCTCCAGCTGTGAACCCGTCATTGCAAATAGTTATACTTAGAAAAAGACTCAATATTATCCAAATATGGAACTTCATTGTGCTCCTCCATGTATATTGTTGTGTTTGTATTGGTAATTTGACAGGATTAACTAATAAACTATTGAGGTAATGGGTAGGTAGATAACCTACCCAAGAGTTAAGTTAGAGAGGTGTTAAATCAAATTGTAACTATAGAAATACAATTATTCTTTCATGTCCGCCCAAATAGTAGCCAATTTTCCACCTGGTGATACATCAAAGAAAACACCATTATTCATATCACTGTTGATTTCATCTTCAGATAAGGCACGGCTATAAACAGCAACTTCATCCACCATCCCTACCATTCCGGCAAGTCCTGTTTGACCATTACCAATACGAAAAACAGTATCGACACTGGTAATCTTTCCTACTGGTGGTTTGAATTCAACATCCAATTTTCCATCGATATATTGACGTATCATATCACCATCGTAAGTTGTAGCGACATGATGCCATTCTTTCAAAGTAGGTTTAATCGTTTGTTTGTTACGAGTTCCTTGCCAACCTCCAATGTCAATCCAAGTTTCAATTTGAGGAGCCCCTGTAAACTGAGCGCTCCATTGATGGCAATACCCACCTTTATTTCCGGCTGTTCTACGTCCCATTAAGTTGGAATCATTTGAGATTCTTCAGGAAAAAACCATGCTTGCATCGTTAATGCATCGGTTATGTCAAGTTCAGGAACAGAGTCAACCTCAACGAATTTTCCAGGACCATCCAATAGAATACAATTCCCGATTTTACCGTCTTTTGACCAAGTTGCTCCATTTAAGGTGGCTTCAAGGTTATTCCCACTTGCATCTTTTGCAGTATTACCTGTACCTTCGTCAAAAGGTAAATACATCATGAGATCTTTGTCATCATTTATTCCCCATGCATTGTAGGAAAGTAAGATAAAATATATTAGAACAAAATGAGAGATAATTTTCATTGTGAAAACTCCTTATTGGATTAGTTAAATCAGATCTGAAATCTATATTAATGGGATCAATCAATGAAGTATTAGACATACTTAGGTGTATTATGTTTTAATGCAACTTCAATTGGTAATAATTCATAGTTAGAATCTTGAAATTTCAAGTTCTTTAGATGTAATAAACTCCAATAATGCAGGAACACCTTCTTGTGTTTTTTGAATACCTCGTTTTAATGCTGGTATAATGTCTTCAGGTGATTCAACTCGCTCACCATAACCTCCAAACGCTTTAGCCATATCAGCATAATGACCAGATATATCTGTGGATCGATATTTCTCAGTAGAAACTTGCATAATTGGAATCTCAATTGCCATAGAGAAATTATTGAAAAGCACAGATAGTATTGGAATTCTTTCACGTACAGCTGTTTCAAAATCCATACCTGTGAACCCTATTGCAGCATCACCCCATACATTTACACAGAGTGCATCAGGTTTTGCCAGTTTAGCACCCATTGCTAATCCGAGTCCATATCCAAGTTGTGTAGTTTTACCCCATCCGATATAAGAGAGTGGGGTAACAGATTCCCAGAATGGTGAAAGTTGGTCACGTGGACTACCTGCATCGTGTGTAATAATAGTATTCTTCACTTCAACGGTTTGCATCATATCCCAAATAACACGATAGGGTGTCATAGGATTCTCTGTTGATGTAAGTTTCGGCATCCACTCTTTTAACCATTCCTGTTTAATGCTACTTATCTCTGCTGTAATCGAAGTTACATCCCTGGCAGGTTTACCATTAAGCCGATCTTTAACAGCTTCAATTAGACCATTTAAAATTAAACCTGCATCACCTACCAGAGCAGCATCAACTGGAATATCTTTGTTAATATCTTCAGGATCTAATGTCGCATGTATAACGCGCTTGCCATCAGGAATTGTTACACCGAAATTAGTTCTTGTGAAACTACATCCGATACCAAATAGTAGGTCGGTTTTTTCAAGAAAATGGTGTACAGGTTTTGGTATAGATCTGCCACCAGAACCAAGAGCTAATGGATGATTTTCTGGGAATGCACTTTTACCTCCTAAACTTGTTGTTACTGGTGCAGCGAGAAGTTCAGCCAGTTCTTTTAATGCATCCCATGCTTGTGCATAATGGACACCTTGTCCAGCATAAATAACAGGGCATTCAGCATCAATTAAAGCAGCAGCCACTGCATCTATTTCGGAACTATCAGGAGCATATCGTACCTTTGGCACCGGAGTTGGATCAAATGGTTCAGGTACTTCTGCATTCATCAGGTCGCCCGGAATTTCCACAAGAGTTGGTCTTGGTCTACCATTCCTAACTTGTGTAAAAGCACGTCGCATCACTTCTGGTAAAGCTTCAGGGATAGTTAACTGCTCACAGGATTTTGTAACATTACGAAAATTCAAAGAGGAATTGAAGTTTGGTTGTATCTGAGTTAATGTTCGAGCATACCCCATGGGTAATACTACAATAGGAGCTGAATCTCCATAGGCTTGGGCAACGCCTCCGAAAGCGTTTTCAGATCCCGGACCACTCTGCATACAAAACACACCAATCTTTTCACCAGAAGTAATTCTACTTAAGGCATCAGCCATGTGTAAACCGATCCGTTCTTGGCGTACAATTATAGGTCTAATGTCTACCTTTGCAGCTGCCTCTATCAAATGGTTAACTGGGTATGCAAAAAGATATTCTACACCTTCTGCCTTTAAGACTCTTGCAACTGCATCAACGACTTTCATATAATAACTCCTCTATTCTATTGCGAAGTTGTAGGTATACCGGAATCCATAACGAGTGGAAAATGGTCGCCAGCCAGTTTTTCTCCATCTTTCACAGTAACAAAACGCTTCATTACATGATTTCCACTCTCGTCATATAATGTATCACTTGTCATATAATGGACAGCAATAGCACGTCTTGGTTTTCCACTTTTATTGTCATGTGAACCGTGCCAAGTTAGTGAATGATGATAATGGACATATCCTTTACGTACAGGACAAAGTTCAACATCCAATTCATTTTCCTCAAATTTTTCAGGCATAGAATGAATATCTGGTACTGTATGTAAGAAAGAGATCTGATTCCCCCATTTATATGAACCTGGAACCATTCGCATACACCCGTTACTTTCATCAACATCGTCAAGTGCAACCCATCCAGTTACTTGACTTGTTTTAGGTGTAAGAATAGGCCAGTAAGGTGAATCCTGATGCCACATATTAACACCACCAACTTGTGCTGGTTTGTATTGAATCTGATCATGCCAAACTCTGACTTCTGTAGAGGATGTTAACTGTCCTATCTCTTCAACAACAATGGGGTTATATACCAATTCACGGTACGCAGGACTTGCTTCCCATATATTCACTATTTGCCAAACAGGAGTTTCTTCTTTCCCACCTAAGTTAGCAATATGGACAGGTTGTGGGATATTCTCCTTTTGGTATTCATCTATGACCCTTGTCAATTCAGATCGTAATTCCTCAACCTGATTATCTGTTAATACACGACTTCCAAGGACAAAGCCCTTCTCACTAAATGTGTTGATTTGGGCTTGATTAAGCATATTTTTCTCCGATTCAAGTATTCTAAGTATATTGAAATAAATATAAATTTGTAAGAATTGCTAATTGCTTGCAATATGGAGATGTGGATTGAGATAACGATTTCTCATAATTTTGTTATCACGATACAACATTCGTAGGTGTTCCAGATTCCATAACAAGTGGGAAATGGTCACCTTCAAGTTTTTCGCCATTATTGACAGTTACAAATGGCTTCATTAAATGGTTTCCAGATTCATCATAGATTGTCTCGCTGGTCATATAGTGGACAGCTATTGCTCTTCGGGCAGCATCGCTTGTATTATCGTGTGATCCGTGCCAAGTTAAGGAGTGGTGATAATGTACATGACCTTTTGCAACAGGACATAGTTCTACAGATAGATCATTGTCTTCGTACTTCTCAGGCATTGTATGAATATCTGGTAAAGTACGTAAGAATTCCATCTGACTACCCCAGTGATATGAACCCGGTACCATACTCATGCAACCGTTGCTTTCATCAACATCATCCAATGCTACCCAAGCAGTCACCTGACTGGTCTTTGGCATGAGTATACCCCATAGAGGAGAATCTTGATGCCATCGATTTACACCACCAATTTGTGGAGGTTTGTATTGAATTTGATCGTGCCAAACACGTAATTCTAATGAAGAGGTTAACTGACCAATTTCTTCAACAATGATAGGATTGTAAATGAGTTTTTGAAATGCAGGACTTGCTTCCCATATATTTACAATCTGCCAGACAGGACTTTCTTCTTTTCCGCCAAGATTTGCAATTCGTACAGGTTGTTTAACCTCAGGTTTCTCATATTGATCTATCACCCTTGCTAATTCTGACCGTAACTCTTCAACATCATCGTCAGACAAAACACGGTTACCGAGTAGAAAACCTTTCTTTTCAAACATATCAACCTGGGATTGAGTAAGCATATTCTATTATTCTCCTAAGCAATTAGTCTACGGCATTATATCATTTAAATTTCTTTGAGTCAATTTACATAAACATAGTATGAGTTATATATAATATCATACATTTAAGAAGAATAGTTCTTTGATGTAGTAATTCATAGATTTGAAATATTATGTGTAATCACATCATATCGCCCTATTTATTCTTTACACGATTTTTCAATTCTTCCCATTCATCATCAGTAAGTTTTGGCGGGTATTCTATCCGATTGCCAATTAGTGCTGATCGATATGCAGCCATTATTAAATCGAAACCATGAAGTGCATATTCGAGTCTGTTTCGATGTGGTTGATTTTCTTCATCAAGCCATGTAGCAATTGCTTTTGTGAATTCTTTTTGTCCAACTTTATCATCTTCACCGAAGTGTGTAGGTTCAATAAATGGATCCGTCATTCCATTAAGATGATATCCCCAGGTTCCATTTTCACGCCACCACATACGTCCTTTTGTACCCCAGAAATCTACATTACATCTTGGATTGCTACCTGGAAAGTCAATTGTACCATAAGCTGTCCTTGCAGATTCAAAGAAGACTCTGGCACCGTTTTCAAAGGTATATTGCGCGATGAGATCTTCAGGACACTGTCGGTCTGGTACATCATAAATTTCACCACCTTCAACAGCACCCCATACATGTGTAATAGTAACATCTTTTAATGCGAAAAGAACGACATCCATTAGATGTGTGTCCATATCAGTGATGTCCCCTTCTGTACAGGCACGAATAAAGTGTATGTCACCAAGCCTATCTTGGTCAAAAAATTCGAGTAGTTTTTCTGCAAATGGTAAATACCGACGTTGATGATTTACGATAATTTTCAAACCTGTCTTTTCATGAACGGATGCCAGTGCCTCTGCTTCGCTTGGACGGAGGGCAATCGGTTTTTCTATTACCAATGCTTGTACACCAGCATCGGCAGCAGGTTCAACCCATATATGTCGTGGTACGGTAGGGGCAGTTACGGCATGAACAATATCCGGTTTTTCATTTTTTAACATATCTTCATAGTCAGAATATCCGGAAACATTTAATTCTGATATGGCAGCATTACGTGTATTTTCATCAATTTCACATAATGCTATTACCTTCATGTTTTCTATTCCAGTATAACATCGAGCGTGATGGACCCCTCTTCTTCCACCAACAATTGCTGTTCTGTAGGTTGTCATGGTTTTCTCCGTATAATTAGTTGAGAATTGATTGATTTAGGATACTATTATTAGATAGTGATTTCCTCTATATCATTGTAATAGAATACATGGAAATAAATTGAATGTAATGTCGGTATTATATCAGAATTCAACATTGAAGTGATACTCATAAGAGAAGGGATATATATAATTTATTACTACGGTTGTTCTTTTTATATGGCTGAATCACCAATAACACGGATGACACGGATAACACGGATAGGAGTGCAAATGGGAAATCAGTGGATAAGCCAGGAATACGGTATCCTGGAATTTTACACATATTTCATACAGCGAACAAAAATCAGAAATGTTGTAGATTTATTCTAATTCTCTGTTGTAAAGTGAAAGAGTCTACACACCCAAAACAAACGTATTATTGAGAATAAAAGTGAATTTTGGTATATTGCATTCATAGAAATTATATAAAATGGTCAACTCTGAGGAGAAATAGAATGGCTGAACAACATTATGAACTTGCCCATGTATTTTCTGATCCAACACAAACGGTTAATGATGCAAGGGGAGCTGCATCACGTGATTTAAATACTCCATATACTTTTCCAAACTACACCAAGGATGAATGGGAAAAGAAATCTGAATCTTTACGACAACAAGTACGTGTTGCGAACGGTTTATTACCGGTACATGAACCTTCTCCGTTAAATGCAGAGATTTTTGCGAAAATTGAACGTGATGATTATTCTGTTGAGAAGGTATATTTTGAAGCTTTCCCGGGATTTCTAACTACAGGTAATTTATATAGACCTATAGGGAAAACAGGACCATTTCCAGGAATTGTGAATCCACACGGACATTGGACTCGAGGTAGGATTGAGGATATAGAACGTGGTTCGATTCCTGCACGTTGTATCAATTTTGCAAAACAGGGATATGTTGCTTTTGCTTATGATATGGTTGGGTATAACGACAGTGGGAAACAGATGGAACATCGTTGGGGTGGTGAAAACGAAGCCTTATGGGGATTAAGTGCAATGGCGCTTCAACTACAAAATGGTATTCGTGCCATTGATTTTCTTCAAAGTTTATCAGATGTTGATAGTGACCGCATAGGATGTACAGGTGCATCTGGTGGTGGTTCTCAAACATTCATATTGACAGCAGTTGATGAACGTATAAAGGTATCTGCCCCTGTTAACATGATTTCATCGACCATGCAGGGTGGTTGTATCTGTGAAAACGCTCCTAATTTACGTTTAGAAGCAAGCAATCTTGAAATAGGAGCATTGATGGCACCTCGTCCTCTCCTTCTTGTATCATGTACTGGCGATTGGACATCAAATACACCTACAGTTGAATATCCGGCAATCAAGAGTATATATTCATTTTATGACGCTGAGGAGAAATTACATCAAGTTCAGGTAGATGCCGAACATAATTACAATTTGGAAAGTCGGGAAGCAGTTTACGCGTGGTTTGCTAAATGGTTGTTGGGTGTCGAAGATACTTCTAAATATAATGAAGTTCCATATAAGGTAGAATCAGATGAGGATTTATTGACTTTTGCTGACAGAAACCTCCCATCTCATTCACTAAAACAGGAGGAAATACTGCCAGAATGGATAAGTCGTTCAGAATCAGCGATAGAAAATTCAAAACCATCAAACGCCGTTGATCACAAAAAATTTACAGTGGAAATGGGTTCGGCACTCCAACATTCCCTCGGATTACAAATCCCAAATAGTAGTGACATTTTACTTACAGAACCAAATGGTGCTTATCCAACAAGTTATCAGACAAATTTCTCGGCACAACACTTGGTAGTTGGAAGAAAGGGTATTGGTGATACTATTCCTTCTATTTTATTCCGTACTGAGCCGTTAGTCGGACATGACCCCGTAGTTGTTATTGTACATCCTGAGGGAAAAGAGAAATTAATTTATACTACATCTGGAGAACCTTTACCGATTATCACAGATTTGATTAGTTCTGATCGTAAAGTGTTGACAATTGATGTATTTGGAACCGGGGAACATGGTGATTATGAAAGATCTGAAGATACAGGTTATTTTACAACATATAATCGTACAACTGCTGCATTGCGAATCCAAGATATCCTGACAACATTGTTATATTACTCTACGAGAGGGGATGTATCTGAGGTTAGTTTAATTGGTATAGGGGAAGCAGGATTATGGAGTTTTCTTGCTGCAGGTTTTACAAATATTAAGAATGTCGTTGTTGATGCATCAGAATTTAATAATGGGAATGATCTTTCATTTTTAGATTTATTACCAATACCAAGTATCCGTAGAGTAGGTGATTTTCGTACTGCTGGAACATTAATCGCACCGAGAAATCTGATTATTCATAATACGGGAGATGCATTTGATACAACCTGGATTCAAGATGTTTACCGCAGTATGGGAGCAGAAAAGAATATTCTTGTAAAAAAAGATAAGATGGATGATGATGAAATAGCAGGTAGAATTGCTGACATGTAGAAATGAAAAGGACGGACATAATGTCCGTCCTTTTGTTTAAATATTTTACTGATTAGGTAATCTTAAAGATATTATCTATAGATTATATCCCCGTTCGTTGTGCTGTGAAAGGTCAAGTCCCATCATTTCGTCATCACCTTCAACGCGTAATCCAACAATGGCGTCAACGATTTTTAGGATAATGAATGACAAAACACCACTCCATACGAGTGTAAAGATTATACTAAGTAATTGTGCCCAGACCTGTTTGCCCATTGAGACATCTAACCCAGCACCACCTAAGGCAGCATCAGCACATATACCAGTTAATATAGCTCCAACAATTCCACCGATACCATGAACTCCAAATGCATCTAATGAATCATCATAACCGAGTTTAGATTTTAATGTAGTTGCACCCCAGAAACAAATTGCCCCTGAAAGGAATCCTATTATTAAAGCACCCATGGGACCAGCAGTTCCAGACGCAGGTGTAATTGCTACTAAGCCTGCAACGGCACCCGTTACTATTCCTAACACACTGGGTTTCCCATGTTTTAACCATTCAATGAACATCCATGTAATTGCAGCAGTAGCGGTAGAAACCTGTGTAACAAGTAACGCCATACCAGCAGTGCCATCTGCAGCCAATTCACTTCCAGCATTGAATCCGAACCATCCAACCCATAACATTGATGCCCCTACGACAGTAAGAGTTAAACTATGTGGTGGCATTGCAGTAGTTTGATAACCAATTCTTTTACCAACTAAAATCGCTGCTATTAGTGCTGCAATACCTGCATTAATATGAACAACAGTTCCGCCAGCAAAATCAAGTGCTCCAATTATATCTCCAAACAATGAACCGTCCCCCGACCATGCCATATGGCAAAGTGGTGCATAAACGATAATTGACCAAAGTATTGAGAAGATCAACATTGCAGAGAATTTCATTCTCTCAGCAAAAGCACCAGCAATTAGAGCAGGAGTAATAATAGCAAATGTTAGCTGAAATGCCAGAAATACAGTCTCAGGTATAGTTCCAGATAAACTGTCTACATTTACACCAGTCAGGAATATCTTATCTAATCCACCAACAAAAGAGCCAAATGTAATTTTACCTGCTTCCATTCCAGCAGTGCTAAATGCCAAACTATATCCACAGATGACCCACAAGATCGTGATAATTCCTGTTAATGCAAAACATTGCATGAGTACTGATAATACGTTCTGTACACGTACCAATCCACCATAAAATAGTGCAAGTCCGGGTATTGTCATAAATAACACAAGTGCCGTTGCAGTTATCATCCATGCAGTATCCCCTGAATTGAGTTCTGATGTAGCCTCTGCAGTTGCTTCTTGTGCTAATAAAAGAGTTGGTATTCCAACCATTAGGAATAATAGAACTAACCCACCAATTAAGGTGTAACTAATACGTTTCTTTATTACTTGCGATGCACATCGTTGTTGCATCTGTACCTCCTTAGTATAAACAAGTTTGAGAAGCTTGTTTTGTAATTACATAATGGTAGACTTAATTGTCTACATCACATATCTATAAATATCAATTGGTTAAATTAAACCGCTTTTAATGATGAAGCCATGAAATATTAAATTTGAATTTTAGCAGAATCACATTAAGGTATCAAGTTTTATGACCTAATAATTTAGCGTTGATTCCTAACAGGAATAGGAACATCCACTTAGAGGGAAGTAAACTCAGGGATAAGTATTACTTCCTATGGACGTTCCTATTGTCTTTATAGTCCTTCCTATATGGAAGGAATTTGCAGAATTAATCTATCTGATTGATGATACATTGAAGTCAGGATATGCATTCGCACCATGTTCATTATAATCGAGACCTTCTGCCTCTTCTTCTTCAGTAACCCGTAAGCCAGTTATTGCTTTAATACCGTAGAAGAGAATGAATCCTGTGATCATACACCAAACAAATACGGCAACGACACCGACGATTTGTGCCCAAAGGAACCCGAAACCTCCACCGAAGATTACGCCACTTTCAGAATGGAAGAAACCAAGAAGTATCGTCCCCAATGCACCACATGTGCCGTGTACAGATATTGCTCCAACAGGGTCATCAATACGAAGGTTTTCAAATAACAGGACACTTAGAACTACAACAATTCCACCTAATGCCCCTATTATAAATGCTGAAGTTGGACTAACGAATGCACAACCAGCTGTAATAGCTACTAAACCAGCCAAGGCACCATTTAATGCCATACCAGCATCCGGTTTACCAAGAATCAACCAAGCAGTAATCATAGCAGTTATAGCACCA
The DNA here is from genome assembly GCA_022394755.1 of Candidatus Poribacteria bacterium. Lineage (GTDB taxonomy): Bacteria > Poribacteria > WGA-4E > WGA-4E > WGA-3G > MSPOR6. The sequence goes on from JAGFCA010000038.1 coordinate 46,649, forward strand.
GCAGCCGCTGCTATATTAGTAGTAATTGCGATGAGTGATATATCTGCTGCATCAGCACCCATTTGACTACCGGGATTAAATCCAAACCAACCAAGCCATAATATAAATACACCAAGTGCTGCTAAAGGTAGATTATGTCCAGCGATAGGTCTGGGTTTACCTTCATTATCATATTTTCCAATCCGTGGACCTAAGACAATTGCACCAGTCAAGGCGAGCCAACCTCCAGTAGAGTGTACGACAGTCGACCCTGCAAAATCGAGCATACCCTCACCAAAGCTTGATAGCCATCCACCACCCCAAATCCAATGACCAACGATAGGATAAATGAGACCTGTAATGAAGACACTATATATTAAGTAACTCTTAAATTGTGTCCTTTCAGCCATAGCTCCAGAGACGATTGTTGCGGCAGTTGCTGCAAATACTAATTGGAATAGCCATGCTGCATAGGTTGGAACAGAACTCCATTCTAAAGAACTAAAAACACTTGTGCTTGCATCTGTACCTGCTGTAAAGGTTTCAGAAGGAACAAACCATCCACTCGTACCCATAAAAGCGTTGCCAGCACCAAACATTATTGCGAAACCGATAGCCCAGTAAGCGATTGATCCCATGGAAAAGTCCATAAGGTTTTTCATGAGAATATTCACTGCATTCTTAGCACGTGTGAAACCCGATTCAACCATAGCGAATCCTGCCTGCATAAAGAATACAAGAAACGCGGCGACAAGCACCCAAAGTGTATCACCCATGTATTTTGAATCTTCTACCTTTTCGAGTTTGCCGTCAGTATCCACTAACCCGTTTAAGGCAAAGGCATTAAGACTCAATAAACATGTTAAGATCAGAATCGTAATGATTATCCGTTTATTCATTTGAAATAAATCTCCTTTTATACGTACAACTTTCTTCATACAAGTGTAACTGGAATCACATTTGATTATGGTTCAGATACATAATGGTTTGAATTGCGAATCAAGGCAAATGTTATCCTTGATTCGCAATTAACTAATTACAGCTTACCAGGTACGGACAAAAGTCATTCTACCTGTAAGTCCTGTATCTTCTGAATCATCAAGTTGGGTTTCTAAACCAACAAAAAGACCGAGTGTATTGTTTTCACCATAACCAAGATTTAAACGACCGCCAAATACCAAGCTGCCAAGACCACCATCATCGCCTAAATCGATAGTAGCTTCAACTTGTGGACCGATAGCAACAGTATCACTAATGGAATAGGTTACAAAATCACGTGTGTAAAGTGAATCAGCGCCTTCTTCGTCGAATGGTGAATTGAAGAATCCTTGTATCCATGATTCAAAATAAATTGATCCTGCTGTTAAATAAGTAAACAATTGTGGAGCAATTAGTGTAGTGGGACCATTCGCTGTAGCATAATCGAAACCAATTCCAACCATTGGTAGTAAGCTTAATGACAAACTATCCGAATCTGAGACAGGAATTCCAAGACCAATATCAAATTCACCAAATGTGTCAACGACATATATATCACTATCTATAGAAATACTACCCATTGGATGACTTGCGCCTACCCATATTTGTGTGCCTAAAGCATCTGTATCTGTACGAAACCAGCCGGAAATACTTGATTCTTCCATTTCTTCCATTTCACCAGCCTCATGTGCATCAGCAAATACAATTGGAACACATGCTACTGAGAGAATACAAACTATAGTTAATAATTGAACTAACCCTAATCCATTAATTTTCATTAGAATCTCCTTAGAATATTCTATTTTTTCAGTTACGACCATTTTGTAAAACTTAGATGTCAGTGATAGAAACATATCTTGATTCAGACATCATCTTGTGATAGAATCTGTGCTTAGTAGCACTATGTCATTAAAGCAATATGCGTGCCAATTACATTAAATCAATCTGTCCAATGTAATGGTATACTCATCAATTACCTATCAACCTAAGACACTCTATAGTAGAATCCCTATTACAATTATTTTTAATTGTAATAGGTGAAAAAAATGGTTTTTATTTCGTAACTTTTGTTGTAAAATCACGTTAAAAATGCTGAAAATTTCATCAGAAAACTGCCTAAAAAATAAGCATATACAACTTATAATTATTGTAATAATAGGGGCATTTTTACGATTTTGGAAACTTGGAATTTGGAGTTTTTGGATTGATGAAGTCCTTACAGTTCTTGACTCTAAGGATATATCACTTAGCAGCTCTCCAATAAACCCTATTCCATATTTGGCTGCTAAATTCTCAGCATATATCAGTAATCAATTTCTATTCATATTTAGTGTGAGTGAAGAATGGAAATTCAGGTTAATATTTTGTATTGCAGGTATACTTTCTATCCTTGTGATTTACAAATTGGGAGAGAGATTATATGAAAAGAAAGTAGGTATTCTTGCTGCCCTATTTGTGTCATTATCAAATTGGCATATCTTCTGGTCTCAGAATACGAGATCTTATATATTGACATTTCTTTTTGCTGCATTGACTGCATGGTTTTTCTATAGGTCATTTGAGAAGGATTCGTTACTATTAACACTTTGTGCTCTTTTTACATGTCTTTGTCTAATCTTGTCTCATCTTCTTTCAGTAGTAATTGTTCCAGCCTTAGCAATTTTTTCTTTATCTCTTATTTTAGAAGAGAGAAATCGTAAGCGAATCATCAATCTATTGATTTTCTTTCTTCCTTTTACAATCCCTATATTCCTACTATTAGTTCCACAGATCCGTAACCATTTATTCTCAGGATGGGGACATAATGAATGGGGACGTAGCCCAATATATATTATTCTTACAATGGTGCAAGGGGTTAGTGTTCCTATAGCAATAACAGCGTTTATTTCTGGTTTTATAAGACCAAAAGATCGCCCAACGCGTTTTCTACTATTTCTTGCCGGTATACCCTTAATTCTACTAATTATTGCATCTCAGTTTCAGAATGTCGCAGGATATTATCTGTTTTGGTCAACCTCAGCATATTTTATTCTTTCAGCGGTTGTATGTATACAGTTATGGGGTGTAATTGGGAACAATAAATCAATACTTTTAAGGTCTCTATTACCTATACTTTTAATAGCAGGTTTATTTTCTCAAGATTATCTATATTTTAGATATGAGAATGGTGGAAGACCAAAATGGAAGCAAGCCTTTAATCACCTTAAATTAGAAAAGACTGACAATGATATCGTAGTGTTATCAGAACCCCGTATGGGTGATTTTTATCTATCAGAAATGGAAAATGTATACATCGGCGAATTGATGGATGATAGGGAGGAGTTTGAGGAAAGAGTTACATCAAATAAGAACCGTTGGTGGTTTCTTGTGGATGTAGCAAGTTATAATGTTTTTGATGCTGATGAGAAAGTTAGAAGTTGGATACGAAGTCGTTGTCATATAGTACGAACTTTTCCAGCATACTCTCGAGCAAAAGATCGAACTATCCATATTTTTCTATATGAATAATTTTAAAAGAAATAGGCGTGGATAGTTTCCACGCCTATTTCGTCAATTACCATCTACGTGTAAAATTCATTCTACCTGTAAGTCCAGTTTCTTCATCCATCTTTTTGGTTTCATATCCAACGTATAATCCCAAGGTATTGTTCTTTCCATAATTAAGGTTCAAACGAGGCCCAAAATTTAGTGCCCAAAGACCACCATCGTCACCGAGACCCATTACTGATTCAAACTGTGGACCAACAGCAACTACATCACTTAAAGCGTATGTAATGTATGTCCGGTTATAAACTTCATTCAAACTATCTTCATCGAATAGTGTCTTGAAGGTGCTGATTGTCCAATGAAAACCAAAGATCTTACCTGCAGGAAGGATAGCGAAGATTTGTGGATACAAGGCATACGGACCGTCAGCGGTGGCATAGTTAAACCCAACACCCAACATAGGTGTTAGAAGGAGTGCCATACTGTCATTTGCAACTACAGGGAATGTAATACCCATATCATACTCACCTAAAAACTGACGTGTACCACCGAATCCTGGATTACCATTAATATAGATATTAGAATCAAATGAAATACCACCACCCAGTGGATGACTGGCACCAATTAGAAAATAGGGACCTAAACTATCAACATCAATCTGAAACCAACCTGTAATACTCGGTTTTTCTTCTGACATGTTACCTTCAGCCTCATGGCTATCAGCCCAAACACTTGTCGATCCAATAAATACAATACCTGTAAATAACAAATATGCTAAAATACGAAATCTGTTAAATTTCATCATATTCTCCTTTGTGAATATCAGTTTGGTATATACATACCTTGTATAACTAAAATAAATTCAGTTGATTACTGTAACATTTCAATAGACAAAATAATTGAAATTATCAATTTGAAATTCTTGCTTTTTCTATTTGATCCATTAAACTAATCAGTTTTTGGTGGTCCTTAACACCCTTACTTGCTTCTACACCAGAACATAAATCTATACCGTATGGATTCATCGTCTCAATTGCATTTTTGACATTCTCAGGACGTATTCCTCCAGCAAAAAAAACAGGTAATGGACTATCAGAAATTAACAATGATGCCAAATCCCAATCACATGTTTTTCCTGTACCACCATATCGATGTGGTGTCTGGCTTGTATCAACTGTATCAAATAATAGGTAATCTGCACCTGCATTTGTATAAGCTTGCATTTGTTCAAGAATAACAGTTTTATCTACACTATCTGGATTACCTGCAGGTAAATAAACCGATTTCCACAGTTGACAAGAGACAGTCTTTTTCAATTCTTCAACTTGTGAAGGTGATTCTTGACCAAGTAGTTGTAAAGCGTCAGGTCTTATCTTTTTTACTATATCTTGGATCTCAGATGAGGACTTATTATATAATAACAGAACAGTTGGAATCGGACATTCATCTGCAATTTCTATAGCCTTTGTAATCTGTAATGACCGCTCCGATGATGCTACATCAACCAAGATACCTACATAATCTGCCCCTGCATCTTTGGCAAGAGCAGCATCATGAACAGATGTAATACCACAAATTTTCACTTTACATCTATTTTTATTTTTATTATTAACCATTTAAAATCGCATTTAATTGATTTGTCTTACTAATCTCATTGTTAAAGATTAATCATCATCACAGAAAACAGTTTGTCTATCTGCATCCGAATAGACAATAATCATAGTTACAGGTTGCCAACCGGTATTCACTGCATTATGTTTGATATTACGAGGTATACGTAACATCATACCGGGTTTAAGTGGTATGGTTTCATCACCGAGTTTGTGGTCACATTCACCAGATAGCACATAGATGAGTTCTTCACAATTTGGATGATAATGGGTGGGGTTTCCCTCACCAGCATTAATGTAGACTACCCCAAAAGTCATTTCTGCATCGGGATCAATTTGGTCATTACATAACCATTTAATCGCGCCCCATGGAAAATCCAATGAGCCTTGTTCATTACTATCGGTAAGTGATATCTCCATTACGTTCTCCTTCGGGACAATTCTATAGTTATTATTCGTCTAAACATATAGAAGTCAAACACTGTTCAGCGTAGGTTTGTAATTCATCCTGTTGGTATTCGTGAAGATAACCTACTGGTGAACATATTAATCTTAGATCATTTATTTTTTTATCTACAGTTTCATGTAAATGTCCAAAAAGGATATGTGTTATTAACGGTTGCTTTAGACATACTTCACCGATGCCTTCACTCCCCATGTATGCGAGAAAATAATCATAATCCAAGTCTCCCTTGTAATGTAAACATTGCCGAAATGGAACATGGTGTGAAACAACAATAATTTTATCAACGATATCCACTATGGAGGCAATATGAGCTGATAGTTTATCCTCAAAACTTTTTGCAACTACTTTATCAGAATTCTCCCAATTTGCGTATCGTTTATCGTTCCATATTTTGCCTTTATATTGTTTTTTCTCATACTGTTCCATTGTTATATTGTAATCAGTGGATGCAAATGAATAGTCGTACCACCCTATGGTACCACAGAATCCAATATTCTTTTCAATGTATGGACTATCAATCAATGGATGGAAACCGTTTTCACGACATATTTCAGATATAATACCACATTTCTGTGTACTGGTAATTCTACCATTTTTTTTCACCCAAATATCGTGATTCCCTGGAACGAATAATTTTCGACATTGTAATTTTGCCTTATTGAATTGATCTAAAATATCAAAGAACTCAGACAAATTTGCCGTAATATCTCCTGCTAAAACAAGAATGTCAATTTCAGCATCTTCAATTGCTGAAATTAGAAACGGGATTAGTTCTTTATTTGCTTTCGATGCATCGGCATGAAGGTCAGAAACCACTCCAATTTTCATTCTGTTTTTTGAATTAGGCAACTGAACCTACAGAGTCTGTGTAGGCATTTTTCTTTGTAATATAAAGCACATTTTTAGAATATCATACGCACGTAAGTTAGTTTGGTGTCTCAATAATGTCCTTATTGGTAATGCTATTGAACACCTCATCCAAGAATATCCGTATTGCAGACTCATCTTCTTGAAAGCGATCTCTCTGTTTTTCAAGTGCAGAAATTGAAGGTCTGTCACCTATTTTTGCAATTGCATCAACGAGAGTTAATTGAATGGCAGGATCAACAGTAGAATCCAAAGTCTTAATGAGAAAGTCCCTTGCAATTTCTCCACCTATTGTTCCCAAAGAAGATACAATTATGTCTTTACCGGCATCATCTGCATCAGTATATACAGAAATGAGTGCATCAACTGATGAATCACCAATCCGACTTAATCCTAATCCTGCTTTAAAACGGATACCAGGGATTTCGTTTTTATCTATAAGAACATTCACAAGTGGTTGTATAGAGGTTTCCGGTTTTAATATTCCTATGATTGACAAACATGCTCGGCGTATTTCCTGATCAGGTTCTTTTGATAATTGTATATGATTTTCTGCAACCTCAACAAGATTACCCTCATTAACTTGGTTATATAGCTTGTTAGATCGTTTGCGAAATTGTATCCCGAATGGTGCCTCAAGAGTAGCTGTTTTGGCAGTTGGATCTATCATTAAAAGACCAAGGATTTCTGCAGATTCAAGCAATTTTGAGTCAAGATTATCAATAGGCAATTGATTTACATTCTGTTCACGATATTTTGCAAAGAGTGGATTGAGTCCGCTTAGATTTACCAGTCTTTCCAAACTCTTAACCGCCGATTTACGTAAAGATAACTCAGGATTATTTTGCAATACATCAATCAAAGGATTTACTGCCCTTGCATCTCCTAAATTTCCAAGTGCCGTCACAGAAGCGATTTTTACACCAATAAGTTCTGATGTTCTAAACTTGACGGTTGAATTCATCTTAGCAAATTCAGTAATTGAATCCTTATAATCTGCGAGACTAAAGATTTTCCTCTCATCTTCTAACTTTTCTATTATATCCCCAACTTGTAATTCAGCATTATTAGAAGCAGGTGTTCCTTGTAGGATATTTTTTATTTTAAGAGTATTGCTTCCTTCTACCTCAATGCCAACTTTATCCCCAAGCTGTCGTATAGCAATTCGAATTGGGGGTTTATCTTTAACATAGAGAAGCAAGTTGTTGTCTTTAGCAATTGCTTTTTTTATTGATTTTTTGAAATCAGTTGGACTGTTAACAGGATACTCGCCTATGATATAAGAAATTAGTTCTCCAGGTACCAGATTCGCCTTTTCTGCTGGTCCATTTGGTGTAATCTTCTTGATAACTACTCCACTTGTGGACCATCTGTTTTCCAAATCTTTATCAAGTTGCTGGACTTCCATTTTAGAATAATCATCATAGTAAGTATTTTCGCAGCCTAAAACTAAGAGTAGTGTAACAAAAAAGAAAATAATAGGAATATACCTATACATCAAGCTTCCTTTCAAAATGGATGTTGTGAGTAATTTCATTGAAATAAATCCAAGTTCGCTGATTAATTCTGAAAATTAACTACTACTTCACGAGTACTTTTCTCTTTTAATGCATCTAATAAAGGTTGTACCGCTTTTTCATCCCCAAGAGTTGACAATGCTCGAATCGCATCCACTCGCAAAGAAGATCCTTTATTTTTCGTGATCTTAACGAGTTCTGGAACAGCCTTTCCACCAATTTTTCCGAGTGCAGCAACAGCCAATTGTCGTACTTCAGGTTCTTCTCGATCAGCTTCACGTTTGGCTGAGCCCGATTCAACTATAATAGCCAGGACTGGAATTGCATCTTCACTACGAATTTCACCCAATGCTTTTACTACATTAAGACGTGTTCCCATCTGTTTGTGTTTTAATATGTCTATCAACAATGGAACAATAGTAGTGGGATCCGACTTACCAATATTTGCCATCACCCAGTGTGCATCATGTCGATCTCTATTGTCATTTGACTTTATTGCTTTTTCAAGTTGTTTTAAAAGCTGTTTTCTGTCCCCCTGCTGGTAAACAAGTGTCAGAGCTTCTAATGCAGCTTTCTGTACACTAACATCATCGTCTCTAAGTGTGTCAAAAATCAAGATTTCAAGATATTCAGATGGATCTTCTTGATATGCCTTAAACATATGCTGTCCACGTTTAGCGATTGATGCGTTGATCCAGTCAGCTTGCTCATTATCATAAAATTCTTGCGAATCGTAAAAACCGAGTAGATAATGTGCTTCGGCATTATTAGAATCCATTTGAATAGCCATTTTAAATTCACTAACAGCTCGTTCTTCTTTTCTACGTTTATCAGATTTAATTAATTCTTTACCTTTTGCCAAGTGTTCATTTTGGTTTCCACAACCTATAACAAAAAGTATAAGGGCAATTAATAAACATATTTTCTTCATATTTAGGTACCAGTCTCTATTTAATAATATTCTCTACATATCTTATTCAGGAAAATCGTAATTAATTCTCAGCTAATAAACTTTGCTGTTCAGCCTCCGGAGCATCCTGTTCTTGGATGTCAGTTTCTTCATCAGGAACATCATCCACACTTTCGGGTTCAACTTCATCATCTGAAATAGGTTTTTCTAAAATGACAATTGGCTTCTCTGCAAAACCCCAGTCCTTATATCTTTGTATGACAGGATTATCTGTGGCATTGAGTTCTATTTCCAGCGAATTCAAACCTTCATCTTTTGCTGCAGATTCTGCAGCTGCAATCAAGTGGTCAGCCACACCTAATAAACGAAAAGGTCCAGAGACTGCGAGATTACATATCTGTCCTATTCCTTGTTTTGTTGGATGTTGTTCAACAGAAATGTGGCCAACCGCATAACCACTTGCATCTGCCACCAATCGTATCGTACTGTTACCATCCGATAGGTCGGACTTTAATTCTTCAGCGACTTTTTCTTCTGTTTGATCTGGGAAACAGTAAGTTTGTAAATGAGCAGCATCATCTTCATTGGCAATTCGTACTTGTAATTTTCCAATCAGTTCAAAATCTTTATTATCCATATTCGCCTCCAAGATTATTTAATACAAAGTATGGAATATTGCATCTGATATATAATCGTAAACTCAGTACAAGGAGTGTTTGTGTGTAGTCTTAATATTAAAACATTGTCTATTAATTTGTAAATATCATTCCCATACCTTGTTGATGTAATTTTAAACCACACCGAAATTCTGTCTTAAGATACATATTACCTTATGTACCGTGGTTATATAGGTACAACTTAAAGCCTAATATTCTTTCAACACTTATAAAATTGTATTATCTGTTGTTTCAGTGAAATCGGTGCTTTCTATAGGTGTTTCTATATCTTGCTCCTGTCCAATTCTTAATTGTCTCTCAGCATCTACTATATCACGATTAATTTTACCAATACATCTATTAAGTTTCTCAGTTAATGTTGTGTGTCCAGACATGGACCTTCGAATCTGTCGTAGTTGATCAATCACTAATCTAAATGATCTTACAAAATCACCATCATCAATATCCGCATATTCGGGTAATTTATCGAATGAACAACCTCGACTCCAAGCCAACATAGCAGTACATAAACGTGTTTCCAAATATGGAACCAATTCGGTAACCTTTAGTTTTTCTTCTAATTCTCGTATGTTAACTATCTCGTCTGTCGCAGCACCAATAATAGATAACATCTTTTTTTCTTTAAGTTTCTTAAAATATCCATCTTTTCTTGGTTCTGATACAATAGTTATCATAAGACAATTGATTTCATCCTCTGTCATCCGTTCGAAAAAACCACTATACAATAATTGAGTTAATTGGAGTTCATATCCATAAATATGCGATGCAGTGTTTCCTCGTGGAAGCAGTGTCTCAGATTCAATATAACCAAGCGATTTAAGTACATTAAGGCGCGCCTCAATTTGGTCCTGATGGTAACTTTCTATAGATGTCTTTTTCTTTTTTAGATTTATTACATATTGTTCTTGTTTCCTAATTGCCTGATACCTATTAAGACACTGTTTTCGTTGATGACATTCATAACAAAGATTATTTGCAAGTTCATTTTGCAATTTTTTCATCTTATAATTAATAGGCGAAAATTTCTTTTTTCTTTCTTTTTTTCCAGATTTTCCTTTGGGCAATCGTGATTTTAGTGTGGCTAATTCTACATACAATCTTTCAAGTGAATCATCTGTATTACGTTTTTGTCTATAGTATCCTTCAATCTGTCTACTGGCATCAATATGATCATGTATGCAGGTTGGAGGTGGTAATTGAGTTTGTTTCTTATCTTGTTGGTCAATCTGTTTTTTTATATCATCAATTCTTTTGAAATTTTGATGATTACTAAGACTCATTGTATAAACATCATATATACCTTCTCCGAATTTCTCATACAAATTTAGAATGCTTGAATATGATAAATTAAACTGGCTATTGATGGGTTCAATATTTTTTGAAACTGCTTTATTAACTTCAGGAAAAGTTGCATATACCGGTTCAATTTGTGAATAGACATACCCGATTTTGTCAATACCTCGTCTACCAGCTCTTCCAGCCATCTGGTGATATTCTTGTGCCTTAAGATACCGAAAATTTACACCATCGAATTTCTCAAGACTGTCAAAAACAACTGTGCATGCCGGCATATTAATACCAACTGCGAATGTTTCTGTGGTAAATAACAACTGGATTAAACCGGATGTAAATAACCTTTCAACTACCTCTTTGAGAGTTGGTAACATCCCTGCATGATGATATGCTATTCCACATTGAATTAATTTTCGAAATTCCTCTATCTTCTTCTCCTCAACAATATCAAATTGTCTACAGAGTGTATCGAATTTATCTAAAATCAATTCTCTCTTTTCTTCATCAAGAAAGTTAGGTTCACCTAAGGATGAATAATATTGTGCATTACCTTCACATCTTTTGCGGCTAAAACAAAAATATAAACATGGAAGTCGTTTCTTTTCATATAAGTAAGGGAGAAGTTCGGTAGGAAGAATACCTTTGGGAATGATATTACTATTTTGTTCTTTATCTTTTGAATTGTTGCCCTCTTTTTTACGACTATTCTTCTTAGCAATTTTCCGTAAATCTTTTAGATGTTCTAAGTTTCCAATACCAAAGCCTTGATAGTAAAGATTGTGATCTAAAGGAACAGGTCTTTCTAATTCCTCTACCACAGCGATTTCAATATCTCTAACACTCTGCATCCATTCCGCGAAAGACCGTATATTAGGTATAGTAGCACTCAGACTAACGAATTTAATATGTTGTGGTGCGAAGATAATACTCTCTTCCCAAACTGTACCACGTTCAATATCATTTATATAATGAATTTCATCAAAGATCACATAAGATACATCTTGCAATCTGTCAATGTCATCAAAGATTGTGTTCCTGAATATCTCAGTCGTCATTAATATAATTTGCGCATATGGGTTAAGGACTACATCACCGGTAACAATTCCAATTCTATCACCATATACAGATTGGAAATCTCTATACTTTTGGTTACTTAGTGCTTTAATTGGTGCAGTATATATGACACGATTGTTGGTTTGAAGACATTTTTCTACAGCATATTCTGCAATAACTGTTTTTCCAGCACCCGTAGGTGCGGTTACTATCACGGATATATCACGATTAATCGCTTCAATTGCTTCTTTTTGAAACAAATCAAGAGTGTAACCTTTGTATTGCATTAATGCTCCGTTAATCAAAATATCAAAGATTAGTATAACGAATGAAAAAGAAATTGTCAAGAATGATAAATGGCTATAATTGTGTATTTCTATATCACAATAATCGTCATTTATGTGTAATACCGTATCTCAAAAATTACTGTCCTTTTTTCGTGAAAGGGAACATGCAATTAAATCTAATTCAAGAATAATACTCTATAGGAACGTATTTATGTAATGGAATATAATTTATTGGATTTGGTATAGTATGATGAAAAAGAAAATTCAGGTATAATTCTATGGGCAGTTCAGAACAGGTTGGTGTAGAATTTATACACTCTGTAATTTATGGGTTGGTGCTGGAAATAAAACTAAAAATTAGAATGGACAGTCCACTATTGGATGGTCCATTCTAATTTTGTTTGGAATTAAATAAATTCTATCAATTGAAATTTTTAATCAAGGATATCAACAATAGATCAATCACGTTTCAGGAATTTATGGCATGAAAGATTTATATTATTCACAAGATTAGCAATGTCGACTACTGCTCAAGGTAATAGTTTTTGGATAATTGCATATATCAAAAGACGACCTGAAAATTTAGCATGAACTATCCTCAATCCCAATACTATCAAATTCTATTTTCTTATATACATTTTTCGTGTCGCTTCAAAATCACCAGCTATAAATTTATAGAAGTAAATACCTGTAGCAACCTTCTCACCGAGGTCGTTTCTACCATCCCAATAGGCTGCACGGTTCCGCTCCCTGTAGAATCCAGCAGCTTGTCTACCCAATTCCAATCGTCGAACGGAAATACCTCGTATATCGTATACTACTATTGTAACATTCGAATGTTTCTCCAACTGATAAGGGATCCAGGTTTCTGGGTTGAATGGATTTGGGTAGTTAGGAAGTAGAGCAGTCGTATGTGGATCTCTACCCAATTGGTTTGGTGCTCCTACACCAGTGTTTAATATTGTTATTGGAAGGTCACTGTCTTTTTGTAACTCAATTCCACCAATAGAGGATGGCATTTCCGGTAATGTACCAATATTCACCGTAACTGGTTCTGTAGTTCCTGCGGTGCGTGTAACTGTAATTGTACTACTTTCTGTTGAACCTGTTGGAATGGTTACAGAAGTGGAACCATCTGAGATAGTTCCATTAGTGACAATAATAGGTAAATCCATATTAAATACTGCTCCTAAATCTACAGTTGCTTTAAACTGTCCATCAGCTACTTTTACAAGAGAAAGGGTAAAATCTATCGTCACCTCAGGATCGCCAACATATAATGTTGTCAGAGAAGTTAATCCAGAAAAAACACCCGCAGGTAAACTTTCAACACCAGAATTATAAAATCTAAGAACTTTAAGCGATGATAAGCCATTGAATATACCATCAGGTAGACTGGTTAAAGAGAAATTATTCACATCTGAAAAACTCAGTACTGACAAACTTGATAAGCCGGAAAATACCTCTTCATCAAGGCTTGTTAGTCCCATATTACTCAAAACTAAGGTACTGAGTGATGAGAGTCCAGTAAAGATTCCTTCGGGTAATGAAGTAATTTTCCTGTTTTTTGATAGTGAAATTTTCGTAAGGGCACTTAGTCCATCAAACAAACCGTCCGGAATGCTTCTTAGATCATTACTAGTTAAATCAATTTCCTGTAGAGATGTAAGTCCATCAAATAAGTCTGCAGGAATACTAGTGCTTAGTCAAGTGATAATCGATGGGTATAGTCGTTTTAGTTTTATACGTGCATCATCTGTAGTAAACCTCCAACTTGTTTTGGTCTGTTTTTCATTTCTTCTGTTTTGCCA
>JAGFCA010000133.1 GCA_022394755.1 Candidatus Poribacteria bacterium
GCATTATCTGTATTGAGATTTTCAGGAGCAACGCGTATCGCGGATGCAATGAGGTATTACGCATCAAAACCTAAACTCGTAGCTAACCTAATAGAATGAAAATTCATAAAACTAAATAATCCTGCCTAACATGATTGTATACTTGACATTAGTGAAAGAATTGAGTATTCTTATACAGTGTATAAATGCTATAGATATCAACTAAATTAAATCCATTCTTCCTAACAAAATACCTTATGAAATATATTACTGGTGGGAACCTATTTGTAGAGAGTCTTAAGACTCAAGGTGTAGATGTTATTTTCGGTTTACCTGGAAATCATCTCGACACTGTATACGAAGCACTCTATTATAACCAAGAAGAAATTAAACATTATGTCACACGTCATGAAGGTGGTGCAGCATTCATGGCAGATGGATATTCTCGAGCAACTGGTGAGGTCGGAGTTTGTATGACGGTACCAGGACCAGGGTCAAATAACGCATCAATAGGTATATGTGAAGCTTTTACTGCATCTTCACCTGTTCTCTGGATTACAGGTCAAAATGCATCTTATTTGGCACACAAAGACCCAAGGAAGAGTTTTCATGGATTAGATCAAGAATCTGTTTTTGAATCCATGACAAAACATATCGAGATTGTACATCAGGTCCATCAGATACCAAATGCAGTGAATAGAGCATTTGGCGTTTTACGGTCAGGACGGCCAGGACCAGTACTAATTGAACTCGCTACGGATGCCTTACAAGCGGATACAGAGCAGCAAGTTCCCAGAAGGAATAATGGTATCCAAACAATGGCTCCACCAGACGATATTGATTCAACTATACAGTTAATTAAGGATGCTGAACGTCCCCTAATTATCTCAGGTAGTGGTATTAACCATACCCGTGCAACTGATGAATTGTTAGAATTTGCTGCTCATTTAGATTCCCCCTTATCTATGACTGGTATGGGTAAAGGCTCAGTTCCTGAAGATTCGCCATATTGCATTGGTATGTTTAGAGATAGTTATTCGCAAACAGCGTTAAAAGAATCAGATTTGTTAATTGCAATTGGAACCAGATTTACTTATCGTGATACTGCGAATTGGTCATTAAAATTATCCAAACCATTAATTCATATAGAGGCGGATGTTGAGGAAATAAACAAGGAATATCCTGCAACAGTTGGTATTGGTGCTAACCCCAAATTAGTGCTTAAACAATTAAATAGCATATTCACAGAAGACAAGATGAATCCAAAGTGGGAGGAAAGATTGGTTGAACTCAATAGAGAATTCTTATCAAGTGAACCGCCGAGAATACTTAAAGATCTCCGTGATGTTATGCCTCGGGATGCAATACTTTCTGTTGATGTGAATATCACAGGATATGGTGCATTGACCCATTTTCCAACATATTATTCAGGAAGTTATATTTTTTCAGGTATTTCAGTCGCAATGGGAATTGGTTTAACAGGTGCAATTGGGGCACAGGTTGCATATCCAAATAGGAAGGTTGTTGCACTCAGTGGTGATGGTGGTTTTCTAATGACAAGTCCCGATCTCGCTACCGCGGTCATGTATGACCTACCAGTCGTCACTATTATTATGAATGATAGTCAATATACCTCCATTGAAAGAGGTCAGTTAAGACGATTTGGAAAGAGGATAGGTGTAGAATTAGTTAATCCTGATTTTATACAATTTGCAGAATCATTTGGAGCAGTTGGAATACGGGTTGAAAATATTAATGATTTTAGACCTACTGTCGAAAAAGCACTCTCACTTGAAAAACCAACAATTATTGATGTAGCATTGTAGAATGAGATATTCTTAATAATTATGTTGGAATGAAATTAACCACAATTATCTAATCTTAGTTAGGAGTTTATATGCGTAAAAAGATAGGTGTTCTCACAGGGGGTGGTGATACAAGTGCACTCAATGCTACCCTTAAAGGTATTGCCCTAAAATCTGAGGAACTCGGTTTTGAGCTCATTGGATTTATGGAAGGATGGAGAGGAGTTCTGGAGGGTGGTAAATACTTTACTCTTACACCTGATCTTATTGATGAGAATCATGGTGGTACAATTCTAAAAAGTTCACGGACAAACCTAATTGCTTCAGATAAATTAGGTGAGGCAATTGATAATTTAAAGAAACTAAACATCAGCGGTCTTATTCCAATTGGTGGAGATGATACATTAACAGTCGGTACAGCATTGTCAGAACAGTTCACTACGGTTTTTGTAACAAAAACAATTGATAATGATGTAGGAATTAACCCCCCTGATGGGGATTCCGTAGATTATTCGAAGATGGTAAATTACTTCTGTCCAGGGTTTCCATCTGCAGCAAGTCGTGTTATTGATGCTGTACGGGATCTAAGAACAACTACGTATTCGCATGATCGGGTGATCGTTGTTGAAGCAATGGGAAGAGATGCAGGATGGTTGACACTATCTGCAGCATACGGTTTGGCGGACCTAATTGTAGTGCCTGAAGTACCATACCAACCCGATAAATTGGCTGAAGCAATTCGTGAAAAACATAAAGAACAAGGGAATGTAATTGTTGTTGTTTCTGAAGGTATACGTAATGATGCAGGTGAATTAATGATCTCCTCACAGGCTGAGCTGGATGCATTTGGTCATACAAAGCCTGGTGGGTGTTCAGAAATTATTGTTGAAGCTATGAAAAAGAGATTACCTGAAATTAATAGTTCATTATTTAGAGCATTAATTCTTGGCTATTTACAAAGATGTGGCAGTCCAATACCGATTGATAGAGATTCTGCAATCAAAGCTGGGGCATTAGCTGTACGTTCTCTTTCTGATGGAATGGTTAATGGTGTTGCTACTATTACACGTACTGATGTAGGTATTGAACCGATCATGTTACCATTAGAACAAGTATTAAAACGTGATGAATCTGGCCATGTAATTAGGAGAAGTCTTGATCCACGTTTTTATGATTCTGAAAGATATCACCTATCACCAGAGGGAGCAGGTTATTTCAGACCTTTATTCGGGGACTTACCAAGACGTAGAAGAACTTTAGAAGAAAGAAACTTAGATATACGCGAAATTTAGCAAAAATGATGTCGAATTACCTATTATCAAACTCATAGTCTAACTATAAAATGTTCTATGATGAATATTTCATCATAGAACATTTTGCTATAATATTCTATGCCAATGGTAGAGTTATCAATTCACCTTTTTGTGAAGATAAGTAAGTTGCTTCAGCTAATTCGATTCCATCTGTACCAATTTGACCATGTGTAGTTGGTTCTTCATCTCCTAATATACATTTCAACCAGTGATCAATGCTTGCCCCTTTCGAAGCAACACTCCAATACCTTTGATTTCGCTGTTCATCATTCATATTTCTGTAGGTGTTATCATCTGGAACAGATGCTGTAAATTCTTCAGGTTTTGACATTTTGTGTGTTTTCCATCTTACCCCGTGTCTTATCATTGTTGCTGATCCATTACTGGTAACAAGTCCATTTCCACTATTAGTAATTTCAGCAGCCCAACTTTTAATCATCATACCTACGCCACCATTCTTAAAATGTACAGTTAGAACAGCATTATTTTCTACAGCCTTATCTTCAGTAGGGTATGTACCACCTAATGGAACATGACTTGTATATCCATACACAGAAGTTGCAGGTCCAAATAACCATAACCATAAATCAAGATTATGGATTGCTTGTTCCACAAGCATTCCACCTGATTCTTCTTTAACAAACAACCATGGATGTTTTTCAGGAGAAAACCAACCAACTTGATTTGAATATGCCATTTGTAGAGTGCCAAGTGTACCATCTTCCAACAGTGATTTTAGTTTCATATAACCCGGATCAAACCGCATCATATAAGCTACCATAAGTATGACATCAGCCTCATCAGTAACCGCAACCATTTGACGCCCTTCACTGACACTGCAACACATCGGTTTTTCCATGAGAATGTGTTTACCTGCATCGGCAGCAGCACGAGTTATTTCAAGGTGTGGACGTGGATGAACACAAACATCAACAGCATCAATATCATCTTGATCCAAGAGTTCACGGTAATCCGTATATACTTTTGCACCAAACTTATCGGCTTGTTCATTTGCAGAAGTTTCATTAATATCAGCAATTGCAACAATATCTGCTCGACGTGTGGGTTCTTGATAGTATGGCGAATGTAAATTTCGGAAAATCCCACCACATCCTATGATTCCAACTCTTATTTTATCCATTTTCATCCTTTTACAATATCTTATACCATATTTAAAAACAATACTGTATTATAAACCATTGTTTAACCATGAAGAATTTAGTGAATAAGTTTGTGTTCTATATCATACATCAAAGTATGTTTTCCAAATTATGTTACTATGCAGTATTATGCTTTTTTCTAAAGATTGGTAATGGTTCATCAATCTGTAACAACTCAAGTGCCTCTGAAATTATTGTATGTTGTAGGGTAGAATTATTAGGTTCTCCAAGTGGATGACCAAAATCATAAGGAACAGACAATACTCGAGGTGGTTTTACTCTTTTCGCTATATCTTCAACAAGTGTAATTGATACCGTTGAAATACCAACATCTTCAATAGCACGTTGAATCAATCCAACGGATTGATTACATAACGGTCATACAGGGGTAAGGAATGCGACATCCACTTCATCATTCTTAAGTAGATTTGCTACCTCAGGAGCAGTGCGTTTTATTAGAGGTCTTGGTAATGAGATGGAACCCATAAAACTGAAATGTCGGCGATTTAAAGATCCAATCATTCCCTTTTTTTCTAATTCACGAAATCTATCCAATGGAAATACAAGGTTCGCATCTGTTTCTGTATCACTTGGATCGTATGCACTACTATTATGTTGAATTAGCAATTCATGTATTAATAGAATTCCCAATTTCACGAAAAGAACAATCACCACCTATGTTTTTACCAAATGGTTGTTGTCCGTCAAGATAAAACCCACCCGTTGTTATTAATGCAATTTTGGCATGTATTATGGGTTTATCAAGATGAGTATGAGGGGTTGAATTATATCGCTTAAATGGATATAACCGAATTAGATAACGGTCAATATAACCAAGGTCATTGAAAGATGCCATAATTACCGATAATTATCCATTAGCGTAAATGAGACGTTTTCTATTCTGGCACGGTAAATCTATTGTTTGTCCTGTGATAGCACTTTCAATTACTGCAAACCCAATTTCATTAACAGCAGTATAGTGGTCTCTTGAACAATGTGGCATAGGTCCTCCATCAAGATAGTCAGTAATTTGTTTATATGCTATTTTGAATGGACCTTCATTCGGTGGTAAATCAAGTGTATCATTATCAACTTGCTTACCGTCTTTTTGTACAGACACACTGGTGTAAAAACCTGTTTGAATCGTTCCTTCACTACCAAGAATATCTACAGAAAAACCACCTCGTACACCATGGTTACCAACCTGAATTCCGGTAATCCCACTTTCATATTTTATCGTAGCATTGACAATTGCTGGTTCAGGTTCGTATGGTTCAGGTACATCACCGCCACCTGAAACTATGCCAGAAACTGATATGGGGTCATAACCTCCGAATTGACATATCATGTCAGTCGTATGAATACCAAATGATAAGACCCCTCCACCACAGTAACCAATCACGGTTTGTATATCCCCAATTAAACCATCCTTAATGAGAGTTTGGAGTCGAATCAGATGGGGTGCCCAATGTCTTGTATAATCCACAACAATAGGAATACCTTTAGCATCAGCACCTGCTGTCATAGTATCCACTTCTTCAAGTGAGCATCCTGCAGGTTTCTCCAGAAATATTGCTTTGATATCTGCCTTCAGAACATTTTGCATGACAGAAAAGTGATGTGGTCCTCTTACACAAACAGCTACGATATCCAAGTCCTCACTCTCCAACATCTGAATATCTGAATCATAATAGTTAATAGAACCATCAGCAAAACCTGGACCCCATGTTTGTTGGAATTCTGACTGACGTTCTTTGGACATATCTGCAACAGCAACTAATTCCGTCGTCTCACAATGTCGTATACCACCAGTATGGCAGTAAGGATAAGCGTCATCTGGTTTTGAATAACGAGCAGCAATACTTCCTAATCCAATAATACCGACACGATACATATGAAATACTCCTTGGTGTAAACGATTTCCTAATGATTTTCATGTGATTGAGAGGTATAAGAATATCATTAACAGACGATATTGACAAGCAATATATCAAAAACTATATACCTATTATCAAAGGTTCAGATTAAGACCATAAATTTCATTAAAACAAACTTAAGTTAATAAATATATTACATACGTGATTCACGAAGAATTGGGGCTTAAAAATTTCTAAACCCTTATAGAATAAGGGTTTAGAAATTTGCTTCGTGCAGGTTTGCGTGAAAGTGCTCTCATTTCAAAAAGATATATATTAACAACTTTTTCTTATCACAGTTTCCAAATATACCCCATAATCTACTTCCATCGGAAAAAACATATATACAAAATCCTCTTTTCCTGCCTTGCGCGCTTCAGATATTGATAGTGTAACAATTATTGTTAAAATGATTATTAGTATAATTTTACTATAGTTTGGACAATTATGAGAGGTTTACATCAATATTCGAAGTGTTTCTGGCTTTTTCAACACGTTCCTCACCCCAATCCAACTTTGAGAAAATATTTTCAGATCATCCTAAGGAAGCCCCAGAGGGGCGAAATGTCTGTAGAAACAGCATATTTGCACATAGAATAAGCCCCAGAGGGGCGAAATGTGTATTGCTTAAAACTGTCCAAACTATTTTAATTTTAGTATCCGACCACAAAAACTGGGTGAGATTTAGGCAATTACTTTACACACCTACAGAATCTAAGGTGTGTAAATAAATTGTCACTATAGGTATTTTTCTGTGTCTGAATCGTGGATTCGTTTTACAGAGGGGATTACGCAGATTACGCGGATACTATTATTCTGAATCGCGGATTCGTTTTACAGAAGGGATTACGCAGATTACGCGGAGAATAGGGGTTTTGTAAAGAATGGAGATTTTTGAATAACAAAAACATTACTCACCGAAAGAGTATTTACCCTCACCAGAAACCGTTCCGTGAAATCCGCGTAATCCGCGTAATCCGTGATTCTGACAACTCAAACAAACATAATTCAATAAACTTATCTCACTAAATTAACTCCTAAGGTGACAAAAACTTTACATATCCCTTAACCTTTCTAAGTGACAAAAACTTTACACACCCACAGAATCTAAATGTCTTTGGCAAAGAGTAGGAAATGTGGTATAATAACCAGAATTGTTTTATAAATTATTGATAGTTTTTGCAGATTCTTATCATAAAACTCTTGGGTTGTCATAGATAGGAGTATTGTATGTCAGAGTATAACTTGAAACAAAGAATACGAAATGGAGAGCTAATCTACGGTGCTTCTGTTTCAATGATGATTGATAAGGACAGTCTCGCTTCAAGAGTAGAGAATGGCAACTATGATTTTGTTGCAGTCGATAGTCAACATGCAGCATATAATGAAGATCGTTTAGTTGACTTTTGTAATATGGCTGATTCATTAGATATCCCAGTCAACTTTAGAATAAAACACACAAGAAACACATACTTGATAGGAAATTATCTTGACTTAGGACCATCTGGTATTGAAGTACCACAAGTTGAAATGGAAGATACAGTTGATGAAGCCGTTGCATACTTCTACTATCCACAACAAGGAATACGAAGTTGGGGTGGTGGTGCCAGGAAGAATTCTGATTCCATGGACCGATTAGAATATGCTGATTGGTGGAATAATTTCGGTATATTATGGATGCAGGTTGAATCAATTGAATCTGTAACTCATGCCCGAAGGCTTGCCAAGTCTGGGGTTGATTGTCTCTCATTTGGTCCAACAGATCTGACTTTCAGCATGGAAGGACATCCAAATCACGCACTACAATCGGTTGATGAATGTGTTCAGTATGTTGTTCAGGAGCTAAAAGATTCACCTACTGCTGTTTGCTTTAGAAATGGGAACCCAAGTACACGTGAAAAGTATGCAGATATGGGTGTCACCGTTTTTTTAGAATAACCAGAAGAATGTTATATTATGGTCTTGTATGCACTGCTATTTCAGATGAACGACAGCAACTTAAAGAGGGAATGCGTCAGTTAGCAGCTTTTGCACATAAACATAATATACCAATTACTTGGGCAATTGTTGCGGATGATGTTCAATTTCATGCGAAAGAATTAACTCAATGGCATAATGAATTTGGTGATGATTTCCTACTCATGTTGGATGTAAAAACATTATGGGATTCACAATGGAGAAAACTAAATGGTATTTCTGAGGAAGAAATAGACGAACAGGATCAAACATCCATTCAAACGCATATAGCATCCCCTGAAATCCTCGCTGAACATCTTGTTAGAATGCGTGAAACGTTACCAGGACATATTCGCACACAATGGAAAAAAGTACAACGCTATCTTGAATGGGCAAGTCCAAGTGTTGTAGGAGCAGAATGGAAAAACCAAATATTAGTACACGCTATAGAACAGGAAGGTTTTCGTGGTTTATGGGGGTATCGTTGGAATGAACGAGATACCTTAGCAGAGGATGATCGGGGTTGTCCGTTTGGGTTATTTTATCCGTCGAATGAACAACATAACTTTTGTGCACCTACCTCTGGTAATATTACTGCTATTCCATACGATACTTTATCCCACCTTGATCCAGATGCTACCAACCTGCGAACTGCATTAATTAACGATAAATTAACTGAGTATTATAATTTATATCTTAAAAATGAGAAATGGAATAGTTGGTTAGCATACATACAGCATATTAACGCTATTGAGGTATCACAGTTAGGACAGGAATCATTAGATAGACTTGATACATACTTTGCTAATGTCACCATTAATGAGAGTACAAGAGTATATCCACTATCAGAAATGGTTGATGACTATTGGTCAAGTTGTCAACAAACTGAACCTACATTCTTGATTGTAGATACACCTGAATATGACACTCCAGAGGAAGTGGAGGATAGTGAATCAACTATACCTGAAGCAAATAACTCAGATGAACCGAAGGTAAAAAGAACACTACTTTTTTATGATTCTGAATGTCAATTTGCTTTTTATAATGGAATGATGGAACCTATGGAGATGAAGAATTATATCACACCACCAGTAGTTGAAAATACAGAATTAGGATATTCAATAGATGGAACTTCTTTACATGGTGTGGAGTATCATTTGCCTAAGGTTATTGGTTTTAGTCCTATACGAAAACGGTCTCGTTTACACCTGTCTTTCACAATAGAATCTACTAAAGTTATGCCGTATGGTATTGCAATATGGGGAAATCATCAGGGATTAGAATTGGCAAGCTCTAATGCAAAGAGTGTGACATGGATAGATGAATACTTGCTTTTCGTACGACTTGCTTTAAAAAATGGGCAAAATGACTATGAAATAGTTTTGACAATATGAATACTGACTAAGAGTTAGATGAAATTATATTAGTCAGAATAGAAAAGATTAAAAATTGGAGGCGATAATGGATAAGGTTTTAGGCTTAAAATGCCGTGAATGCGATAGGAAATATCCGAAGGAGCCGCTTCACGTTTGCGAGTTCTGTTTTGGACCTTTAGAAGTAGATTATGACTATGAAGCCATAAAGAAGTCAATCTCAAGACAGTCTATTGAAGATGGACCTCAGAGTTTATGGAGATATATAGACCTTTTACCGATTGATGGTGAACCAACTGACGGATTAAACTCTGGATTTACTCCATTAATTAGAGCAAAGAATCTTGGTGATGCACTCGGAGTTAAGGAAATCTATATTAAGGATGATTCAGTATGCCATCCAACACTATCATTCAAAGATCGAGTTGTGTCGATTGCTCTGAGTAAATCTAAGGAATTCGATTTTGATACTGTATCTTGTGCATCAACTGGTAATTTAGCTAACTCTGTTGCTGCACATGCAGCAATTGCGAATCTAAATTGTTTTATTTTCATTCCCGCTGACTTAGAAGTAGGTAAAGTAGTCGCATCCCTCGTTTATGCACCTACTGTTGTTGGTATTATGGGGAATTACGATGATGTAAACAGATTATGTAGTGAAATAGCCGGGGTACATCCATGGGCATTTGTGAATATAAATATCCGTCCGTATTATGCTGAAGGGTCAAAGACGCTATGTTTTGAGTTGATTGAACAACTGGGATGGGAAGCCCCTGATCATATCGTTGCTCCTGCTGCCGGTGGTTCACTCATAACGAAAATTGGAAAAGCATTAAAAGAATTTCAGTTATTAGATCTGATTGATGAACCACAAACAAAGATACACGTCGCTCAAGCAGAAGGATGCGGTCCTATTGTAAATACATTTAAGGATAATTCTGATTTCGTTAAACCAGTGAAACCAGATACAATTGCAAAATCGTTAGCAATTGGTAATCCTGCTGATGGTATATATGCAGTGAATACCGTTAAAGAATCTGGAGGAGTTGGTGAACATGCTAACGATGAGGAAATTATTGAAGCTATCCAATTACTTGCTGCAACAGAAGGTGTTTTCACAGAAACTGCAGGTGGAGTTACACTCGCGGTAACCAAAAAATTGATTGAAAATGGAGTTATTGGTCGTGATGAACGCGTTGTCGTGGCAATCACTGGGAATGGTTTCAAAACAATCGAAGCATTAGAAGATAATATGCCTGAACCTCATATAATTCCACCACAACTAAATGCATTTCGTAAGTTAATGTCAAACATTGCATAATTATCTGATGAATTGCTATTTCCAATTTTAGATATCAGGGTCATTCTTATACCTTTTAAAATAGATTATCCATGAATAGATGCTTCGTATCTCTTGAAATACCGCACAATCTGGAAATTTATGCTATATTAAAAAATATAAAAAGAGACTTTAATTATTGGAAATAGTAATAGAATCTGTTAATTATTCATTATTGATACAAAATCCCTAAATTTTCTAATTTTATGATTGTATAGGAACTACAGATGGAAACGTTGAATGGGATTCTTGAACGAATAGTTTTTGAAAATCCAGATAACGGTTATACCATTGGTAGATTCTCTGCGCGCGGTCATCAGGAGCTCATCACTATTGTCGGTAATTTGGCAAGTGTATACGCAGGTGAGAGTCTAATTTTAAAGGGGGAATGGGTCAATAATCCAAAATATGGACGACAATTTCAAATTGATAAATATGAGACTATCCTACCCGCAAACATTGCTGGTATAAAAAAATATCTTGGATCTGGACTCATTAAAGGTATTGGTCCCAAGATGGCATCTCGTATTGTAAATAAATTTGGGATGGATACTATAGATGTTATAGAATTGGATCCCGATAAGATCGCTGGTGTAGAAGGTATTGGACACAAACGTGTCAAGATGATTCAGGATGCTTGGGAAGAACAGAGAGAAATAAAGAATGTCATGTTATTCCTACAATCTCATAATGTAAGCACTACTCATGCAGCGAAGATTTTCAAAACATATCAAAATGATGCAATTCAAATGGTTACTGAAAATCCATATCGGCTTGCTGATGACATCTACGGCATTGGATTTGTTACTGCGGATACTATTGCACAAAAGCTTGGGATGAATAAAGACGATCCCCACCGTGTACAAGCGGGGATTAAGTATGTCCTTAGTCAAAAAGCAGATGATGGACATGTATTTCAACTTTCAAATGAGTTGTCTGAAGCATGCCAAGAGATGCTTGAGTTAGATGTAAATGCAATTGAAAAAGGTATATATGATTTAAGAATAAAAGAAGAAATAATATTATCTGATGATAGTGGTCAAGCGGAACTATTAAATGAAAACAGTACATCTCTAAATGATTCTAATGTCACTAATCTGGGACAACTCACTGATAAACAAACCGATTATATTGAAATTGTTGAAGATGAAAATGTAATTGATGAATATACAGAATCAGATGTAATTCAACCGATTCCTGAAGAGGGTGCAATCTATCTTGCACCCTTTTTCTATGCAGAAATGGGGATAACAAATCAGTTTCAAAGACTGCTCTCAAATGGAGAAAAGCATACAAAAAAAATAGATATAGACTCTATTTTAAATAAACTACAAGATGAGATGGATATTGAATTTGCCTCACAACAGAGACAAGCTATCCATACGGCTGTAACAGAACGGACGATGATTTTAACCGGAGGTCCTGGTACAGGGAAAACTACGACTACAGTTGGGATGATCCAGATGTTTGAATCACTTGGGAACACAATTGCATTAGCTGCACCAACTGGACGCGCAGCAAAACGAATGAGTGAAACTACTGGAAGGGAAGCGAAGACTATACATAGATTACTCGAATTTTCTCCGCAAGATAATGGATTCAAAAGAAACAGAGATAATCCTTTAGATGCAGATGTGGTGATTTTAGATGAGATGTCTATGGTGGATATTGTGTTGATGAACCGTTTGATGCAGGCTGTTCCTTCTGATGCAACACTCATACTTATTGGGGATACGGATCAACTCCCATCTGTAGGGGCGGGTAATGTTCTCAACAGTTTAATTCAATCTTTAAAGATACCCGTTGTAAAACTCACAGAAATTTTTAGACAAGCACAACAGAGTATGATAGTTACAAATGCTCACCTCATTAATACCGGTGAATTTCCTAAACTTTCTGGACCGAAGGATAGGAATTTCTTTTTTATTGAATCTGAAGATGATGATGAATCTGTAGATCTTATTACAACTCTGATTTCAAAACGGTTACCGAGTCACTATAACTATCATCCTATTGACGATATCCAACTACTATGTCCTATGCGCAAAGGCAGTCTTGGTTCAGAAAACCTAAACAACCGGTTACAGGAAGTTCTTAATCCAAATACTGAACAAGCAGTCAGAGGATGGCACACATTTCGTGTTGGGGATAAGGTAATGCAGATAAGAAATAACTATGATTATGATGTTTATAATGGTGATATTGGTAGAATTGCATCAATAGACCAAGTTGAGAAAACTGTGAAAGTTAGATATCCTGATAAAATCGTACCTTATGATATGGCTGATCTAAATGAATTAGTTCTCGCTTATGCGACTACTATTCACAAGGCACAAGGAAGTGAATATCCCGCTGTTGTCATACCTATTAACACACAACATTATATCATGCTACAACGTAATTTACTTTATACGGGAATTACGCGTGCTAAAGAACGTGTAATCATTGTCGGTACAAAACAAGCACTTGGTATCTGTATTCGCAATAACCAAGTCATGGAACGAAACAGTTACCTTGCTGAACGTCTAAACCATCAATTGGTTGAAGGATAATTCTATGAAACGACTCTCATTGTTTTTCTTTATCTACTTTTTCCTCTTTTCATCAGTCTTTGTGTATTCTGATGTCACATTACCAAATGTAATTGGAAATAACATGGTATTGCAACGGGGTATAGAAGTTCCAATCTGGGGTTGGGCAACTCCCAGTGAAGAAATTTCAATCGCACTTAATTCTCATGAAGGGGACACAATCCATAACCTGAGTACGATAGCAGATACAGATGGGAATTGGAAGATTGTAATTCCATCTATGGATGCTGGTGGACCTTACTCTCTCAATGTGGTTGGGAATAACACACTTAATTTTGAGAATATACTTTTCGGTGAAGTTTGGGTCTGTTCTGGACAATCAAATATGCAGTGGTCTGTCAATGCATCAAAAGATAATGTAGAAGAAATTGCTGCAGCAAACTACCCTAATATTCGGCTATTTTATGTACCGAGAAGAGCTTCTGGTTTACTACAGAAGAATGTTATCGCCGATTGGAAAGTGACTACACCTGAGACTATTACAAATTTTTCTGCAGTTGCCTATTACTTTGGTAGAAAATTACATCAGGACTTGAATGTTCCAATTGGATTGATTAATACATCATGGGGAGGAACACGGATTGAACCCTGGACGCCTCCAATTGGTTTTGCTGGTGTTCCTGCTTTAAAAACCATTTCACAAGAAATCGATATGTACAAACTGATTATCGTGAGAATCTACCTATTAAGATAAAAGAGATTGAAGAGTGGATAGATAATACAAGAAATGCATTAGAAAATGACACAAATCTTTCACACCCTCCAATAATTAACCATCCGTTTAATAACCATACAAAACCTACCTCGATATACAACAATATGATACATCCGCTCTTACCCTATGCCATCCGGGGTGCAATTTGGTACCAAGGTGAATCAAATGTTCGAGAAGGTATGATGTATCATCAAAAGATGAAAGCACTTATCAATGGTTGGCGAGAGGTATGGCAGCAAGGAGATTTTCCATTCTACTATGTACAACTTGCTCCGTTCAACTATAATAGAAATGCAACCAGGCGCGGTATTAAACCAAATCCTTATATATTACCAAGATTATGGGAATCTCAAACAGCTTCTCTATCAATTCCAAATACAGGTATGGTAGTTACAACAGATATTAGTAATATCAACGATATTCATCCCAAGAATAAACAAGCTGTTGGTTATAGACTGGCATTGTGGGCATTGGCAAAAACCTATGATAAAAAAGATCTTGTTTTTTCTGGTCCACTATATAAGGATTTTGAAGTTAGTGGAGACTCTATCATAATTACTTTCGACCACATTGGCAGCGGATTAATGTCAAGTAATGGTGAACCACTTAATTGGTTTGAAATTGCCGGTGAAGATAAACAATACCACGATGCTCAAGCTACTATTGATGGGAATACAATTGTCGTAAGAACTGATTCGGTTACAAACCCTTTTGCAGTCAGATTTGGTTGGAACCAAATTGCTGAACCAAACCTTGTTAACAAGGAAGGATTACCTGCTTCTCCATTCAGGACTGATTCGTGGTAGGTATATCAGGTGTATAAATATGTAGAATTAACTATAACAGAATATTTAGGTTTATACTTATAAAGGAAAATTATATGAAATTACTTATTGTGGTAATCAGTTCAATGGTTTTATTATCCCATCTATACGCATTTGGCGAGGTAAGACTCCCGCGTGTTTTTGGAAGTAATATGGTCTTACAACGCGATATGCCAGTTCCTATTTGGGGTTGGGCTTGTGCTAACGAAAACGTGACAATTACGTTAATACGAGATTCAAATGGTGAAACAGTGTCAACACTTGAAGTTGTTGCTGATGAAAAAGGTGATTGGAAATCAGAATTACCTTCTACCGAAGCAGGTGGTCCGTATACATTGACGGTTGATGGTGGTAACACCGTCAAATTGTCTAATATCTTATTTGGTGAGGTATGGGTATGTTCAGGACAATCTAATATGGAGTGGCCAGTAAATGCGTCTGATAATAGTCAAGATGAAATAGCTGCTGCAGATTACCCAAACATACGACTATTTCATATACCAAGAGTGGCGTCTGGACTCCCAATGCTTGATGTAGATGCACAGTGGCGTACAACTACACCTGATAATATCAGACATTTCTCTGCTGTCGCATACTATTTCGGTAGACATTTATATAACCAGTTGGACATTCCAATTGGATTAATCAACACATCATGGGGCGGTACACGCATTGAACCGTGGACTCCACCTATCGGATTTGACGCTATTCCAGCCCTATCATCCATATCAGATGAAATTAATGATATAGATACAAATTATCGAGCACAACTACCTGAGAAGATAACAGAAATTGAGGAATGGATTAGCGAAACAAAAGATGCAATTGAAAATAACAGTACTGTCATACAAATGCCTGAGAATATACACCCATTAACGAACTCTGGGAGACCTACTTCTCTCTACAATGCAATGATTTATCCAATAGTTCCTTATGCTATTCGTGGTGCATTATGGTACCAAGGTGAATCAAATATGCCAGAGGGTATGATGTATCATGAAAAAATGAAAGCTCTCATCTCCGGTTGGCGTGATGTATGGGGACAAGGTGAGTTTCCATTCTACTTTGTACAACTTGCACCATTCAATTATGGTGGTCAAGACGATGAAACGGAAAGGTTAGCAAGACTCTGGGAGGCACAATCAGCAACATTATCTGTTGCAAATACTGGGATGGTTGTTACTACGGATGTCGGAAATATCAGAGATATTCATCCACGGAATAAACAAGCTGTTGGTTTGAGATTGGCTTTATGGGCACTTGGTAAGACTTATGGTAAGAATGATATTGTATATTCAGGTCCATTATATAAGTCAATGCAGGTTGAAGGTGAATCAATTCGATGCAGTTTTGACCATATTGGCGGTGGACTAACGTCTTCAGATGATCAATCTCTAACTTGGTTTGAAATTGCTGGTGAGGACAAACAGTTCTATAAAGCCAATGCAGTGGTAGATGGGGATTCGGTTGTTGTAAGTAGTGAAAACGTTAGTTCCCCAGTTGCCGTTAGGTTTGGATGGGATCAGATTGCTGAACCAAATTTAATAAATAAAGAAGGGTTACCAGCTTCTCCATTCAGGACAGATTCATGGTAAGTAATCATCAAATCTCTAACTTTCCCTAACAAAATGGTGCGGTATATTACCGCACCATAAATATCAATTTAATATATGTCTAGTGCTTAGTCAAGTGATAATCGATGGGTATAGTCGTTTTAGTTTTATACGTGCATCATCTGTAGTAAACCTCCAACTTGTTTTGGTCTGTTTTTCATTTCTTCTGTTTTGCCATG
>JAGFCA010000181.1 GCA_022394755.1 Candidatus Poribacteria bacterium
TGGGGTTGAAGGACAGAAGTACCCTTGGGGAAACACGCTTGACGACAAGAAACTGAATTTCAGTCTGAATGTTGGAATAACCGGTTCGACTACTCCAGTTGGTGATTATCCTGAAAATGGATACGGTCTATATGATATTGTTGGAAATGTATTAGAATGGTGTATGGATGAATATGATAACGATTTTTATACGAGTCCGCCTAAGAACAATCCATTTGGTGGAAATGAAAGTATTCAAGATATTCTTCAGAATTATAAGACCATTGGTTCTTCGCGTTCGGTCAGAGGTGGTTCTTGGGTAGAGAGTGGACAACCGAGGATTTGGATTACATACAGGCGGGGAAATGATCCAGCATCCACAAGTCAGCTGATTGGCTTTCGATGCGCAAAGTCAATATCAAATTAAGACAATTATCTCTTCAACTTTAATTATCCGATATTTTCAATATTCTTTAGAATTCAATGTGTGTTAGTGTTCTGTTGGAATCTGTACATTAAATTACTCTATGAAAGTAGATCAAATGTATCTTTGTCTTATAAGTTCAAGTTTAACTAAGATTTCCCAAAACGGTAATGATTCCATCCTATTAACATCGCTCAAAACGATAAAATAAAATGCGAACTTAGAACCGTATTGAGAAATCTCATGGGTTTATTAATTCATAACTTCAGCTTGTTGTTCTTTACCTGCTGGACAGGTTTTACACAGATGTCGATTTACAAGGTGTGCAGTTGCGAGTAAAATCCCTCCAGAACTATGTAAGATTACCTCATAAATCCCTTCAGCAGAAATGTGTGCAGTTGCAATAAACGCAATTCCTACAACAAGAACAAGAAACGCTCTCCAACGTTGGTGGTGACGTATACCCCATACTATGCTTCCTAAGGCAATCACAACTGCAGCACCGATTATGATCAATTCAGCGGGTTCACTTACAAAAAAACCGAGTCCGATCAGTGGTAGAATTGTAATTAATAGAAGCATTGCAATGCAATGGATGGCACAGGATAAAGATATACAAGCCCCAATACAATCAACGAGTCCTTGATTAAAATGTCTTCTCATTTTTACTCCTAGTGTTGTATGGATTGTATATGAAGTTTATCCATACAGATTGTGTTAATATACTTTGATTTCTCAATACACAGATAAGCCAAAGACTATCCATGATCTCTCAAAGTCAGATTGTGAAAATGTTAATCTAAG
The DNA here is from genome assembly GCA_022394755.1 of Candidatus Poribacteria bacterium. Classification (GTDB taxonomy): domain Bacteria; phylum Poribacteria; class WGA-4E; order WGA-4E; family WGA-3G; genus MSPOR6. The sequence continues at coordinate 1,208 of JAGFCA010000181.1, forward strand.
AATTCTTTTCATGAACGAAATGACTTATTTCCAATTGAAAACAGTAAAACACTCAAAAATTGGTATGCAATAAAGTTAAAAGATAATTAGATCATGGGCATTTTCATGTCCGCAAGCGCACTGCTTGTTAATTGTTTAAAGGTTTAGAACCGATGTGATCAATCTCAGTAAAAGAGATTGCACAAATACTAAAAATTCATTTTATACAATAGCTTTATGTTTCTACCGGGTTCCGGC
>JAGFCA010000098.1 GCA_022394755.1 Candidatus Poribacteria bacterium
TTCTTGAGTCCCGTAGGGACGGAATGTTTATAGAGCCTATCTCATAAATTAAATATTTGGAAGATTCTTGGATCTTTCCATGCATTATATATTGATACAACTGCGGGGAAACCCCGCCCCTACGAAAAAGGAATTTACTAAAAACGCACGATTAGTATTTATGAGATACGTTGTATTTACTATGATATAATTTTCTCATTCCAACAGTTACCGCTAAGAAATACTTAAAGATCGAATTATGAAATCCATCCACAAAGCGGTTCGCGACCAGTTTAGCCAACATGCTGATTATTATGCAGAAAGCACTGCTCATGCCAAAGGTGATACACTTGAGGTGATACTTGACTTTGCTAATACCCAAGGAACAGAAAAGACATTAGATATTGCGACAGGAACAGGTTTTACTGCCTTCGCACTTGCCCCTAAAGTTTCACATGTAATTGCCACCGATCTTACGCCAGAAATGGTTGCGAAAGCGGCTGAATTAGCTCTGGAACAAGAAATATCCAACATAGCATTTTCTGTTGCTGCTGCGGAAGCTCTTCCTTTTTCTACTGCTTCAATGGACTTGGTAACTTGTAGACTCGCACCACATCATTTTCAGAATGTACCGAAATTCTTAAATGAAGTACATCGAGTATTAAGACCTGATGGATTGTTTTGCCTAACTGATTCTGTGTCACCGGAATCTGATAACTTAATCACATGGCAAAATCGTGTTGAGAAACTACGAGATGAGTCTCATGTTTTTGGGTATCCACCATCCCAGTGGGATAAGATGATACAAACTGCGGGGTTTAATATTGAAGATTCAGCACATACAAGAAATGCCCAGATGTCCTTTATGTGGTGGGTACGTCCACAGCAGAATCCTCCTGATGTTGTTAAAGAGATTCGCGATGCTTTTGCAGAACTCTCGCCAGAGGATGCAAAAAAACATTATACATACGAACCCTCTGGAAATGATTTCTATTTTTCTTGGCCCATGTATGCCGTCAAAGCCAAACGCATATAATGAGTCAAACCTAATAGAATAAAAGGTGAACAGCGAATCCTTTTCGCTATTAACCTTTTAGTATCATAAACTACCTAACTCTAAAAGGTTTGCGTTAATCTTGCCATAGTTAACCTTCCAATTATAGGGGTACCAACAAATTGTTGATGCCTGTGATCCAGTAAGTTTTGAACTGTTACAGATAGCCTCGGTTTGGGACCTAATGGAATATCATAACCGACATTAAGATCTATTGTAGAATACGATTCGACATCTCCTACATAAACACCCGATCTCACAGGGAATCCTTGAACATATCGTGTTCGGAGTCCCATACCTAACCCCATTTCCTGGTTCGTATATTGAACATTGACACCAAACTTATTTTTTGGTGCATTCAGAGCAATATTTACATCTTCAAAAAAATCCTCACTAACGAAGGAGTAATTTGCCCCAAGACTCCAATTCATACTTAGGAACAATGTAAGATTTAAATCTAAACCGTTCACTGATATGTCACCATAGTTTCTGTAAGTCAACATGACTGCATTCGTGTCTACTGCCTGTTCAGGTGTTACAGTTCCGAACGGTATAAAAGCAACACCATTATTATTAGAACCAGCCACGAATAGAGTAACTAATTCGTCTACAGCGGAACCATTCCCATTTCCTCCCTGAGCGGGTGAATCAAATGCCAGTAAAGCTTCTGCAAGTCCAGCATTCTCAGGGTCAGCTAAAGATGCTCCAATCTGTTGTCCAAGCGAAGCAGCTAATGTGTCCCCATCTATAAACACATTTGGTGTTTCAACAAACAATGGTCCGATAAGATTATTAATCCTTGAGTGGTAGACATCAGCAGAAAAAGATAACTGGTCTAAAAGGATTCCTTTATAACCAATTTCATAAGTTTGTGTAATTGTTGGTTTAAGGGCGTCAACATCATTTACATCTTCAACATCAATAAAGCTTGATGTTTGGGGATCAAGTGAACGTAGTACATTCATTACCCCTGTTACCTGTTGCGGAATCACAGTGTCAAACCAGTAGAAAGGGCAGATACGGTATCGTCTGGTAATCCTTGAGCTTTTAAACCTGCTTCAAATGCCGGTTTAGCCCCACTCATCACTGCACTTCTGCCAACACCCCACATTACATTGGTAAAGACTGGATCATTAAGTGGAATGTATGTTCCATCAGGTTGTTTAGCCAATGCGGAGAAGGGAGATCTAAACAATGGAGTCCCATTTTCACTTCGCTTGAATGTAAAACCGGTATCTGAGGGTACCCCTTGAGCACGGATATCAATATTCGGACTATAACCTAAGGCAGGTTCGAAGTTTGACCCTAATTTAAATGCATCTACTGATGATAAAATATCAAGAAACAGATTTGAAGTTCCTGGAGTATTAAAAGCACGGTTATATGTAACTCTAACGTTGTGATCTTCATTTGGTTGTAAGGCAAGCGCAACACGTGGTGATAGCACAATATCATTGAGATGATTATGTTGGTCTGCCCTACCTGCAGCAAGGAACTTCAGCTGAGGAAGTATATTGGTTTCCGATTGTAAATATACACCTAATTCGTTGATGTCATCTTTATCTTCATTTACACCATTAATTGTACCTTCCGTGTCGGGACGTGTTAGCAAAGCATCGAATCCATAAGTAAAACGTTGTATATCTCCCAATCGTATACTATGCTGTATCTGTCCTACATGTAGATTTGAATTATCAATTGTAGGTAACCCTGTTCTGAGAATATAGGTATCACCTGCATCACTTTGATTTGTAAAGAATTGAGCAAACAGATCTTTATAAATGAAACGCGCTTGTGCATAACCGTAAGTCCAGTTTTTTGTTTGTCCTGCACCAATACCAGTAAGCTCAATTCCTGAGGCTTGGGTCAACCCACTTGCCAGAATAACAGTTGTCTCATCTTTTGGACTATAATCTATACGGAATTCCCCACGTGCATGTGATGTATCAAATAAAGGGGCTTCTTTCCCTTCAATATCCTCAATGGCACGTCCCTCTTCCCAATCATGGCCTCGAGTATAATTTCCTGTCAATTTATATCCAACAGAATCGTTTATCACACCTGCATGTCTGAGTGATCCAATGAATGTACTACGTTCACCTCCCCCTAAACTAACTGTAGTGCCTTGTGAAGTAAAAGGAGATCGTGTGATAATATGCATTACTCCATTAGCACTATTTGGACCGTATAACGCTGCTCCAGGTCCAGACACAACCTCTATCTGTTCTATGTCTTCACTTATCGTTGGAATGAGGGTATAGGAATTAACACGAAGCGAAGGGACACTTGCTATTCGATTGTCCACAAGGGATAAGAGATTTCCTGAGAATACATTATTGAAACCACGGACTACAACATAAGATGTACCAATTCCAGATGTTATAACATCTACTGCGCGTAAAGATTTTAAATGTTCAGTAACACTCATTGCAGCACGATCCTGAATCTGGGTATTATCAATTATCGCTACCGAAGCAGGGGCTTCCAGTACTTTCTCCTTACGACGGGAGGCTGTTACTGAGACTTTCTCAAGTTCAAGTATCTCTGAATTGAGCGGTAAAAGCATAATTTTTACAGTTTTAGTTTCATCTGAAGCAACAAGAATGTTACGCACTACTCCAATACTATATCTGGAGGAAGATGTGGAAATGGTATAGGTCCCAGCAGTTAGATCTTGAATACTTAGAAAACCATTTACATCACTGTTGCCTTGAGCAACAATTCCGGCTTTAGTGGCGATCGTTACAGATATACCATTAATTGGTTTTCCTGTCTGTGAATCTTTGATTGTAATATCCAATGTTGCTGCGTCTGCTATTCCGAATAAAATAAATAAAAAGAAGGAAAATAAAATACATAATGCTAAAGATAGTTTCATTATACTATCTCCTTTTAATCTTGTTATAAAGTGAGACAAGCAATATTACTATTATAATATAATAATATAAAAGTGCCGTTCAGTGTCATGAATTTGTATTATTGATTGATAGTAGAAGTAATCCGACAAACTGAACTTATTCAATTTCTAATAATTATAGTTTCTAATAATTATAGTCTCTTAGAATGTCGTATAAACTCCAAGCTAATACGGTGATTCGAGACATGCTAATACCATTTCAAATAAATAATATGTCATTACAAAATTTCTATGGAATTGAATATTATTGGAAGCTATCTTCTGTAGGCGGGGAATGCCTTATGGCATTCATACCCGGGGAATGACAAATGTCATTCATACCGTTGATTTCTTGATTCCAGATCTCCGAATCCCGACTCTTGTAATGAGACATTACTTAGTAAAATAGGAGGGATCTCCGAATCCCGACTCCTTCTCTTTCCACAAACCCCGGAGGGGTGAAAGGTGTGTAGAAACCCTATCACTCACCAATACACAAGCCCCGGAGGGGCGAAAGGTGTGTAGAAAACATCATTATACGAATAATACTAAAGTCCCGGAGGGGCGAAAGGTGTTTAGAAAACATCCTTATACGAATAATACTAAAGCCCCGGAGGGGCGAAAGGTGTGTAGAAAACATCCTTATACGAATAATACTAAAGCCCCGGAGGGGCGAAAGGTGTGTAGAAACCCCATCACTCACCAATACACAAGCCCCGGAGGGGCGAAAGGTGTGTAGAAAACCCATCACTCAACAATACAACCTACAAGATGAACTCTGAGTAACACACATGTACAGGAAATTCTTAAAACTAAATAATCGTGGTTGGAACGGGTATGTAGTGATTTCGGTATATATTCATCTTGCTAATATTTTCAAACTTACGTTAACCTCTTATCCAGTTGAATCATAGATAAGAATTTTAATATTTGTGTAAAACCTGCATTTCTTATAAAATTATGCACCCATCCTAATGTCCCGCGCGTCACTATATGCGAAATGAATTTATAAATCTATCACGTATGGAGACCTTCAATGAAAAATAACGATACGGATCTCATTCAACGCACCCTCACTGGAGATAAGTCTGCCTTCTCTGAATTAGTAAAAAAATATCAAAAACAGGTTCACACACTCGCTTGGAGAAAAACAGGGGATTTTCATACCGCAGAAGATATTACACAAGATACTTTTATTAACGCCTATCAGAGACTCCATACACTGAAAAAGCCACAACAGTTTTCAGGATGGTTGTATGTCATTGCCACACGCCAATGTCTTGCATGGTTCCGCAAAAAACGATTACAGAAGAAAATTAGTGAACACATAGATACACCAGAAATAGAGAATGATGCTTATTCACAACATATCGCAGAGGAACAAGCAAGTCAAACAGACCAAGCAACAGAAGAAGTTGTTAGAAAATTACTTGAAACATTAAAAGAAAGCGAAAGGACTGTCATCACACTATATTATTTTGCTGAAATGACCAATGAAGAGATAAGTAAGTTCTTAGGTGTATCTGTAAATACAATTAAAAGCCGACTTCATAGGGCACGAAAACGTCTAAAAAATAAGGAACAGATAATTAGAGAAGCTATTGGAAACTTTCAAATTTCTCCTATTCTTACTGAGAACATCATGCATGAAATTTCTGAAACAAAGCCTACTCCATCACCGACCAGTAAACCTCTAATCCCATGGTTTATAGGTGCGTCAAGTTTCATATTGATTGTCCTTATGTTTGGTGTAGGTAGCCAATACATAGCACGTTTTCAGAATCCTTATAGCTTAAATGCACAATCCGATACAACTGTTGAGGTAGTTGAAGCACCAGTTGATTCTAAACTTGAGATAAAACCAAAAGAGCGAATTCAATTAGACCGACGTTCCAATAAGGGTGGTAAGAACAGTGCAGACAGTGTAAAGTCTAACCAAACTATTGCTGATAAAAGTGATTATACGTTATGGGGATTGCCAAAAGGTGCAACACGACGACTTGGGAAAGGCACGTTTACAGATATGCAGATATCTCCTGATGGTGATAGCTTAGCTATTGCCAGTACAACAGGTATTTGGATATACGATATCAAAACAGGAGAAGAAACCGCTCTTCTAACAGAAAATAGTGCGTTAATAGGATTTATAGCATTCTCTCCTGATGGTACAAAGATTGCAAGTGCTGGTGGAGATAAAAAATGCCGTATCTGGGATATTAAGAGTCAAAGACTTCTTTTAACTTTCAAATTTCCTGACTGGGTCTTAAAAGGACTAACAATCCTTGATGACGGAAAAACGCTTATCGGTGAAGGTTTAATACCTAAATCATCAACTTTTTTTACTGATGGACCTTTGAGATGGGATGTCCCAAAAATCTGGACATGGGATATTACCACAGGAAAGCTATTAAAAACCTATACTACAAAACTTCCAAAATTTAACCCCATGAAAGATGCAAGAAGCAGTGTCATGGTAAAGGGTTTTGCCAATACCTCACGCGCCATTTTTGCTGTTGAAAATGCAGATATCGTATGGGATGATAAGGATCCAAACACTGGATATACGGATATTACAATTAAGATTAGGGATGGAAACACTGGACTGGAACTAAATAAAATCCCAATTAATAGAGGGAGACTATACTCCTTCAATTTCTCACCAGATGGAAAAAACCTGGCAATCGCATATCATAAGAGTGTGGATATCTGGAACCTTGGCACGAACAAACTGATCGGAACGTTTCCAATTATGCGTTCTGATTATGACAGGAAGTATCGTCTTACATTCTCAAGAGATGGAAAAATCCTCGCAGGAGCATTTAACACACAGGGCATCATTCTATCAAAGGATATCACGCTATGGAATATAGAAACCCGTTCCGAAATTGCTACAATCGATAATAAAAGTGAAGGACTATGGGACTTTGTCTTATCTCCTGATGGAACAATTATTGCTACCATAAACCATCAAGGGATAGTAGATTTTTGGTCGGTTAGCACTGGTAAACATGAACGTGCCTTCACGTCTGGATATACAAATAGGTTTTCTAAGTTGGCTTTCAGTCAAGATGGGAAAACAATTGCTGGCACGGTTGGTAACGCAATCCATTTGTGGGATACAGATACTGGCAACCAGAAGTCGGTGTTACATGTTCCCGATAACAGAAACAGACATTTAGAACAAAATCAGCAGATTACTCCCAAGGACAACAGGAAACCTGTCCTTTTCAGTTTAGCTTTCTCCAAAGATGCCAAAACCTTATTTACATATAATACTTTAGGCATATTCGGAATATGGGATATTGAAACTAAGGAATACAGTATCTCTAACTCCATCAGATCTCCAGGGATAAATCCATTAACAGAAGGAGTACTCAGCCTTTCAGTTCCACAGACACCAAATATCTACCACATCATCACATCCTCCCTGGATAATATCAAGTATTTTACACCTCAAGCTAATTTTTCACAAAATGGAGAATTCTTTACAGTAAATGATCGGAATGGATCTGTAAAAGTATGGCATATCCCAACAGAAAAAAATCTACATTTATATACAAGGAAAAACATTAAAGACAATATCCCGATAAAATTAGCATTCTCCTACAATGGCAATACATTGGCAATTGGAGAAAAGCTTGATATTAACCTATTAGACACAAGGAAAGGTAATACAATTACATCTTTCAAAATTCCAAGTAAAAAGCTTAGTCGGTTTGAAAGATTTCAGGAATTGTTCGGTAAAAAGTTTATTGATTTAGGTGTAGAAACGATAGCTTTAGCACAAGAGAAAAGAATGGTCGTTGCTGGAAGTCGAGAGAATATTATCTACGTGTGGGATGTGCCAACGCAAGAACGAATATTAACAATGAAGCATAGGGACAAGGTGTTCCAATTAGCACTTAGTCAAACCGGAAATCGTCTTGCCAGTGGAGATGTAGATGGATATATTTATCTATGGGATATTCCTTCAGGTAAGAAACTTGCCACATTCAAACCTTATGAAAGTCCAATTACGCAACTGGTATTTTCACCTGATGGTAAAACCCTCGCCAGTACCAATTTATATTCTCATTTTACAGGGACCATTCTCCTTTGGGACGTTCCAGCCGATTAACTCGTGGACTATCCACCAAAATAAAGAAACTCTAATGATAATTTTAGACATTCCGTTCCTCTAAACCACAACTTCTGGGCAATTCATGCCATAGTAATTTTACCTCTATAGGTCCCCAATTCCAGAAAACAGCATTGTCCTGTTTTAATGTCCAAATTAGAGGTGTGTCACTATCGGTGTCAATAATTTAAAAAAGATTGAAGAAAAACATAACATTACGTAACTAATATATGAAATAATAGCAATTAATTTGACTAAATATATAGCGATAATAACATACTACAATATATTATTTCACATAACACAATTTTTGCTTGAAATATTTGTCTTATTATGTTACTATATATATTACATATGTCAGATATAATATATCATTTACACAGGAGATTAAAAAGTGTTGTGAAATTTTCACAACAGTTGTGAAACTTAAATCACAATCTTATATGGCTACAAACCTATGCCACAACAGGGTTCAGAGGATTTGAAACAAGGAAAAAGTAGAAAATATTAAAAAAAATAAAAAATTTTGACATTTTTCAAACAATTCTATAAAACCTTTCAGCAACTGGTTTTAGAGCAATTTTTCTTCTCTGTATTAAAAATTGTGTTGTGAAAATAAAATAGTGTTAGATTCCAGACCAAAAAATAAATACTTATGAGAATCTTAAAAAGCAAGCCTAATTACAATGAATCATTTATGTTAAAAAAACATTCCTATTTAACAAATGGAAATCTCAAAACCAGAAAGGACAAATCACAGAATTAAACTTTTTTGAAATTATGATAAAGTTAATTTAAAGTGGCGTGAGCCCAGTCTATAACAGGATTTATAGGGATATTCTACACTAATTTGAATCCTACACTTTGTAGGAAAAGTGTAACATTTTTTTGCTTTTCAACAAATAGATGATTGCATCATTTACACGATTCACTACCACAGTATATTGGATAAAATATCTATTTTGTGCCTTATTTTTCTCTGCATATTAGGATTAAATATCTGTTTGTATACTTATGGGCAATCATAAATATCAGTTCTTCAAGTACAATCTCAGAACCAAGATACAAAACCAAACAATGAGATGACGTTACGATCTGACTATCTAATATATGAAATATAGGTACTCAACACAAGATACTGGAATTCAGACAACTAATAACTGCAGCGTATCTCATAAATACGAATCGTACGTTTTTAGTAAATTCCTTTTTCGTAGGCGTAGGGTTTCCCCGCCGATGTATCAATATATAATGCATGGTAAGAATATAATGCATGGTAAGATACAAGAATCTTGCAAATATTATTTATGAGATAAACTCTATTAATCTTTATAGTAGGAACACCGTTTCTGCGGAGGCTATCACATCATACTATCCATATTACATTTGTCATTATTTCAGTACACAGGGATCTGCGATTACGAGATAGTACAAAAATGTTGACCATATCTTCGTAATTTGATACTCTAATTGCGTATTCACTATTTATAATGTCATATTGAATTTCTTAAATTGTTGAAATTCTGGAGAGATAAATGCCAACGAATGCGGAATTGATTGCCGAATGGAGTGATGCTCCTGCTCCACTCCTAAGTGTGCTACACGCGTTCCATGATAGAGATGGTTTTATCTCAGAGAATTCCCTCCGAGACATTGCCGTAGAACTACGTATACCCCTTGCTGAACTATTTGGTACTGTAACCTTCTATCATCATTTTGCTCGTGAAGAGCCAGGACAGGCTGCACCTCGTGTATGTACCGGTCCTGTTTGTCGATTGCAAGGCGGGTTAGAAATCTTTGACGAATTAAAAAGTGAAGGTGCAACTGAAATGCCGTGTGCTGGCAGGTGTGACGATTGTGTTCCAGTTTTAAAAGGACATCAGGTTTTTACAGGAAAAGATGTCCACACACTTTCTGTTCAACCAACACCACTCCCACCGCCATATCTAGGGGACAGTGAAGAATGCATCTTCGCAGATATCCGTGAACCCAGTCGTAACACCCTTGAAGGTTACAAATGTACTGGTGGATATGATGCTTTAAAGCATGCTATGACATCCCTTAGTTCTGAAGAGGTAATTCAGATAATAAAACGTAGCCAACTGGCAGGTAGAGGAGGGGCAGGTTTCCCCACTGGTATGAAATGGGAATCTGTTCTGAATGCTTCAGGTGATCCAAAGACTATTGTGTGTAATGCTGATGAGGGTGAACCGGGGTGTTTTAAGGATAGAGTTATTCTTGATTATGCTCCACATTCGATAATTGAAGGTATGACATTGGCGGCTTATGCAACAGGGGCAACTCGCGGGTTTATCTATCTCAGATATGAGTATCCAGAAACCTATAAGATTCTTGATAATGCTATTATTGAAGCGGAAGCTGAAGGATTGATTGGTGATAATATCCTCGGAACGGAATTTACATTCCATATCTACATACGACGTGGTGCTGGAGCGTATGTTTGTGGGGAAGAGGGATCATTGTTAAATAGTTTAGAAGGCAAACATCCATTTCCAAGAAATCGTCCTCCATATCCTGTAACCCACGGCTTTGAAAATCTTCCTACAGCGGTGAATAACGTTGAGACACTTGCTGCTACCGTGCAGATAATACGGCATGGAGCAGATTGGTATAAAAATCTAAGTTATGATAAAAACCTTGCAGGAACTAAAATAATTAGTCTATCTGGAGACATACAAAGACCGGGAAATTATGAAGTGCCGTTTGGACTGCCACTAAAAACTCTCCTATACGATTGGGCAGGTGGAGCATTAGATGGACGATCTATTCAGGCAATTACAACTGCAGGTTTGTCAGGCGGATTTATTGGAGAAACAGATTTTGATATTACTATTGATGAACCCAGTTTCCAAAAGATTGGTGCTATGCTTGGGGCTGCGGGTATAATGGTGTTTGATGATACACGAGATATGGTGGATGTAGCTCGTAACGCAATGGGATTTTTCGCTGAAGAATCTTGTGGGAAGTGTTTCCCGTGTCGGATTGGAACTCATCGACTTACTGAACTCTTATCTGAACCACTAACGCAAGAATCAAGAGATCTAATCGTCGAAATCGGTAGTGTAATGAAAGCAACAAGTGCTTGTGGTCTCGGTACAGCTGCCCCAAATATCACAGATAGTTTATTGAAATTATGTTTGTAAATATCACCAGAAACAAGTAAGATAATACTGGCTTAGTATGACCATAATTGACTTAAATTGATGTGGAGTCGAGGTTTTCTTTCCCTCTGCATCATCGTATTTGTTATTGGGTTGATTTCGGGGCCAGTGCATCTATTCTTCCCAGTATACACAGAAGAAGTCTTGGGTGAAAATCCATTATATGCCGCATTATTACGTGCAATCCCAATTGGACTTGGTGGTATTACTGCACTCATTGGAGGTAAACTCTGCGACCGGTTTGGCAGGAAACCGACATTACTCATCGGTATAACTGGGGCTGTAGTAATAGGTAGTCTGTTTACAACCGAAATACCGTTATTTATCTGGGGTATATTGTGCTATGAAGGCGTCGCATCAGGATTCAAAACTGCAGGAGGGCAAACATACCTAATTAGTTCTGTAACACCGGAACGATTAGGGTCTGCCACCGGTCTCTACTTTATCAGTAGTACGGTTGGAAGTGCCATTGGTAATGCAATCGCTGGAGAAGTAATATCCCGCCAACATTTCAGTAATTTTGGTATCGGAGCTATAATCTTATCAGGGTTAGTATTTATTGGTGCTTGTATATTCTTACCCCGTCTTAATAGACCAAGTGCTAACACAAACAAAAAGGAGGGAAGTTGGAAATCAGCCTTAAATAAAGGTAAGTATCTTGAACTATTACGTCGCTCAGACATGTGGATGTTAATCGGGTTACGTGTGTTTCCAACATATTATTGGGGTTCTGTAAACCTTTTGATGCCGATACTGATCAATCGTATCGCAGGAGAAAGAGTTACCGGTTATTTTGGGACTTTTAGCTTGCTGTTTGCTTTTATATGCCAATTTGCTATCGGGAGAATATGTGATGCTATAGGACACCGTTTACCGGCTTTAATAACAAACGTTATAATCACAATACTTGCTTTCGGTTTAGCCATCTCTCACGATTCATTGGTCGCACTTCAGATATATGGAATACTGGGGGCAGGAGCAGCGTGGGGACTATCTACTACTATTCCAAGATTCATTAATGAGTTTACGGACTCAGAAGAGAAAGGACACGGCGTCGGTCTAACACATTTAGCTTGGAGCACAGGATTTCTACTCGGATATGTCGTGAGTGGAATTCTAATTAATATATCTGTTCATATACCTTTTATTGTTGCAGGATTATTCCTGATTTGTTCAACCTGTATTGCCTATAAACTTTGGCATACACATAAAAAAATAAGGATGGAACTTCCATGATTATTGCTGAACTTGATTTAGAAAATGCTGAACATCTTGACCTTACAAATGCACAATGGCGTTATGCTGACGGACTTGTTCCCGGTGAACCGAATGGTGGATTGGTCGATCAGATGCCAGAAACACCAGCACGACTCGCTGATTATGACGATTCTGGATGGGATGTCTGTGAAAATATACAAGAAATCGTCTCTACAGGTTTCTGTTTCGGGTGGTATCGTATCACTGTCACTTTACCTGAAGAGGTAGATGGAAAATCCATTGCAGGTTCAAAAGTGTGGTTTCATACCTGTATTGATGATTATGGTGAAGTTTGGGTGGATGGTGAAATTGACCTTGCTTTCGGTAAGTCTGGTCGGGGGGCTGCATCAGGTTTCAACGCTCCTCAAAGAGTTGTTGTTTCTGAAAGTGCGGAACCGGGTGCACAACATGTGTTGGCATGTTTAGCTGTGAATGGACCGTTCGCAAGACCTGGCGGCGGTATTTTTCTCCGATTTGCTAAACTTGAATTTGAACAGGAATAACAACTTCAAAATATTTAGGGGTGGTCCATGGCTACCCCTATTTTTGTGGATTAAGAATTGGCACTCACAACAACACCTCACAATTTACATAATCCTCCTAAGGCTGTTGTATTATTAAGTGGTGGATTGGATTCCACAACCACTTTAGCAATTGCACGTTCAGAAGGATATGAAACATACGTGTTGAGCTTTCGATATGGGCAGCGTAACAAGGTTGAACTTAAATGTGCTGAGAATAATGCAAGGTTATTGGGAGCAAAACAACATACAATAATTGACATAGATCTACGTATTTTCGGTGCATCTGCTTTAACATCTGATATTGATGTACCAAAAGACAGATCAGATAAGGTTATGACTGCAGGTATACCTATTACCTACGTTCCAGCAAGAAATACCATCTTTCTCTCCTATGCCCTCTCTTGGGCAGAAGTACTCTCATCCGATACTATTTTTACTGGAGTTAATGCTGTTGACTATAGCGGTTACCCAGATTGCCGTCCAGAATACATAGAGGCTTATCAGAAGATGGCAAATCTTGCAACACAAGCAGGTGTAGAAGGTAATACTAAAGTAAAAATATGTACTCCATTGATTGACAAAACAAAAGCAGAAATAATCAGAATCGGTACGGATCTTGGTGTTGATTATAGTCATACTTTAAGTTGTTATGATCCTGACACGGAAGGCAGGGCATGTGGGGGTTGTGATAGTTGTCAACTCCGAAAAAGAGGGTTTGCTGAAGCATGCATTCCTGATCCAACACGATATAGATAAAGCGAGTTTATATGATAAAAGCGGTATTCTTTGATTTTTATTGGACTTTAGGCGTTTGGGGACAGCCTCTTGAGGATAGAGTTCAAAAGATCGCTGAACGATACGACTTTGAAATTGATTGGGATAAATACTCAATTGCAGTCAAGAGTTTGTATGGGGATGCGTCAGGATCAGATCCAAAAACACATTCACTACTTGGAACGATGGAAAAAATTGTCAAAAGCTATGGTGATTTTATCAAACAACTCGGTGTTGAAAAACATGTAGGACAGATCACATGGGAGTTGTTACAATCCGAACATTCACTCTTTGGAGCGAATAACGCTATACTTTACGATGACACTGTTCCGACTTTGAAACTTCTGAAAGAGGAAGGATATAAATTAGCAATTGTTTCAAATTGGGATACACCGTTATTCCCATTATTAGAACGACTCGGTATTGCACACTACTTTGACACGATAACTGCTTCACATGATGAGCGTGTCCGCTCAGCTAAACCGGATCCACATATTTTTGAGTATACTCTCCACAAGATCGGTGTCACTGCTGAAGAAACAGTTCATGTGGGGGATACTTTTGAAGCGGATATTATTGGTGCGCAAGGTGTTGGGATTCGTCCAATTCTTATTGATCGTGATGGTTCACAACAAGGTAGGTGGGATGAGACGATTCAATCTTTATCAGGGTTGCCAGAACTTCTTGCTGATTCTACACATACTGTATAGACCAAGAAACTTATGGTAAAAGTGGTATTCTTTGATTTTTACAAGACTCTTTCAGTTAGGGGAGAGAATACGTTTATAGCAAGTCTTAAAAGAATTGTAGATAGTTATGACGTAGAAGTTAATTGGGATCATTATGATATATATGACATAGCAGTAAAGGATCTTTTCGTAAATACTCCTGTGTGTAATACTGCTATGGATTCATTACTTGATTCAGTGATGGCTACAATGAATCGAGAGTGTGATTTTATAAGAAAATTCGGTATTCAGGAACATGTGGAACAAATAGCATGGGAACTCTTGCAATCTGGACATCCGCTTTTTGCTGGTACAGATGCAAAACTATACAACGATGTCGTACCTACCCTTCAGCATTTACGAGATTCGGACATTAAGCTAGCTATAGTCTCAAATTGGGATACTCCATTGTTTCCCTTATTAGAACGACTCGGCATTGCTCACTTTTTTGACACGATCACTGCTTCCCATGATGTGCGTATTAGGTCAGCTAAACCGGATCCACATATCTTTGAGTATACGCTCAAGAAAGTCGGTGTCACCGCTGAAGAAACAGTTCATGTAGGGGATACCTTTGAAGCAGATATCATTGGTGCCCAAGGAGTTGGGATACGTCCAATATTGATTGACCGTGTTGGTTCGCAACAAGGTAGGTGGGATGAGACGATTCATAGTCTTGCTGAATTACCGGAATTACTTAATGGATAAAAGCAGAGAAAATAAATTTGACATTTTTTGTGATGGTTATATTATTTATGTTCGCGTAGAAAATACGAGATTGTTGATAGAGATTGGTCCAAAACAACTTTGAAAATATATCACCATCCTATCAAGAATATTGTGAATCAGGGACAGGAGATAACTAAATGAACCATTTAATTATCAGTGAATTATATGATCCTATACGACACAATCCGATATATTTCATTGCTTACAACATGAGAGGCCTTGTCTATCTGAAGAAAGGAGAGTATGACCTTGCTTTAGCAGATTTCAATAAATCTATTCAACTCAAACCTGACTATGTTGAAGCATACAATAACAGAGGCACTGTCTATTTTTATAAAAGGGAATATAATCTTGCTATTGTAGATTATGATGAAGTTATCCGAATTAATCCTCAGGATAAGATTGGATTCTATAACAGAGGTAATGCCTATTTTGAAATAGGATATATTGACCTTGCAATTTCTGATTACAACGAAGCTATAAAACTACACTCAGAATATGCTGATGCTTATTTCAACAGAGGGGCTGCCTATTTTCATAAAGGCGAATATCATCTTGCTATCGCAGATTACAGCCAAGCTATCACGATTGATTTAACTATAATCGAAACCTATAATGGCAGAGGAATTTCACTCATTAAAAAGGGATGTTTTGACCTTGCTATTGCAGAATACAACAAAGCTATTAGGATTGACCCTGAGTATGCCGAAGGATATTACAATCGAGGTACTGCCTATTTGAAGAAAGGTGATTATGACCTTGCTATTATGGATTACAACCAAGCCATCAAGTTTGACCATACTGATGTCGAAGCCTACAATAACAGAGGTATTGCCTATGCGGAAATAGGTGATTTTGACCTTGCTATTTCAGATTACAACGAAGCCATCCGACTAAATCCAAAATATGTTGATGCATATTATAATAGAGGTATGGACTATATGGAAATAGAAGAATATGACTTGGCTATTGCCGATTTCGACGAATCTATCAGATTAGATCCTGAATTTGCCGAAGCATATTACAATCGAGGTAATGCTTATTGGCAGAAAAGAGAGTATGACCTTGCTAATGCAGATTATTACACAGCTATCCGACTAAACCCTGAATATAATAAAGAATACTATTACAAAGATATTCCCTGCCACAGAAGAGGTTCATAAGGGCAACATTTACAGATTGAAGGTGAATTGATGTATCGTAAACTCATTTTAGCATTCTCTCTCATTGTCGGGGTCGCAATAGTTTTCATTGTCAATGTCTGGTATGATACGAATCGTTTTGAAGAATCATTGAAATCATCAGACAAGACTCCTACTACAGTGAAACCTTCTGACTATCAAGTTATTAAACCACCTACACAGAATAATAATAAGAAAATTGATATCACTGCTAATAATGGGAAAGATAACACCCAAAATTCAGAAGAGGTGGTAACGAAGCCAACCGAGAAAACTCAAACCCCGCAAGGAACTCAAAGCCTGACTGATCCAGTTGCTGCTGCTTGGGCACGGCTTGACTATATTTCTAAGAATATTTATGAATACGGAGAAGAATTCTCTCCTAAAACCACCGAATTAATGGAACAATTGAAACATACTTGGAATATACCCGGTGAAGAAGGAAGGGAATTATCAATAGAGTTACTAACAGAACTTGCTAATCTTCGTGATCCACGGTCTGCGGAAGCCTTTATTCAATCTATTTTTGAGAATCGTTTATCAGGGAAACTTTTGACAGAAGGTTTAGTATCAATCGGTCCACCATCGGTTCCACTACTGATTCCTTATTTAGATGACAGAAGTAGTGGAAGATTTGACGTAACCGCTGATGTATTAAGTTTAGTTGGAGAAAAGTATCGAAGTGAATTAGGTGGTGCAGTGGAATATATTATTATTCCCAAGTTAGAGACAATTGTTGCATCTGAAACTGAAAAATTAGGACCTTTTGGTCGCTTTGACAAACAAATTGCGCTTCAGGCTATAGCAAGGTTAAAACAATAAACGATTTATCCGAGAAAGAGGCAGGTAGTCCTTGTAGTGTCCATCTCTTTCTTTTACTCTGAACTTAATAAAATACCTTAAACTCCTATCCGCGTAATCCGAGATTCAAAAAAGAAGGTATCAACTAAATCGTGAACCCAGTCCCCACAACCCTTGCCCCGGCTCACTGATGTAGAAAAAGTCCCCGTCATTGAATCCATCAATAAGCGAATCGGGGTTGTATTCCGAAAGGATTTCTTTTACCGGTGCCCACTCGTAGCCAACGGATTCAATCTCGGATTGGGTGAGATGTTCTGTTGCATAAATAACCTTGAATCGTCCTTCCGTACTTCCATGAATCAGATGCGCAGCAGCGGAGAGATTATCCTGTAATTCCTGATTTTCTTCCACCGCCTTTAGTGTAGTAGATGTGCCACGGTATCCATATTTACGTATGAGTCTATCAATTTCATTATCTTCACCGAATTCACGTAATCCAGGAGCAATAATAATCAATTCTCCATCGTCTGCCATTGCCATACGTGTTCGATAAATCGCCTTATTACCAAGCCAAGTACTCTTGAACTCTCTCGGATCTAAGTATACAACAACCTTCTCTAAAGGGTCATCTAAGAAAGTCATGTTAACACTACGGCTTAATTCAGCTGCTTCTTCGAAAGTTTGTGCATCATCCCCGACGTAGAGTCCGCGCATGATACGATCCCCATCAGAATCAACATCCATGACGCTCATTACATACAGAATTCCCAGTTGTTTCAGGTAATGTGTATGGGCATAATTTAAGACTCTCCGGACAGATGTATCTGTCCGACCCATAAGTCGTTCCATACCATCCACTGCCCCAAGGAAGTGGGACTTGTTGATCATTTCCACACCACCTGCACCGACAAGAATATTCTTGAATCCATTTGCTATCCCAATAACTTCATGGGGAATCACCTGTCCAACAGAGATGATAAGTTCGTAATCACCTTCTACAAGTCGACTATTAACAGCAACGGGAATGCTATAATCCAGTTGTCCGCGTGACACTTCACTGACAAATTCAGAAGGCACTTCACCAAAATGAAAAAGTCCAGTTCTCCAGTGATGCTCATGATACGTTGCTTTAGGCAATTCACCATACATCTCTGATATATGTTCATCTGTCATCGGTGAATGTGTGCCGATTGCAGGCAAGATATCAAATATAGTACCGTTTTCTGAATCCCAAAGTTCATAGAGAATACGTGTAAGCTCACCAGCGTTTGAGTGTAACCGTGTTATATCAGGAGGAACAACCAAGATCTTTTTCGGTATTCCACCCAACTTGAGGAGTGCTTCTTGTAATAATGCTCGCTTTTTCTCAGCTTTGATAACAGTATTAATATCACCGTGAGCAATGTAGGTTGACATTCTTAAATTTCCCTTCCGGTTTAGTTATGTGAATGGTACTCATTATATTATTCACCGTATATCAAATGCACCGAAGGATGACAGTAGAGAAGAATTACCGAATACGATAAGCTTTCTTCCGACCTTCCACGTTTTTCTTAGCATGTCTATCATTAATAGGTATCCTTAATCACTCCCCAAGTTGTGCTAAGTTTATTTTGTGGTTCGACAGGTAGAACGAAATCATCAGGCGAATCACCGATAAAAAGGTTGTCTATATACACAAGTCCGTAATTCCCAAACCTTCCAGTCTTGAAACTACCATCTTCACCTTCTGTTGCAGGATCAATGTTATCAAATGTTGTGGTGTCTTTACGGTCTTTCAGTTTAAAAGTGAATTTGTCTCCAGCAAGTGTAAGTTGTGCTCGATACCAGACTTCAGGTTTATTTTCTACTGCACCACCCTTTACGAGTGCCCAACCCCCTTGTCGCTTGTAGAAGTGATAATCTCTACCACCTTGTCGTCGGTCACTTAAATAGAACTTCTCACCATCTTGAAAACGGAAGACGACTCCCATATAGAAATCATCTGGAAACATCATATCCCATTCAGCTACATAATCACCCCAACTGTCTTCACCAACTACATAGATTGAACCACCCACATCATGCCTTGACGCATTGGAAGGATTGTTAGAAGTTGCCAATACTTTATTACTTGCATCTTTTGGATCAGCAATCACTTCTGCCTTGGTTTCTCCATCAAATCCTATTTCCCATTTCTTAGGTTCATTTCCAACTGTATCTTTCTCAAAATCATCATGAAAATACAACTTAGCTTGTGTATCAACTTGAAGCAAGAAAGGTACCATTAATAGCATAATAAAAAGTATGTGTAGAACTGAAACACGCATTTAATTCTCCTATAGTAATAGTTGATTTCACTTGTATATTAGCAAAAAGAATTATATCATAATTAGATATATTATAGTTAAAAAAGAGGGATGAATGCGCATTTTGCACACTGCCGATTGGCATATTGGACAAAAACTACATGAACGTTCACGACATGAAGAACATAAACAATTTCTTGACTGGCTGCTAAAATTAATTAAAGAACATAAAATCCAACTCCTCCTCGTTTCGGGGGATATATTTGACACCTCCCTTCCCTCAGCTGAAGCGACAAATCTCTATTATGAGTTCCTCTACAAATTATCCAATGAATCTGAGACTTATACCGTAATTATTGCTGGGAACCACGATTCAGCACGTCATTTGGAAGCACCCCGCGAATTTCTTAAGATGGGTCGAATACATGTTGTTGGACTTGTCAATGATCCATCTGAATGTGTCTTTACTTTTCCTCCCGATAACCCACGGGTTGCTGTGGCTGCGATCCCCTATATATCAGAAAATGAATTACAACACATATCTTTTGAAACAGAAGTAGAAAAAAGTGATAGATATCAAGAATTCTTGAAGGATTTATATACACAATGTGTTGCTGAGATGCCAACTGGGATTCCTAAGATATTAATGGGACACTTTTTTGTTGAAGGGGGAAGCATAAGTGGATCAGAAAGAAGAACACAAGGTGAACCTTTGAACGAATCGCAACCGAGTATACGGGTCGGTGGTGCAACCGCTGTTCATGCTGCTGATTTTCCTGAGGATGTTGATTATGTTGCACTTGGACATCTTCATAGACCACAGACGATAAAAGGAACGGATTTTCCAATCCGATATTCTGGCTCACCGATCCCTCTGAGATTCAGCGAAGCTCATTATCGGAAGAAAATTTTTATTCTGAATATATCTGACAGTGGAGTACTGCAACAAGAAGAAGAAATTGAAATCCCTGTTTTCAAAGAGTTATGTGTTGTTGAAGGGGACGAATTATCTTTACAACAACAGGCAATGTCAGGAGATTGGGAAGGAAAATATATACAAGTGAAATTGACCTTAGATACAGTTGGAAAAACTAAAAGTGATGAAATAAGAAACGCATTTACCAATCGCGGTGGTGATGTATTAATAATTGAGGTTAAAATGCCAGAATCAGATGGTGGACCAACGATACAAATTGAGGATATGAAACACCCTGAGGAGATTTTTGAACAGTACCACATTTCAACTTTTGACAATCCTCCTGATGTGTCATTAAAACAGACTTTTAGCGAATTACTCCAAATGGTTGAGGAATCTAAATGATATTAACAAAATTAAAACTAAAAAATATAAATAGTTTTCGGTCAGAGATAGAAATAGATTTTAAAAATCCACCTTTAGGCGATGCGTCACTGGTTGCGATAACAGGACCTACTGGCGCTGGAAAGACAACTCTCCTAGATGCAATTTGTGTCGCACTATATAATAAAACACCACGTCTCGGAAGTACAGGAACTCAAAACCCCAGACATCTTATCAGTCAAGGTGAAAAAGAATGTTTTGCTGAGGTACATTTCGCTGCAAATGGAACGCGTTATATTTCGGCATGGTCTACTCAACAAAAAGGTTCACCCAGCGGTGAATTGAGAAATGCTGACACTGGTGAACTAATTACTGATAAAATTTCAAATCAGGGAAAATCGCTCGGTTCCAGTGAGATTAGTATAAGCGAAGAAATTTCCTCTATTTTAGGTCTTGATTTCGATGCTTTCAAACGTTCAATTATGTTGGCACAAGGAGAATTTGCCGCTTTCTTAAAAGCTAAAAATGAAGATAGACGGGTGATACTGGAAGCAGCCGCTGATGTTGATATCTATGAAGAACTTAAACTGAAATTAACTGAACAAGTTAGTAAACTTGAAAAGGAGTATGCTCAAGTAGAAGCTACTATCGGGGCAATTCCAGATGTTTCACCAGAGCAACTTTCAGAAGCAACAGCAGAACTTAAAACACTCGAAACTGAAGCTATGAAGTTCAGTACAGAGGCTAAGCAAATTCAAGAGAATAAAGAAAAGGAGACAAAACGACAAGAGGATTTCAACCAATTACAAAAAACTGAAACACGCCAAAAAGAACTAACGGATCTTCAACCTGTAATTGATATGAAGAAAGTTGAACTGGAACAGTCTGATCTAGCAAACCGTCTTCGTACTGAAAAACAGTTGTATGACACAGCAAAAACCGATAGTGAAAAGGCTATACAGGTTTTGAAGCAAGCTGAAAATGAACTTTCTGATGCTAAAAAACAAATCGAGATTCATCAGACAGAGTTTAAAAGTAAGGACGAGGAATATTCAGCAGCAGAAGAGGAAAACAACCGTAAAGTAAGTCTTTACACTAATGCCATCTTTGATGTAAAACAGGCAGAAACCCAATTCGATCAAGTTAGAGCTAAAACAACGGAAATGGAGTCTGAAAAAGAGAAAATTGACACTTTGACAGAGCAGTTATCGGAAAAAGAAACTCGTCAGGAAGAATTGCAAAAACAGATATCGGAAACAGAAAAGTATTTGGAGGAAAATCCTCTCCCAACTGATCGAAATCAGCGCCTCATAAGGGTTACTGCTTTGCTAGTGGAAATTAACGCTCTTCATAAACAAATACAAGGAGAAGTTAATGATCAATCAGCGTATAGAACCCAAATCAGTGAGTTAGAGGAGAATATAGAAAAACTAACTCAAAAGCAAGAAAATTTAAAATCAGAAAAGGAAGAGATAACAGAAGCATATCAAGAAATAGATAACGAATACAAATCACTTCTAAATGCTGGTACGTTGGAGGAGTGGCAAAGTCGAAGAAATAACGCAAGAAAAGCACAACTAATTGCCCAGCAATATGAAACAATATATCAGCAATACGAAGAGGAAAAGAGTGGACTTGCCGAATTACAGGTTAAGATCGTTGAACAGGATGCATCTCTCGTTGAAATTGAAGAGAAGATTAGACTGCAAATCCAAAAGTATGAACACGCTGAAAAAGAGGTAAATAGATTAGAAAGTGAACGACAGAAAGCACAATTAGCCGATCCTGTTAATCAACTTCGACATCAACTGGAGGAAGGAAAACCGTGCCGCGTGTGTGGGGCGACACATCACCCTTACGCCGGTGAAGTTGAACATGAAAGTGAAGAATTGCTTAATGACATTAAAAATCGATTAGACAACGCTGTATCGGTTACGAAAAACGCACAGGATCAGAAACAAGATTTGGAACTGCAACGCACAAGGGTGTTACAGGATAAATTAAATACTTCTGAAGGAATAAAAGAATGTCAGCAGGAAATAACAGGATTGACATCTGAAATTGATGATTTTGAGAAGAAGTGGCATGAATGGTATGAAACTTCAGACATTTCATCCGCTTGGATTAAAGAGAAAATTGATGAAGCCGATAAGACAATTAACGATCTGACTACATTAGTAAAAAAAGTGGGTGATCTATCTAATTCGTTGAAACTAATCTCTCAAAGACTTGATACCTGTGAACGAGATTATTCTAAGGAAAGTCGAGAATTAACGCAAACAAAACAAGATTTGGAAGACGTAACTTCAGAAATAGAAGATTTAGAGGTTAGTATTTCAGACACTGAGGAACGGTTTTGGGAATCAATGCCGAATGATTTTCACGGCACAACACCTGATGAGGCAAAACAACAATTTGAGGATAGGATTGAGAAGGTAGATTCACGCGAACAACAACTGGCAAGGATGAATAGAGATCTTGATGTATTGAATACTAAGATTACAAAGGATCAAGAAACACTCAACGGTGAAAATAGTCGTCTTACGGATCTAAATCAAGAAGTACTGAAATATCAAAATGAAGGGGATCGGTTCATAAGTATTGTTAAAGAGAAAACCGGAGGTTTGGAAACCGAAGAAGCGATCAATGCTGCTATCAAGAAGTTTGAAAAAGAGACAGAAAAAAAGAAGGTGGCACGCGACGAAGCGGAAAAGCAACTTCAGGAAAGTCGTAATTTACATACCGAGAAAGAGGTTGCACATCGAATGTGTAATCAGCAGATGGAGGAAAGTAATGATAGGTATGAACAAGCGAAGAAAACATACCATGACAAATTAGAAAAAGTCGGATTCACTTCGCCTGAAGAACATGAGAAAGCATTCCGAGATGATAACCAGATACAAGAACTGACGGATGAAATTGAAGCACATGAAAATGAAATCCAACAACTCAAAAAAGATATTGATGAATTACGATCTATATTCGAGGATACTCCGTACGATCCAGAAAAATTAAATCAGATTGAAGAACAATCTACTCAGATTGAAAAAGAAATAGAGGAAATAACAAAACAAATTGGCGCTCAAAGCCGGATAATAGATGCTCTGAAGGAGACTCAAAAAAGACGTGAGGAGATTGGTGAGGAGTTGGATGTCGCCAAGAAGGAATATGACAGATGGAAACAGCTACAAGATACAATTCCTGCCAATGCTTTACGCGATTTCGCTTTGGAAATAATGTTTCAACAAGTAAGTAGAATAGCTAATGAACACTTAAAAGAGTTGACAGCTGAACGATATGAATTAAAAGTTGAAACACTTGGGAAATTAAGCGTCATTGATAGATGGAATGCAAATGAAGAACGGCCCGTTGAAACGTTATCTGGCGGAGAATCTTTTTTGACAAGTCTCGCTCTTGCACTCTCACTATCTGAACTCAGTAAGGGACGATCTCAAATTAATTCACTATTTCTTGACGAGGGTTTCGGAACACTTGATTCCGAAACCCTTGATGTTGCAGTGTCTGCCTTGGAAACCCTACGTTCCCAAGGACGTAGCATCTATCTTATTAGTCATATACAGGCATTAACAAATCGTCTTCCGGTAAAAATTAACGTTAGAAAACGAGGAAATAGTAGCTCCATTGAAATTAGATAGTTAACTTTTTGGATAGTTGATAAATTAGAAATGTTAATTCTATAAACAGTTTTATACTGAGGATAGCCTTAGTATAAAATTATTCATAATGTCCACTCTGGTGTTAGTTATCCATCAGGTAACAATATATCTTTTTATACTCACGTTATTCTTCTAAGTTGACGACTACGGTTACTCGTTTTTCTGGTGCAAAGATAGTTTTAGCCAAGTTTTGTATATCCGCATCGGTTACGTTCTCGATCGCAGCCCGTAACTCTTTTCCATTGATTTTCAATTGATGTCGTCGCCCGATACCGAAAGCTACACCGTAGATATTTTGGGTCAAATAGAATTCTGGAACATCAGCAATATCTAAATACATTGCCACGAAATTGCTTGTTTGCTGTTTATCCTGCTGCGTGAGTTTCGGCGTCAATGAGTCTTGCAAACGTTTATCAAGTTCTTTCTGTACCACGTCAATGTCATCTTCAGGCGTTAATTCTTTCTGGAGCACAAAGGTTGAAGTGTCATCAAGAATCGGATAGTAAATTGGTTGAACTTTGTTTATCCCAAATGTCGCTTGTAGTTTTACCAACAAACGGGTGTAAACTATAAGGAATGGTACATATGCTTTACTACCCGGTAAAGGTGCGGCATAACCGATAGAAGCAACTCCAGTTGCATTAGGCACTTCAGATTGGACAGTAATTGTGTTAACATTACCAGTTTTAGGATTGGGTTTAGGAGGCACTGTTGGCAGCAGTTTACCAGGAGAAATTTGACTGAAGTTTTCATGGATAGATTTCTTTGCTTCCCCAACATCAAACTTACCTGCTACACTTAAGATAGCATTGTTCGGTTTATAGTAATCCTGCCAAAACTGTTGTAATTCGTCGCTTGTCATTTTTTGAACATGCTCCATAGCACCCCCGCGTTGTCCGCCTTGAGGGATAGGATATAACTGTGTCTTCACATGGTTTATACCTGCTAACATTGGGATACCGCCGTACATATTTTTCAATTCTTGTGCCACTCGTGGCACTTCACGTTTGATATCCGCTTCAGTGATTCGGAGATCGTTCATGCGTGCTGCTATGTCTTTGATTTCTACTGAAAATTGTTCTGCTTTAACATTAGTTGCGATGACAGTATAGTCTGTTCCGGTTTGTGCGTTCCAACCCTCTGGATAACGTTTCACGACCTGCGTTATATCGCGGGCTGGTGTATCACCTGCTGCTGCAGTAATATACATGTGTTCAAGTAGGTGTGCCATTCCTGATTTACCTAACGGATCGTGATCTTCACCGATATTGTACAGCATTACAAAAGCGACTTTGTTTGCCATAGGTACAGGACGGAGAATTACGGTGAGTCCATTATCCAATTTATACTGTTCAATCGTTTCAGCAGATAAGGACGTAGTTGCAAACAATATACCTACAATTATCGCTATTAAAATGATATGTTTAATTATGCTGGTCATTTTTATCTCCATTAAATCTTCAGATATATATTTTCTAAGTTCCGTATCTTGATTTTTTGTGAACCACCTAAACAATAATTCCTAAATGTGATATTATACCATTTCAATTAATAGATTCATACTATGATTTACATGATACAAGGATTATCATATACAAATTCGGTGAATGTCAAAATGACATTCATACCGTTCACTCCTTGATTCAAACAAACTATTATCTAAGCTATCAATTTCACGTTTATTTATTATATCCTCAATGTGAATCTTCAGGTATATATAAATCGTTATTCTCATAAAAAAATGATATAATGTTCAATGTTATTTATTATCGTAATTGACCATTACACAAGAACTGATGTAAGAGAACCATCAAAAACTGGAGGCTATACATGCAATTTGGATTTATGTCATCTGTTTGTCCACCACTGACAATGGCTGAACTTATAGACAAAGCAAAAGAATATAATTATGAACACTTGGAACTCCGTGTAGAATGGGATCATGGACATGGGGTTGAATTGGATTCATCACAGCAACAACTTAACGAAGCACGTACTCTTTTAGAAGATAATAATATTACATTATCTTGTATAGCAACCGGTGTTAGATTCATTGATCCTGATCCACAAAAACGCTTAGATCAAGTTGATCTCCTCAAACGGTATATTGATCTTACAGAAAAAATGGGAGCACAGAATATTCGTATCTTTGGAGACCCTGTACCGAAAACACCTGTAGAAATAGATCAAACTCTTGATTGGGAGGCAGATGGGATTCGTGCTTGTGATGGATTAGCAGGGGAAGCTGGTGTTGCACTCTGTTTAGAGACTCATGGAAATCTATTGGCAAGCTATCTTATTGAAACACTATATCGCTCAGATGCTGAGAATACTTATGTAAATTGGCACGCCGCACATCATGTCAGACATGGACAACCTGTGGATGTTGCCTATGTACATTTACGTAATAAAATACGACATGCACATGTCAACTTTGGAGACGATGGTCCAATGCCAGACACAGAAAGAGATTCATTGACGCTATTGAAAGAGGATGGGTATGAAGGATTTATCTCTATTGAGGTAATCAACCCGAAAGATTCAGATGCTGTACTTAAACGACACGCTGAATTGTATAAGACACTATAAATGGGTTGTCAGAGACATTAATATTGTAGAATAGATTAATACAAACATACCGGTAGAGATGTCAATACACATTTCTACCGGTTTTCTTTTATACGCTAAATGATTCGCCGCAACCACAAGTGTTTTTGGCATTTGGATTCGTAATCTTAAATCCTGATTCCATCAGTCCATCATTGTAGTCCAACACAGACCCCGCAAGGTATAGGGAACTACGAGGATCTATGAATACTTTTAGACCATGAAATTCAAATACTCTATCTGTGCCTTTTGCTTCACCAAACTCAAGGTCATATTGGAATCCTGAACATCCGCCACCGATTACTTTCATCCGTAGACCGAGATCGGTTTCACTATCACTCTCACCACTGCTTATTAATGTGATTGCTTTTTGAGCTGCAGCTTCCGTAACATTAATCATCGGTACGTCTCCTGTTATTTAATTGAGTTCTTAATCGCTGCTTTTAATGCTTCTTCTGCGTATGTCGCATACCGTTGCTTATCTGACGGTAGTCTTCCTAAAGCAATTGAAATCTGTTCTGCTGTTATTTCCATTGCATCAGAAATGTTCTTACCATTAACCAATTCTGTTAGAATTGACCCACTTGCAATTGCAGTTGGACATCCAAATGCTCTAAACTTAGCGGAAACGACTATGCTATCTTCGATTTTAAGTGTAAGTTGTAACATTTCCCCACTCGCTGCAGAACCAATAGTGGATGTGCCGTCTGCATCAGGTATTGACCCGGTATTACGCGGGTTTTCAAAGTGATCTATTACCTGTGGGGAGTGCATTTACTCGTGTTTCCACATTTTTCCGACTTTTTGATATTATACAATATTCTTACCCCGATGTCAAATTCCAAAAACCATGGTTATACTTCGGTGTGTAAAGTTTTTGGCATCTTAGGAGTTAATTTAGTTAGATAAGTTTATTTAATTATTTTTGTTTGAGTTGTCAGAATCACGGATTACGCAGATTACGCAGATTTCACGGAACGGTTTCTGCTGAGGGAATACTCTTGCGGTGAGTAGTGTTTTTTGTTTTTCAAAAACGCCATCCTTTACAAAACTCCTCTTCTCTGCGTAATCCGAGTAATCCGTGTAATCTGCGATTCAGAAATAAAAAAATACCTATAGTGACAATTTATTTACACACCCAATCCATGGCGTGTGTAAAGTTTTGCCATTAACAGATATCTTAATGGTCTATGGTAAATTCTTATGAGATATACTAATTATCCAATATATTTTATAATCAGATTAATCCAAAAAAAATAACCTACAAATATTAGTTAAAAATAGTATAATAGTTGTTATTCACGAAGAATTGGCACTTTAAAATTTCTAAACCCTTATACAGTAAGGGTTCGTAAAATTGCTTCGTGCAGGTTTGCGTGAAAGTGCCATCATTTCAAAACGACAAATATTAACACTTGTTAATATTGCCATTTAGGATATATTCAAATGATATTCGGTTGGTTCATCTAATTCCACAATCACTTCTGTTTCAATTTTGAGATATTTTGCATTAAGCATTATGAAATGTTTACCACGCAAGAAGAGGTATTCTCCTTCAAATTCAATTCTCTTCCCGTTTACAGTTGTAGACATTTGTGTGAACCCATCATCAGAAATGAGGAATAGGTCTACGGTATTATCATAATCTATGGTGAAACCTGAAGATATTACATCTATCGGTGAGTTAACATGAACCTGTGAAATCGACGGTAAACTTTGACTGTCCAGTTTCATTGGAAATAGGATAAGGCTTGTACTGATAGGACATTTTTCCTCTGATTTTATCAATAGTTGATTTTGATGCAATTCTGAGCTAATCTTGTTGGTATTAACAACACCAACGTAGATGTTACTAAGACCAGAACTTTCAGTCCAATAAAGATCTATATCAGATTCTTTTTTGTGTTCTGCTTTTTCCTCTGAATTGCTTGTTAGTGAAAAGGTTTGTTCATATCTATATTCATCATTTCCCAAGGTAAGATCATGTATAATATAGTATCCACCTCGAGGATAGAATATGCAACGTTTCTGTTCAAAATCTACCGTCTTTATCCACCCTTCTACATAATCGAAACCCGAAGAAGATATCCACCTTGTTTCTTTCGTAATATCTGTTGTATCTTCTATTTTATTATTATAATTTGTTAGAAGTTGTCTGCCATGTGCAAATAGATGAAAATCTAACTTTGGATTATTGAGTTGTCCGCAGTCAAAAAATAGATATTGTGCATCAGAATCCCACGAGTCTCTCATGGCAAAATATCCTGAGTCTGGCATTGCATACGATAATGTATTTGGTAGTTTTCCACCTTTTCCAGAGGATAATATATATGTCAAATCATCCCGTATCCTGTCTGAGTATGGTATATTACATAAGTCTGTTACATTAGAATCGTTTTTACTTGCTTCACCATCAATTGTTGGGAATGATGAATCAGGTCGACATAAATACAAACAGGCTTCTGTTGACTTTCCTATTAGTTCCTTTAATTCCTCAAGACAATCATATTGTGGGGGATCATCTATACTATTGTAGAATGTGAGAAATCTGTCGAAATCGGTTATTGCATCTATTTGAGATTTGAATGTTCTGTCTTTATGAAAACCATCTTTAAAGAAAAACGCTTCAATTATCCACTTATATCTGCGGGATGCAAGTGAGATGAGTTGCTCTCTGAACCGTAATTCTGGAAATAGAATTGTTGCAATAGCAAGTTTTGTCGTGGCATATATAGGAGGTGTTGGGTTAATTGATAATTGCAGAAGACAATTAAGGTATGCTGTTACAGATGAATAGTCATCATTTAAGTCTAACGATGTAGTATTATCGATGGCTTTAACATATTCTTTACGATATTCTGTATATGCAAATTTGGCTGCCAAAATTTCATTCTTATTCACAGACGCATGGACAGTCTCTAATTCGGGTATTTCCAAATTTAGATATGAGAATACATCATCATCATCACTAAGTGGAAACTTAATACAATTATCGTGCCTGAAGTCGTGGTTTAGGGTTCGGTTATAGACATCAATAGTAGAATTCAGGACAGGTAAATTCTGAAGATTTGCAATAGAAAGTGCTACATCAATAGGTAGTATTAGATGTAAATCATCTGGTGAGGGGTTAACCGTTATGAGCGTTGAAGTAATCCTACCATATCCTGCCAGTCGCCACAGTTCTGATTGCGGTAAAACACTACATACACACCCAACTAATGTCAATACACCTCCAGCGACTAATATTTCACGATCAATCTTGGAATCAGGAAAAGTATACAAATATTCAGTGTATTCTAAAAGGATTGTAGTTAATGTGATCCATTCCTCCTCAGACAAGGATTCATGAGCAGAAATTGCCAACATTTCAATAATACGTGCAGCGACAGATTCAAGCTTCCATACGGCGTTTTGTGAAAACTGTATAGGTGTGGGATGTATATTTACAAATTCAAGAAGCTCTTCAAAATCAGCAACGGGCTCAAATACTTCAAGCTCTGGTATCTTCTTCTGTGAAAGTAGATCTGCTACATGCTTTACATGATCCAATTGAATGGTTGTATATTTACCTAACAACAGAATCCCCTTTAATTGACTACAATATACCTGTATGGTATAATAACACTGTTCTTAGGTGATGTCAAAATACATGCAGGCAAGTAATAAGAATCACATTCAAACTAATATAATCAAGGAGTATTTTTTATGGCATATACATTTCATCATGTACATCTTAGGTGTGAAGATCTTGAAGGTGCGATTGAATATTATGAGAAAATGTTTGATGGGAAGGTCACTGATACAGTCGACGTGAGAGGATTGAAGATTGTTCGCATGGATGTAGGTGGACAACGCATTTTTCTATCCCCTAAATTGGCGGATATGGATGTCGAAGATACAAGTGGAAACAACCGATGGGGGGTTTATCAACTTGCTTTTACTGTTGAAGATCTGGACGCTGCTGTTGCTGAACTACAGGAAAAAGGGGCAGAACTACAAGACCTTAAACCAAATGGCCTCATGATGGCATTTTTCAAAGGTCCAGATAATGTACAGATAGAACTAATTGAGATGTAAAACTCCAGAAAGAAGTTGATTCAAACTGAGTGTGATATTCCTATACCAACAGAATCCGTTCATCCTGACTTTTACTACAAAAATGTGAGATTCTGTAATGAAATATAGTGAATTGTTTTATACAATACAGGGAGAAGGGAAGTTAATAGGTATTCCTTCTGTCTTCTTTCGTACCAGTTATTGCAATCTTAGGTGTATATGGTGTGATACTCCTTATACATCTTGGAATCCTGAGAATAAGGACATAACTGTTGAGGATAGTGTTACCGCTATCTCGCAATTTGAATGCAGTCATGTGGTTATAACTGGTGGTGAACCGTTTATTCAAGGTAAGGAATTAGTTGCTCTGTGTAGCCTGTTAGATGAACAAGGTTATCATATTACTATAGAAACTAATGCAACCATCTTTGTGGAAGTAAATGCAGATTTAATATCCATGAGTCCGAAATTGGAAAATTCTAACCCGCCCGAAGATAATCGGTTTTTCACACGGCATCAACGTGAACGTATTTCTCCAAAGGTTATAAGACAATTTTTAGACTCTTATGATTGCCAAGTAAAGTTTGTTGTAGATAGTCCTGAGGATTTATCAGAGATACAGACGCTACAACAAGAAATTAATATTCCATCTGAAACAATTTTGTTGATGCCACAAGGAATAACACCACAAATATTACGAGAGAAACAGGCGTGGTTAGTTGATCTATGTAAAGAAAATGGTTATCGTTATTCACCACGAGTACATGTTGATATTTGGGGTGAGAAACGCGGTGTATAACATTAAACGGATTTGGTTCAAGCTTCCGTTCGCATTCACATTTCTTTTGTCGGAGCGTCCTCCCGGTCGTGATCATGAGGACACTCCTACAAGTACAGTGTCTAATTAAATCTAAAGTTAACTATAATTACTATAGTTTGGACAATTTCTGAGAGATGCTTCACAAACTTCAAAGTGTTTCTGGATTTTCTCCACGGTTCACACGCAATCCAACTCTAAGAAAAATAAACTCTGATAAACCAAGCATAGCCCCAGAGAGGCGAAATGTTTGTAAAAAACGGTTATACACCACTAAACAAGCCCCAGAGGGGCGAAATGTGTATTGATATAGTTGATTCAAGTGGCTGCTTTAGTAGTAGATAAACATAAAATATCTGTTATTTAATTGTCCAAACTATAGTATAATTAGGGTGTTTAAATGAACTACGATATCTTGCTCAAAGGCGGAACTGTAATAGACCCCGCACAAAGGTTAAACAAAATTAAAGATATTGCTATTTCAAATGGCTTGATAGCAGCAATTGATGACGATATTCCTAAAGACCTTGCAAAACAAACTATTCCTGTAAAACATAAATATGTCACACCCGGATTGATTGATATCCATACACATGTATATTATGGGGTCACTACGTGGGGTATAAGGGCAGATGATGTCTGTACAAACACAGGAACAACCACTGTTGTGGATGCAGGTAGTGCAAGTTGGGCATCATTTCCAGGGTTTAAGGAATTCATCTCTGAGCCAGCACAGACAAACATACTTAATTATGTTCATATTTCTGGTATCGGATTAATTTACGGTCCTGTTGGAGAAATACACGATCTGGCATACGCGGATCCAGACCGTGTCGCTGATACCCTCATCGCAAATCGTGATATTACTGTAGGCGTTAAAGTGCGGCAAGGGAAAATGCAGGTTGGAGATAATGGCGTTGAACCATTAAAGCTTGCTATCCGTGCTGCAGAGCAAGCAGATACCCCAGTTATGTGTCATATTGGACAAGGGATTCCGTTACCTGATGTGTTGGAACTCATGAGACCTGGCGATGTGATTACGCACTGTTTTCAAGGAAATGGCGATAACATAGTTGACGAGAAAGGAAATGTAATTCCTGAAGCATGGAAAGCACGTGAAGATGGTGTGATTTTTGATGTTGGACACGGTGGTGGCAGTTTTCGCTATGAAATAGCGCAACGTGCAATGGAACAAGGCTTCATTTCGGATGTAATTAGTACAGATTTACACACTGGAAATATAGATGGCCCAGTGTATGATCTGCCTACAACATTATCTAAGTTAATGCATCTTGGTCTTACTTTTGAAGAGGTAATTGAAAAAGCTACCTTAAATGCTGCAAAAGCAATTAAACGGGAGAATGTAATAGGAAATCTAAAGATTGGTAACATTGCCGATGTGGGTATATTTGATGTGGTTGATGGGGAGTTCGAATTCTTTGATGCACACGATACCAAGTTCTTTGGATCTAAAAAAATTGAACCTGTAATAACTATACGTGAAGGAATGGTTGTATAAATGTCAATAGCAGATAAGATTAGCGGATGTTATCGCCGTGTCCTTATATTTCTAATTTCAATACTCATTGTAGGTCTTGTTGCAGGGGTGATCGTATACAACAGGGTTGGTGGTAAAGAAGGATTACATTATTGGACAGCGCGTAGTGCCTTAAACAGCATTGAAAAATCCCTGATAAAAAATCGACCTGATGGGATATCTCAGGATACAGTTGAATCAGAATTTCAACAAATCCGAAGTGCAATTGATAACAGAAAAGTTGACCTTATTATACTCTATGACACATTAACTGCATATCAAGATAAATTTCAAGGACCGGGTTTATCTGTAGAGAAGGTTAAACCGTCTACGCCAGAAGTTGAAGAATTCTTACTTAGGCTTAAGTCTACAATATTGACAGAGGATAAATAATGTGCTTCGCTTGTTATTTTGTTAACAGTCATGCGTTTTGATGTAGTTCACTTATGATCTCTCTTAGTTGAACGACACATGAATTGTAACTTAGTTTTGTCTCGCAAATTATATTTATTGCACGTTTGAACCGAATACCCGCATCCCCCCAAGACTCAAGTAGAATACGATTGTCCTGTTCATCTGGTCTGGCTACAACCTCTAACAGTCTGTGAATTATTGAGAGATAATAAAGTAGATGATGTCCATCAACTCGTGATGTGAATTCTTCAGGGTTGATATCTATTTTATCTTGAACTCTCCAATTTACCCAGTATTCTACCAATTCTTTGTCTAACATTGAAACGAAATTCCCTTCTTCATAATTTGCTCCAACACTGTTAATGTACTGTATCACCCTCCTTTCTTGCCAATCCAACCCAACACTACCAAAATCAATAAAAAATGACATATCATCATTAATGACGATATTACGTGCCTGATAGTCAAGCGTACCTAATGTCGGTTTGCTATCTATCAGAAGATTAGATAAAGTTTCCCATAGCATTTCCAAGCGAGATTTTGCTGACGTAGACATCTCTTTTTTATTTAGATGTGTAAGATAACTAATCGTCTTTTTTCCTTGTTCAAGTATCCTCTTAAGGTTTGAATTATAATCATACTCAAAAATATATGGTGTGAACTTATCACTATATTTTTCAAATACAAGTTCAATCTGACAGAGACTATTTAGCGAATTCTGAAGGATCGTAGAGAGATTAGGAGTCTTAACACCTTGTGCTAAATCATCCAATGTCTGATCTCCACACCACTCTAAGAGTAAGGCGTTGTGTTGTGACAATTCCCAAATAACTTGTGGTACCTGACAGCCGTTATTGTGGAGCGTAGTAAGTGTGAATTGCTCAATTTCACGAGGTGTGAATCCTGATTGTGTTACAGGTTGAGATATTTCATAAAATTTTAGAATATAATTGTTGTCTTTTATTTTCAGACGATATACATTCTGCTTGTGCTTAATGCCATGTTGAATAGGCAGTAATTCTATGGTGTCAGAGGTAGTATTGAAATGTGTTGCTATATCATTTAATAAAACATCCATATTGAAAACCTAAGACCATAAATTACAGTTGTTGCGTATTTTAACTATAGTTTGGACAGTTTAACACGTAAACAGGGTGTTTTTCAAATGATTCATAGGCGTCAATTTAAGCATTCAACTTATCTGTGGAAGGGGATTCCAATGCCAAATTCTTACATTTCTTCTGTCGGATGTAATTCCAACCCCGATCTATCAATACCTGTTCCCACCCGGGGAATGTCAAAATGACATTCATTCCGTTGATTCCCTGTACCGTTGTTCCATCAGAATAATCCCATTTGTGAACTTTAAACGCTATTTGTCTTAATAACAACGTTTGCCCTTAATTCAGGCTATAAACATCTACGTTTGTTTTTCTGCCGTATATTCCATTAAATAAATAACTTATCAAATTGTTGTTTTTAGAAGAGTCTAAATTCTCGAAAACAGAATAATTTAGAATAAAATACACTTTATTTACGATTTTGCACCTTATGGGGTATAAAACATGTGTCTTTAATTATAAGGATAGGTCTTATTCTGTATAGACTTAATTCTATACCAGTTGATTTTATGTGTTATACATTATTTACCAACCACATTTGACGTATTGGGATGCTTGACATTGTGGAAATTAAGAATCTCTCCATATGACTATGAAAGGTAAGTGAAACGTGTAACAAAGCGATGGAAGAAAACCGTAACACAAAACGCTGCTACAAAAGTTAAGCGTAAGAGTAATTGAATATTTTTTTGAGAAATTATAGGAGAAATGATACAATTTGCAAAATGCTACCGTATGAATGAGAGTAAACAAGCACGATTCGGATAGTATTTGCAAATTGCATTTTCTCCTTCTACTCATATTGACTCCTCGTTATCGGAGTTAAAGGAAGAAAATGAAATGACCAATACAATTACATTGACGAGAATTAACTCAAATCTACTTGCTGTGACGAGTTTCATACTCATCTGTGTGATGTTGTTTCTAACTGTCCAACCAGCGTTGGCTCAGCAAGACGCTTTTTATCAACATGAATTTCATCCTTGTAATGGGATATATAATAGCCTTCAACTAGCTATTGCAGCATCTGAATTAGCATTAGCAGCAGTGAGAATGGCACTTAAGCTACGTGATGCCGCTGCAGAATCTGGAAGTGAATTGGCCTTAAAAGTTGCACAAAAGGCACTTGAACTTGCCTTAGAAGTTTCTGAAACGTGTGCGGAACTTGCTGTGGAATTATTAGAGGATCTCGAAGATTGCATTGAAGATTACCCAGGTCCTTGGCATTTTTATGTTGCTAGTGGAGGCTGCGAAAGTGGAGGATGTGTCAACGTTTAATTTTTAAAATATCCAAACTTACCAGGCAAACACCAATTTTCATCACACGGTGTTTGCCCCAGACTAATGAGGTAACAGAATGTTCACACCGAAACGCTTATTTTTCAGTTTAGGGTTTCTGTTTCTTACCGTCATAATAGGATGGACAACATGGTATTTCGTCATTGTACGCCCTAAACTCATAGGGAATCCTATCGTGCGTTACAACACAGAATCACAAATAACAACGAATGACACGGTAGACGCAGCAGTTATAGAAAAATCTCAGATAGGGAAAAACATTAAAGAACATGACACCTCGGAAACACATAAAGAACCAAAAGTGATGGGTCAATTTGTGCGTGAGGAGAACAAAAACACAACCGCTTCCTCTACACAAAAAGAATCGGATAAATACACAGATTATCCGCCCAAGTCTAATGACAAAAAATTAACTGCTGAGGAATTGGCGAAGAGAAAAGCCGAGGCAAAAATGATGATAAAGAATTATGAAATTCAGGTGAATGAATTGCTTTATTCCTCAAATGAACTCAAAAAGCAAAGTGACAGATTAAAAGCGAGTTACAATCGAAACGAAATGCGAGCAAGACTCGTGAATCGATTAAACTCTCTTTCTGCTGAAGAGCAGAAAGAATACTTTGAAGATATCAAGAGTGGCAAAGCAATTGATGATGCCCTTGAAAAGATGAGGACCGCATTTAAAGAAGAAGGAATTCCCGATAGTTTTATAGGGATTTTCTTTGAATCGCTAAAACCACAATTGGCTCAAGAATTTGATGCGGAGAAGCATTTAGAAGAGCTTCGTGCTGATGGATTTAAACCGAAGTTTTGAGAATGGAGAGTGACTTTATGAAGGACAATTTTTTCGTATATAGCGTTGGCATACTTGCAATTATTGGTGTCCTCGTTTGTTTTATTAGATATGCAACAAATACACTGCCGATGCACACACCAAAGCAAACATCTGCTATTACAGCTTCCCCTGCCAAGAAGAAAAACTGCAAATGTTGTGCAAAACGGGAGGAACGCGTCAAAAAAGCCAACAAAGTTTTACTTGAACGCAATCCGATAATAAAAAAAGTCTTAACCGCAACCGAACACGAGACACAATAGGCGCGAAGGATTCACAAGACACCTGGGTTTTCAAAACGCTGGATTGCGTCTGCTATCAGAACCTTGTCTTGTCCATAAATGTGCTATTGAATTCGGGTGCAGAACCTATTCCTGAAAATTGAAATTTGGATGCAATTACCTCCTTATCTTCGAAAAATCCTTGTCTGTAGCCTGCTTTTATACCTTATGTTTCTCACTTTTGGGATACGTATCCAAGGTGTAGAATATCTCCCCGCAGGACAATTTACTGAAAATGATGCTTTCCTTTATCAGTGGATGGCGGAGAAAATTGCAGAAAACGACACCCTCCCGTCACGCGATACACATCGTTGGCTTCCCATCGGTAGAGACAACGGTCAACTGTTACCACTCTATTCTTATACCATCGCCCACAAACATAAAGCATTGACGTCGATCTTTCCTGCACTATAAGTGTCAATTTTAGCATTAGACTCTTGGAAGGAAGGGATTCCAAACCCCGATATACTTCCTCTTTTGTAGGAGGGGATTCCGATCTCCGATTCTTAGTTCTCCTCTGTGGGAGGGATTCCGATCCCCAATCTTTCAAGATCCTGTTCCCACCCGGGGAATGAAGAAAATACCCATTTCTAACAACTAATATACATATATCACAAAAAACAGAATAACATACTAATAATATTTGTTAAAATAAAAATAAAATTATATGATTCTATATCGTTTAATATTTATAAACTAATAAGAACAATTAAAAACTAATGACTATCTATAAAAACGATCCTAATAACGAAATTCTATATACATCAAAAAAGCATGCCTTTTTAGCCGTTAGGAATATCAAAATTAGAAAGAACAAAATCACATTATTTCGAATTTCTAAGAAATAATTTAAAAGTGGTGTAAAGCCAGTCTATAACAAGGGTTACAGGGGTAATTTACACCAATTTCAATGTCACACCGTGTGACAAAAAGTGTGACTTTTTTCATGTTTTCGACGCATAGAGTAATCATACAAAAATACGAGATTCTGTCTGAGTATTTAGGAGTAAATGTCTGTTTTAATACACTATTTTCTATCTATATATTAGGATTAAATGTCTGTATTTATACCTTTTGTAGACAGAGAAAAAGTTGCATGCCCCAATGATTCATGGTATAATTACAATGATTGCAAAGGCGTTACAACCGTATTTATATAGACACATCTTCTGATTTGCACAGAGGGTTCTCCTTCTATGGAGTCTGATGCGAATAAGAAGAAGATGGAAGAACAAACCCGATGAGAAGTTATTAGGCTTCTCCTTACCAGGAGGTATTTTTTTGGCTGTTACAATGAAAGAACTCCTTGAATGTGGAGTTCACTTTGGTCATCAGACACGACGATGGAACCCGAAGATGGCAGAATACATCTTCGCCGAACGGAATGGTATTTACATTATTGATTTGCAAAAGACTTTGCGAATGCTTGAGGCTGCAGTAGATTATGTACAGAATGTCGCTGCAAAAGGTGGAGCCGTACTCTTTGTTGGTACGAAACGACAATCTCAAGAAGCTGTTGTGGAAGAAGCCGTTCGAAGTAGTATGTATTACGTTAACCATCGATGGCTTGGCGGAATGTTAACAAACTACCAAACAATTCGACAGAGTATCAAAAGACTTGAAGAACTTGATGGATTAGAGACAAGTGGTGAAATTGACAAGCGTCCGAAAAAAGAAATTATACGTTTAAGACGCGAAAAAGGAAAGTTATCTAATAACTTATCAGGCATTAAAGACATGCCAACACTTCCTGAAGTTGTTATTGTCACTGATACACGCAAAGAACACACTGCAATTGCTGAAGCCAATAAACTGAATATTCCAATTATTGCTATTGTTGATACAAATTGTGATCCTGATCCAATAGACCTACCCATTCCTGGGAATGATGATGCTATACGGTCAATCCGTCTAATTTGTTCAGTGTTAGCAGAAGCTGTAATTGAAGGACGTGGGGACGCATTAGAAGGTGAAGAGGTCGAAGCGGAAGTTGCCAGTGGGTCTGACTCTGATCAAATTGATAAAGTGGCTGAGACCGAACGACATGAAGAGCAGACTGCACAGATATTAGATGAGGCAGAACTTTCAGCTGAACCTGAGACAATAGGCGACGGAGAACAGCGACCACAACAGCGTCAACCCCGCCAGAAAAAGAGACCAAAACGTACACGACGGTCTCCATAACCACTTTATATACAACAAATTATCAATTAACGCTACAACTGTTGATGAGAAGTCGCAAAGTTGGTAGCTGTTACAATGTCACGATTTGAAATATGAAGCCTAATCAGGTCTTTTAGGACAATATTCAATTTCAAATTATTATTGGAGGAAATATGGCAATTACAGCAAAAATGGTCAGTGACCTACGTTCACGGACTGGTGCTGGCATAATGGACTGCAAGAAAGCATTAGCAGAAACGGATGGAGATATTGATGCCGCGATTCAGAAATTGCGCGAGCAAGGCTTGCGCGCCTCCGAAGTAAAAGGTGGAAGAGCTACTGAAGAAGGGCTCGTAATCTCTTATATCCATCCTGGGAATCGTGTTGGGACATTAGTAGAATTAAATTGTGAAACGGATTTTGTTGCACGCACTGAGCAGTTTCAAAAATTAGCAAATGAAATTGCAATGCAGGTTGCAGCGGCAAAACCAAAATATGTTAAAGAAGATGAAGTTCCAGAAGAAGATCTTGAAGCAGAAAAAACAATATTGAAAAACCAAGCTCTACAGGAAGGAAAACCTGATCATATTGTTGATAAAATCGTTGAAGGACGCCTCTCAAAATTCTATTCGGAAGCATGTCTATTAAAGCAACCATACATTCGCGATTCTGATAAAACTATTGAAGATCTTGTGAAAGATGCTATCGCACAACTCGGCGAAAATATCGTTGTGAAACGATTTGTCCTTTTCGTTCTTGGACAATAAAAATTAACTACCAAGTATTATGGTAAAGAATATTGAGAAAGGAGTGGTGATATAGATGCAAGAAATACTAAACCAAGCTGAATCTCGTATGAAAAAAACCTTGGAATCGACTGTAGATAAGTTGTCACATGTCCAAACAGGACGAGCGACCTCTGCTCTGTTGGATCAAGTAACCATCAATTACTATGGAAACAAAACTCCCTTAAATCAAGTTGGAACAATCACAACACCTGAACCGCATCAGCTTGTTATACAGCCTTGGGATAAAACTCTAATCACTGAGATTGAAAAGGCTATCGCTCAATCTGATTTGGGACTTGCGACCAGCAATGATGGAAGCCTCATACGCATACAGGTGCCAGAGTTGACAACTGAGCGACGGGTAGAACTTACTAAGGTTGTTAAAAAATTGGCTGAAGAAGGAAGAGTTGCCATCAGAAATATACGTAGAGACGCTAATGAATCATTAAAAAATAGTGAAGGTGGAGATGGTGGATCTGGCAATAGAAGAAGTAAAGGTAGAGGCGGAGATAAAAAAGGCAGCCGCTCGGATGCAGATCCTGTTCAGAAGCTAACTGATACTTATGTAGATAAAATTAACGAATTAGCAGAAGCCAAAGAATCAGAATTGTTAGAGAACTAATCTATGTTTTGGCGGCGTACTTTAAGCGTTGTTTTGCTAATGCCGCTTGTTTTGCTGATGATATATCTGGGCAGTTGGCTTTTTCTGATCCTTGTTACTGCCGCTGTCCTGATGATGCAGATTGAATACTGTCGGTTAGCACATCAACTCACTGATAAAATAAATCCGGTTATACCTGTACTACTTACAGTGGCATTTGGTATTTTAGCATTTTTCTTGCCCGATCCGTTAGTAGATATAAAAGCATCTATGGTGGTACAAGGTTTATTAGTTGGTGTTCTGATCTATGCATTTGCATCAAGCCTGTCGCGAGGTCAAGTGGCTGGTGAGTTAGTAACAGTTACCTTAAAACTCACAGGTATCATTACAATCGGATGGGCATTCGCATACCATTGTATATTACTCCGAAATATTGATGATATAGGTATGCAATTGATCGTCTTACTGATCGGTACAATTTGGTGTGGAGATACTGGAGCATACCTTGTTGGTAGGGCAATTGGGAAACACAAGTTGATTACACCAATTAGTCCGCGCAAGACTATTGAAGGTACAGTAGCTGGCTTGATTGTTGGCGTATTAGTAAGTATTCTATTGTGTACTTTCCTTCTCCAAGATACCCTCTCTCTATTAAATGCCGCAATTATTGGACTGTTGTTGAGTGTTTTTGGACAACTTGGTGATTTGAGTGTCTCACTCATGAAAAGAACTGTTGGTGTGAAAGACTCTGGAGATTATATTCCTGGACATGGAGGTCTACTCGACAGGTGTGACAGTTTAATGTTTTGCGCGCCTATCCTTTATTACTATATCACACTTTCGGGTTTAATCCATTAATTCTCTCTTAGAATAGGTATTCAGTTGCTTTGTTATTATCACCAGAATTAGATACAAGCCAAAGAAGATCCATTCTAATAAGGCGAGTGCATCCGCACAGCCATTTAAGCTAACGATATGAAGCACATCGCCATTTTAGGTTGTACCGGATCCATAGGGAAGAACGCCTTAGACGTTGTAGAAACACATAGCGATGCGTTCAATATAGTCGCACTTGCAGCAAACAAGGATGTAGATACTATTGAGGAACAAGCACGGAGGTTTTCTCCACGGTTAGTCGCCCTAAATGAACCAACAGCTGCTAAAAGATTAAAAGAACGTCTTAGTGATCTTGACAATATAGAAGTACTTTGTGGATATGAAGGGATTCAAGCAGTTGCCACCATAGACGAAGCTGAACAGATTTTAGATGGTATGGGGGGAAGTGCAGGATTGTTACCTACACTTTCAGCAATTAATGCCGGAAAAGACATTGCCTTTGTTAACAAAGAAGTTATGGTGATGTGTGGCCCCATCGTCTTGGAGGCAGTTAAAGCAAATGGTGTTAACCTTATACCGATTGATGGTGAAATGAGTGCTATCTTTCAGTGTTTAGAAGGGGCACGTGATAGACAAGACGAGATATATAAATTGATATTAACTGCTTCGGGAGGTCCGTTTCGAGACTTACCAAAAGATAGTCTCTATGATGTAACACCTAAACAAGCATTACGACACCCAAACTGGGATATGGGTGCAAAAATCACTATTGATTCTGCAACCATGATGAACAAAGGTTTGGAAGTGATTGAAGCAAAATGGTTGTTTGACATAGACCTTGATAAAATCGACATTGTCATACATAGAGAGAGCATTATTCATTCAATGGTTGAATGGGAAGATGGATCAACTCTTGCACAACTCGGCCCTACGGATATGAGAATTATGATTCAGTATGCTTTGTCATATCCTAATAGATTACCTACACCTGTTCCACGCTTAGATTTACGGGAAACGCAGACACTCCATTTTGAACCTGTCGATAAGGAGAAATTTCCGTGTATTTCGCTTGCCTATACTGCCGCAGAGGTTGGCGGAACCCTTCCCGTAGTACTGAGTAGTGCTGACGAGATTGTCGTAAATGCATTCTTGGAAGAACGGATAGGGTTTATGGATATACCAAGTATTTTACAATGTGTTATGGAAAAGCATCAGGTAATAAGTAATCCTACACTTGAAGATGTACTTGAAGTAGAAGATTGGACAAAAATAAATACCTTATCAATTATAAGAGAATACGAAAATAAATAATAAATTTGGAATATATATAGTTATTAAGAATTCCGATTAACGAAATCATAATATATAGGAGATAAAATGGAATTCCTTCAACCAATTCTTGGAATATTTCCAGCAATTAAAGGTGTACTACTCGCGATTATTCCACTTGGGTTTCTTATTTTTATTCATGAACTGGGACATTTTCTTGCAGCAAAACGTTGTGGTGTAAAAGTTAATACCTTTTCACTCGGTTTTGGACCGAAAATTATAGGATTTGAACGGGGTGGTACGGATTATCGCCTCTCTCTATTACCTTTCGGCGGATATGTACAGATGGAAGGTGAAACTCCCGGAGAACAAACAGGAGCAGAGGATGAGTTCGCAAGTGCTTCTGTTGGCAGTCGAGCCTTCATTGTTATTGCCGGTCCCTTAGTTAATCTGTTATTCGGTATTTTAGCATATTGGTTTGTCTTTGGTATTGGACTTGATTATAATTCCGCTGAATTGGTTAAAGGACTAACAGGGGCAACTTTAGTAGATAAGCAAAGTGAAGAACAGGTAAATCAGCAGGTTGAAAATCAGGAAGAAGTTCAGATCGGATGGATGGCAGAAGACAGTCCAGCGGTTGCTGGTGGTCTGTTGTCTGGGGATGTGGTCGTTTCTATTAATGGTGAAGATGTAAACAGTTGGACAACCCTTACAACGATAATATACACAAGTCCAGAGAAAGAATTGGAATTTATCGTCGATCGGAACGGCACCCAAAAAACGCTGACAATTGTGCCCAAGGTTGATAAGAGTCCTCGCGGTGATATTGGAAAGATTAGTGTTAGCAAAACAAGAGATGTAATTGTTAACCAAGTTGAGGAAAACAGTTTTGCAGCGAATGCTGGTCTCAAGGTTGGGGACCAAATTGATACCATTAATGGTGAAAAAATATACGACGTGCCATATTTTGAACCAACTATATGGGATCCTGGTTTAGAGTGGTTAGGGATGAAATATCAATCACTTTATCAAAATATAGATGAAAAAGATCAT
Source organism: Candidatus Poribacteria bacterium (assembly GCA_022394755.1). GTDB lineage: Bacteria > Poribacteria > WGA-4E > WGA-4E > WGA-3G > MSPOR6. The sequence goes on from JAGFCA010000098.1 coordinate 44,160, forward strand.
ATACAACTCGGAATCATCAGGAATGGAGAGAGGATAACAGTACAATTTCCTCTTGAATGGCAAATTAAAGTCCGGGTTCAAAAAGGTAGCACAGCAGATAAGGCAGGGATTATAGATGGAGATGTAATTGCCAGTGTTAATGGCGAGGAAGTTGATAGTCATTCGCTTTATACTTTCACTCAATCAACTCCAAATTATGTTTTTGACCTTGGTCTTCTGCGGAATGGCACCCCAACAACAGTAACAATTAATCCAGAAGAATATTCAAATAAGGATTTAAAGACCTCTTTCTTTGGTATTGTATGGACGACATATTTGAGTGGTATGAAACTTTCACCCCTACAAATGCCGTTACCTAAGTATAACATGATTGAAGCAGCAGGAATGGGATTACATACTACTTGGTTGACATTTACTTCCGTTTCCAATTTACTGAAAAAATTAATCTCAGGTCAAGTCTCTCCTAAGTTTCTTTCCGGTCCACTTGGCATTGGTACAATGACAAGTGAAATGTTTGATAGAAGGATCGGTATGGCGAGTATACTTTTCTTTGTTGGATTCATTAGCATTAATCTCTGTATTGTGAACCTATTACCTATTCCAATTGCTGATGGTGGACAATTACTGTTTTTTGCTATGGAAAAAATCAGAGGACGGTCATTACCACAGAAAGCACAAGCTATTATTCAACAGATTAGTATAGGTCTACTTCTCGCTTTATTCATATATATTACTTGGTACGATATTCTATCATTAATTGATAGAATTAGTGGGTGATATATCAGCAAGGTTTGATAATGGGAATGGATAATTTAAAAGAAGAATATCTTCAACTCGTTACACTTGTGAGGGAACACGTGGCAGAGCAACTTGAATTAGGTCTTAGCGAAGCGGAGATAAAGCAATCTGACCGAGAATCAGGATTGACAAGGTTGGACTTGCCAACCTTGGATGCTGATGCACAGGTATGTACAAAATGTGGTTTGCACGAAGGGAGAACTAACGTAGTCTTTGGCGTTGGAAACCCGAATGCAGCGTTGATGTTTGTTGGAGAAGCACCTGGGGCAGATGAAGATAAGCAAGGCGAACCTTTTGTTGGTAGAGCAGGGAAATTGTTGACAAAAATAATTGAAGATGGGATGAAACTAAAACGTGAAGATGTATATATCGCTAACGTTCTGAAATGTCGTCCTCCCGGCAACAGAAATCCTGAACCAGACGAAGTTGAAACATGTAGTCCATATCTTATTCGACAGATTGAATTGATCCAACCGAAAGTTATGGTTGCACTTGGTAGTTTCGCAGCTAAAACATTATTAAATACAACCACGAATATATCTGCTCTACGAGGAAAACTACATCCATACACGTTGTCTGATACCATTGAGAATCCACCAAAAGTAATGCCTACCTATCATCCAGCATATCTTTTACGTAATCCAAATGCTAAAAGGGATGTCTGGGAAGATATGAAAATAGTTCTTGAGTGTTTATCAAACGGATAGTCCGTTTTTGTTCCGGAATTGACCATCAATCATAAAGAACATTGGTTGAGAGTTTGTATTAATAGACTTTGTGCCTTTGTCTGTTTTCTGCCTACGTATTAATCTTACCAGCTAATTGGGTATTCTACCAATGAGTTACGCTAACGTCGCTTTTCCAATTGCAGTGAATCAGTTGTTTACATACTCTGTTCCAGAACATCTTGATTCTGTTGTGCAGCCAGGTGTCCGTATATTAGCTTCATTTCATGAAGGAAGTAAGGAAGGCGTTGTTATCGAACGGACAGATGAAACTGACTTGTCCTCAGAAAAAGTTAAGAATATCTCAGATTGTCTTGATGATGTCCCTACCTTTTCACCTGAAATCCTTGAGCTTACCAAATGGATGTCGGACTATTACCTAACTTCTTGGGGTAATGCTCTTTTCTGCGCGGTACCTGCATCTATACGTAACCAGAAAAAACAAAGAGTACATCTCCGTTCAGAATATACACCACCGATTGACAAAATACAAAAGGAAATTGTTGCTTTATTGGAAGCAGAAGGGGATCTAACTCCAACGCAAATTGTTCGTCGAATGGGAATTAGTAACTCAAACCTCCGACCAAAAATAAGAGCTCTTAGACAGAAAGGGGTTGTGGATGTACTTATTACCCATAAACCCAAAGCAACGGCACAGTATACCTCAGTAGCATCATTAGTCCTACCACAAGAAGAAATACAGGCAGAAATTGACAAATTGACCTCTGACGATGATGGTTATGGAAATCAGACAGATATTAAAAATAAGAATGTCCCACACGCTGCCTCTCTAAAACATGCTGGGATACTCCAAAACCTACTTGATGTAGATAAACCCATTGCCACTAAAGAATTGACAAAACAATTCAATACCAGTCTGTCCTTGCTTCGAACTCTTGAAAGACGTGGTTTTATACAGATTACAAAGGCATCTTCTGTACGTAATCCGTTGAGTGCACAACCTGTTACTCCAACAGACCCAATTACATTAAATTCTACACAATTAGCAGCATACACAGAAATACAGAATCAACTTCAATCTGAAAACCAAGTTACATTTTTATTACACGGTGTAACCGGTAGTGGTAAGACTGAAGTCTATATGCAGGCAATTGCCCCAATTCTTGAAAAAGGCAAATCGGTAATTGTCCTTGTACCAGAAATATCACTTACACCACAGACAGCATCGCGTTTTATTGGTAGGTTCGGTGACCGGGTTGCTATCCTTCACAGTAGTCTCAGTGAAGGCGAACGTTATGATCAATGGCATCGTATACAGAAGGGTGATGCAAGCATCGTGATTGGACCCCGGTCTGCGGTTTTTGCACCTGTCAATGAGCTCGGGCTGCTAATCATTGACGAAGAACATTCAGATTCCTATAAATCAGATACAAACCCTCGATATCACGCAAGGGAAGTTGCCATGAAACGCACACACTTGGCTAATTGTGCATTAGTGTTAGGTAGTGCTACTCCATCCCTTGAGAGTTTTTACAATTCTCATAATGGATCCTATAAACTACTTAGCATGCCGACACGGGTTTTGGATAGAAAAATGCCTACTGTACATATTGTTGATATGCGTAAGGAATTGGAATCAGGAAACCGTACTATCTTCTCTACACATCTAAGAGACGCTATTACGGAACGGTTAGAAAAACAGGAACAGATTATACTTTTTCTCAACAGACGGGGTTATTCCACCTACGTTTTCTGTCGAACATGCGGGTATGTTGAGAGATGTACAAATTGTTCGATTTCACTTACCTATCACCTGGATACAAAAAAGTTAGTGTGTCATCATTGTGGACATAAGCGTGATACACATTCATCATGTCCTGACTGTAACAGTACAGCAATAGATTATTTCGGACGAAAGGGGTTCGGAACTGAATCTGTTGAACAAGAAATAATAAAAGCGTTTCCAGATGCAAGAGTCCAGAGATTTGATGCCGATACAACGACACGAAAAGATTCACATCACAAGATTTTGACTGCATTCCAAAATCAGGAAATTGATATTTTGATTGGTACCCAGATGGTTTCTAAAGGATTAGATTTTCCGAATGTAACGCTTGTAGGTGTTATTGTAGCTGACACAGCATTGAATCTACCTGATTTTAGAGCAGGTGAACAGACCTTTAGTTTACTGACACAAGTTGCGGGTCGCTCAGGACGGGCTGATGCTGAAGGAGAAGTGATTATTCAAACATATATGCCAGAACATTATTGTATCTTAGCCGCGCAAAATCATGATTACATCAACTTCTATGACCAAGAAGTTGAATCGCGTAGATCATTGCAATATCCACCATTCTCACATGTTGCCACGCTACTTCTTCGGGGAAAAGATGAAAAGGAGGTAATTGAGGCTGCACACACAGTTAATACCCATCTCCAAATATGGAAAACAGAGAAATTTCCAGAGGTAGATATTTTAGGTCCAGCACCTGCTCCACTCTCTAAAATTGAAGGGAAGTTTCGATGGCACTTCCTACTGAAAAGTAAGGAAGTAGAGAAAATATGTGGAATATTTCAACTGTTAACAGATGATCTGCCACCACAAATAAGAGCAACGGCTATTGAATTTATTATTGATATTGACCCAACGAATACTTTGTAATATTATAAACGTTAGTGCTGGGTGAAATGGATACCCCAGTAGAGTACTCACATAGATTAAAGGAATTAATTATTTATGGGCAACCGGATATTTGAAAAACTTGATAATGCTGATAAGATTGAACAGAGTCCTATTTTGGTTTTCGCTGCAGATCCACTCGCTTCTGCTGGAATAAAGGGACTTGGACAAGTTCAACACCCTAAACCACATTACCGTACACATGGGGAGTTTTTACAACTACAACGCGATCTTGTTGAGGATGGGTTACTTGATGGACTTTTGATGACACCTGCGGATGCGGAAATTCTTGCACTTGATGAAAATCTCTTTGAGAATACACCTATCACTCCAATTGTTAGAATGAATTCAGAAACAGCTATTTGGAATCCGCGATTTGGTGTTTACACTTCTCGACCATCAATGCCTTTCCAAACAGTTTTTCCCGAAGATATGCAACGTTATTGTGAGAATCTTGTTGGTCCAGCATTGGACTGTCGCGTAAATCTCGGATTATATTCAATCACTCTCAATAACGATCCTATTGTTGATGAAAGAATGTTGCAAGCCTATGTTCAATTTGCACATGTAGTTGGGGAAATTGAAGGATTTGATCATCTATTAGAGGTGTTCTTACCCAATGTCAAACTTCCCGGCATGGATGAAGAAAAACGGGGAATGTATGTGGCAGATTCTATCGTTCGTACGATGAGCTATCTCCGTAAACATCAGCGACCACGTTTTATTAAGACTGCATACACCACAGCAGATGTATGGAAAGAGTTGTGTCAATTTGATGAAACGCTGGTGATTGGTGCATTGGGTGGTCCTCGTGAAAATGCACGTAGTACACTTGTGCTTGCTCATAACGTTGTTCAAAATGGTGGCCTTGCAATCTTGTTTGGTAGGACGATTTTTGGAGAAGATAATCCAATAAAATTTGTTCAATGTCTACGTCGTGTGCTTGATGGTGAACTTGATCCGCAAACAGCACATGCGGAATATCAAAAACTACTACGCACAAGCTGATAGTATGTAAAACTGTAGAATGGTTTTTGGCGGGTTACAAGGCAATATTTCATTGTCGTACCCGCCTATTTTATTTTGGTTAAACATTGCTATATGTCACAGAAAACTGTATCCAAACCCAGAGTTCTTCTCCTTTTACCTACACGGACATACCGAGCAACAGACTTTCTTGATGCAGCATTAAGACTTGATGTGGAAGTTGTCGTGGCATCGGAAGAACCATCAACTACAAAAGATCTGTCACCTCGAGATACTTTAGTTCTGGATTTTCAAGATCCAACTATCGGAACGCAATCTATTCAAGAATACGCAGACACCCATCCGATTGCAGCAATAATTGGTGTTGATGACGATACTACCATGCTTGCAACCACAGCATCCGCTGCACTCGGTCTCCCACATAATCCAATTTCATCTGCATTAGCAACTCGTAATAAATTTCTGTTAAGACAAACCCTTGATGATGAAGGGGTTTCTGTACCGAATTACAAACGACTATTGATTGATGATGATCCAGAACAAAATAGTCAACTGATTAACTATCCTTGTATATTAAAACCGTTGTCTTTGTCTGCAAGTCGTGGTGTAATTCGAGCAGATACTCCGAACCAATTTGTAACTGCATTTCAGCGTATAACTACACTTCTCAACATTGTGAAGGAGTCAAGAGGGACTGATGACAATGAAGATCCGTATCAATATATTCTTGTAGAAGATTATATTCCTGGCATTGAGATAGCATTAGAAGGTATCCTTATTTCAGGTGAATTGAAAACATTGGCTCTATTTGATAAACCGGATCCGCTTGAAGGTCCTTTTTTCGAGGAAACCTTGTATATTACGCCTTCTCGATTACCTGATAATATAAAAGAAGAAATCCATAAAGCATCTGCGGAAGCTGCCACAGCGTTAGGACTTCGACACGGACCTATTCATGCTGAATTACGGTATAACGAAAACGGAGCTCATCTAATTGAAATAGCTGCACGGACAATTGGTGGACTCTGTTCACGTACATTGAAATTCGGTACGGGTATATCACTTGAGGAATTGGTTATACGACATGCCATTGGAGACTCTGTTGAATCGTTTTCTCGTGAGAATCAAGCCGCAGGGGTGATGATGATTCCTGTACCGAAAGCAGGGATTTTGGGCGAAGTACGCGGAAAAAACGAAGCACGTAAGGTTGAGAATATTGAGGAAGTCAATATTACAATATCGGTTGGGGCAGACATAGTCCCGTTGCCGGAGGGTGACAAGTATCTCGGTTTTATCTTTGCTCGTGCCGAAACACCTAAGGTCGTTGAAGAATCTCTACGAAAAGCACATCAACAGTTGGATTTTGTTATTTTGTAATGAGTTTAACGTTTTCCAGTGATGCCAACGGCTTTGCGAACTTTCCCTAAAACCCGTTTCGCGATATAACGTGCCTTTTCAGCACCTTCCTCCAATACCTGATCCAACTCTTTACGATTTTGCATCAGCGAATCATATTGTTCCCTTTGATCAGAGAATTTAGATTCAAGCAATTCGTAAAGTTCATTTTTCATATCACCATAACCTAATCCACCTTCAAGGTATAGTTTTCGTTTGGCTTCTACAGCATCCGCATCAGCAAAATGACGATAGATAGAAAAGATATTACATTCGTCTGGATCTTTCGGTTCTTCAGGACGTTTGGAATCAGTAACAATACGCATCACCTGTTTTCTAACTTGATTCGAAGGGGCAAAAATTGGTATAACGTTGTTATAACTTTTACTCATTTTCCGACCATCAAGTCCTGTTATAGTCATTACATCTTCACGAATTAAGGCATCAGGCACAACTAAGACTTCACGATAATTATTATTGAATGTAAGAGCAACATCCCGTGAAATCTCCAAATGTTGTTGTTGATCAAGTCCTACAGGAACAACATTGGTATCAAAGAGCAAGATGTCTGCTGCCATCAATACAGGATACGTAAAAAGACCTGTATTAATACCTTTATCCTCTTCTCTGTCAGCTTGAACATTCTCGTCAACTAATGTTTTGTATGCATGGGCACGATTTAGTAATCCTTTAGCTGTAAAGCACGCCAGTATCCAAGACAGTTCAAATACCTCTGGAATATCCGACTGACGATAGAAGATGACATCATCAGGATTTAGACCGAGTGCCAACCATGTGGCAGTTACCTGATAGGTTAAATCTTCTAATTCTTTTTTCTTTTTGACAGTTGTAAGGGCATGATAGTCAGCGATAAAATAGAGTGCTTGATAATCTTTTGCGAGTTCCAGTGCCGGTTTAATCATCCCCAAGTAATTCCCAATATGAGGATGCCCAGTCGGTTTAATACCAGTTAATGCGATTTGTTTCAATTCTATTCTCCTTTAAAAAACTACTCTATTATATCTTGTCCAATCTATACTGTCAATCAATCCTTATCCAGAAATTTTTTCACACGCTGTTGAAATTCAATTTCTTGACACATCACACTATCTATGGTATGTTTTCAAGGGGTCTCTAACCCATAATCTACCCATAAAATGTGTATTGAAATTACCTAACTTATTAAATTTTTATAAAAATAATAAACCGTATTATGGAAGGAATGTAAATGCGACTTAAAGATAAGGTTGTTCTTATCGGTGGGGCGGGTTCAAATATGAGCCGTGCCACCGCACTGCTATTTGCACAAGAAGGGGCAAAAATCGTTCTTGCTGCACGGACAACAGATAAAATGAAGGAAACAGCCGAACGTATTCGCACTAATAGCGAAGATGTATTGATGCATCAGACAGATCTGACAGATGCCGAACAGGTAGACTCACTCATTGATACTGTTATAACCGAATATGGTGGTATTGATTGTTTCATTCATGCTGCAGGTGGATTTTTCTCTACCGAACATGATATCAGCTCTATGGATCCAGCTTATTGGGATGGAGCATTGCAAAACAACTTGCGGACACTTTTCAATCCTGTCCGTAGACTTGTTCCCATATTAGAGAAACAGGATGGAGGATGTATCATTACCATTTCAGCTGGTGCGAGAGTACGGCAAGATGCCAATGCCGCTTATGCAGCCGCAAAAGCAGGTATGGTAGCAACTGCGAAAAACCTTGCCAAGGAATTGTATGAAAAGAATATCCGTGTCCACGCATTATGTCCAGGGATTATATGGGATCCGTTACCCGATGGGGATATCGCCCCTGTAACACCGCAATTAGAACGGCTTGGGAATCCGATTGATGTCGCTTATGCAGCTTTATGGTTATGTTCCGACGAAGCCGCTTGGGTAACAGGTTTGGAATTGACGGTTGATGGTGGGGATTCTCTATTTATTGATTCACCGATTCGACGAGGTGTTTTGGAATAGAATTGTGAACTCAGGATAGGATTATAGAAGACAGAATACTTATGAAACATCGTCTTTTTTATTGATATACTCAATATGTTTTGAAACTTTATACATCTGATCATTAATCTTAATCATATTTTGATTTATAATCCTGGGTTCCTTATTTTGAGTCCCGTAGGGACGGAATGTTTATAGAAACGAAATGTTCACTATTTTGAGTCCCGACCGATTTTACCATCGAACTTCACAAAATTCTTCATAATCGATCAATTCTGTAATGGTAGGTTTTTCACCACACATCGCACAGTTTTCATCTTGACGCAATTTCATACGTTTGAAATCCATCGTTAATGCATTGAAGAGCAGGAGTGAACCGATCAACGATTCACCGATATCTAATAGAATCTTTATTGCTTCAACGGCTTGGATTGTACCTATGATACCGGGTAACACGCCGAAAACACCTGCCTCTTGACAGCTTGGGGCTAAGCCTTGTGGAGGTGGTTCAGGAAAGATACATCGATAACAAGGACCTTTATTAGGATATAGAACAGTTACCTGTCCTTCAAACTGGAAAATACTGCCATGGACAATAGGTTTTCCCAACATAACACACGCATCGTTAATAAGATAGCGGGTCGGGAAGTTATCGCATCCGTCCACAATCAGGTCGTACTGTTCCAGGATACTAAAAGCATTTTCTGAGTTAATACGTTCATTGTGAGGTATGACTTTAACATCAGGATTCATTTCGATAATGGTAGCTTCAGCAGATTTTGTTTTCAGAGTACCAATATCGCTCGTACCGTGTAAAATCTGACGTTGTAAATTGCTTAGATCCACCACGTCATCATCTATAATTCCTAATGTGCCAACACCAGCTGCAGCCAAATATACGCCGATAGGTGATCCAAGTCCACCTGCCCCAATCAACAATACTTTAGATTCAAGCAGGCGTGTCTGTCCTAATCCACCTACTTCTTTTAGGATAATATGTCTACTGTACCGTTCGATCTGTTCATTTGTAAAGTTTAACATCTTATCCTCCGAGATTGGAGAGAAGGTCTGATATTGATTTTTCTGATTTAGCTGAGATACGTACCGCAAAACGTTCGCGTGAATCTTCAGATGTCCGTTCTACTGTGAAATCGTCATCACCATACATCTTCTGTAAAACGGGTTCCAAATCAGATTGAATAGATGCTGCTGTATCTGCTGTATTAGGGGCAAGATTGCGATTATTTATCATAAATAGGATGTCTGAACCGTTAAAATGGATAGCATTCTCCAACTCTTCAGATGCTTCAAGTAGTTCACATTTAGAGAGTGTTTCTGCCAAAGCATCCCGAATCTTATCTGCGTTTTCACCTTCAACATCATGCTTACGATTGTAGAGAAATCCTGGCTCATGATAGGCGTTATCAATACTATAGTTCGCCTGTTTGAGAATCAACAATACACCCGGTCCGGCATCAACATGTGAATAATCCGCGTAGTTGAGGTAATCATCAGAATCGGCTTCTTCCATCCAACGGTTGAAAACCTTGATGAAGTTCGTATAGTTAACATTGCTATCTTCAGTTGTATAAACCTTAATATTTATCTGCTGTAAATCCATTCGTTACTACATTTCCTTTCGTGAAGTCAGATTGAGATATAGGTATAATCTAAGAGTGGAATTCTTATAATAATTAGGTTAAGGGGAGTTCACTTACATTTTGTCCATCAACACTTACAACCGACACATTTTCAGCTTGTATCCAACTAACTTTTCCCTGTTTATCACACACACAAACCATTGCATATTGTCCTTCAGCTACATCCGCCAACCAATTTCCCAAAAACATATTTGGTTTTGAAGATTGATAGGCACCAAAGCCAGTGCCGAGTAAACAGTAAGTCTTCCCAGTGGTATTATGTTTTATAATTGTTGCCATTTCTTTTTCCGATTGGTATATAAACTAATAGCAATACCACTTGGTGTATATTGGATTAGTATCATTTCATTAAAATGTATTATACTTTAATATAGGATAAAAGTCAATCTTATTGGATTTATAGGGGTATGTAAATAAATCGTCACTTATAGGTGTTTTTTCTCTGAATCGCGGATTACGCGGAGAAGAGGGGTTTTGTAAAGGATGACGCTTTTTGAAAGACAAAAAATATTGCTCACCTCAAGAGTATTTCCCTCAGCAGAAACCGTTCCGTGAAATCTGCGTAATCTGTGTAATCCGTGATTCTGACAACTCAAATAAACAAACATAATTAAATAAACTTATCTCACTAAATTACCTCCTAAGGTGACAAAAACTTTAAACACCTCAAAAACTTAATGATATTGACAAAAAGCCTAATTATTGATAATATAATATCTATAGTGTATTGCTATGAATACCCACGTCCCTCAGTAACTGTGGATATAATCTTGTTAACGGATGCAAAACCGTATCCAGATGTCTTATTAATCCGCAGAAAAAATCCACCCTTTAAAGAGGCATGGGCTCTTCCAGGTGGATTCTTGGAAATGGATGAAACACTTGAGGAGAGTGCATTACGCGAACTATACGAAGAGACAAACATATCTAATGTTGAATTGACACAATTAGGAACTTTCGATCATCCTCATCGCGACCCACGAGGACGCGTTATAACTGTTGCATATGTTGGAATTGTCAAATCTAAGATAAAAGACGTAATTGCTGGTTCTGATGCTGGTGAGGCTACTTGGCATTCAACATCTAAATTACCTGAACTTGCATTTGACCATAAAATAATTATTCAGACAGCTTTAAAATAATAAAATGAAACATTACGGTTTAACATTGAATCTAAAAGATGACCCAAAAATTATAGAGCAGTATAAAGCTTATCATCAAGATGCTTGGCCAGAAACATTAGCAGGTTTAAAAGCAGTAGGTATAACAAAAATGAATATATACTTGATTGGTAGGCGTTTATTTATGGCAATGGAGACAGTGGATACTTTCGACATAAAACGCGATTTCCCACGGTATCTTGAGGAGCATCCAAAATGCAAAGAATGGGATGAACTCATGCGTACTTTTCAGGAACCAGTTGATGAAGCACAAGCAGATGAATGGTGGGCAGAAATGGAACCTGTTTTTGAACTATAGTTATTATAATGTATAATCTTCTTCATAGTGTGCATTACGACAGGTTAGAAAAGGTAAGGTTGAAATTATGACAATTAACTACGACTTCATAGCATTCAGTGGAAGACTCACAGAAAACAGTTGGAGTCTCGGGATGAAAGCAATTCAAGGTGAAGTGCCATTGGACGTGGTTATACCCAGTATACGATCCTCCAGTAATTCTGATGAGGAGGATATTATCGGTGTATTAACTAAGGAGGGTATATCACGAGAAAGTAATGATGTTATGGAACTGTATCGGTATCTCCGACAATTAAATCCAAAATCAAATCAGGTTTTTGGATTTAATGAAGTCGTTATTCGGAACATTCATACACGATTAAACTCTCTGAAGATTAATGATGAACTTCACGTTCAAATCACATATACTGAACGAAAAGAAAACTATAGTGCCCCCACATACAACATAAAATTATTAGGAATATTTGAGGTTACACCAACTGATATTAAAGACCAAATTCCTGAAACTAATGATACCGATAATATACAAATAGATACTCCTATAGAAAATATTTTAACTGATATAATTACAAATGAAACACCTCAAGATAATTCAATAACGCAGGAAACACAAACAACACAAGAGACACAAGAAGATACAACTCAAAGTGATATACCTATTATTCCAAAGGATTTTAATCAGCAAGATCAAGAAATGCCTGTATATAAAACTACAAACACTCTGGAGAAGTTGATCATTTTCACACGTACACTTCAGTCTGAATTGAATGAAACAAAAAACACTCTTGCTGCAATGGTTGAACAGATACAGATATTACAGAATGAACGCGAACGGTATCGAGAATTACAAGATTTAATTCAGGATATGCTTGACAGGATTACATATACCGAAAATTTTGAAAATCGGATTATTACTCTTGAAATGGATCACACTCAACTCAAAAAATTACAGCATACCTTATTGACTTTCTATAAAACATCCAACCGACATACACAAATACTCCTCAATGAAATAAATGATGATACTAATGGGTCTAACCCGGATAATGAAAAATAGAGATTATCATAACAGAGTCACACTAACTTGATTTCTGAAGTATCGGTATATGTCCTAACTCACCGATTAATTGACTGATCACTTGTGAAATGGAGACAATTTCATGATGAAAATTGGCACTATGTCTTTGAATGTAAAAGGCACGAATGCAACTGATTTTTCCCAAATTGTTTATGACCTCGGCTTTGATGTGATTGAACTACATTCAAGCGCATTTGAATCTACAGATCTAAACTATCTTCGGGATCTGAAGTTGAACCTTATGCGAAAAGGTTTACCTTTAGGGTACATTGGCATCAGTAATAACTTCGGTAGACCTGTTGAGGAACATCCTAAGGAGATTGCTTTAATAAAGCAATGGATTGACATTGCTTCTTTTATGAGTTGTCCAATTGTTCGTGTTTTTGCTGCCTATGTTCCTGAGGACTGCGAAGACGAAGAGACTATATGGCCACCAATGATTAAGGCGTTCAAAGAAGTTGCCGAATACGGCTATGAATCTGGTATACTCGTTGGACTGCAAAATCACAACCATAACAACGTTACGCGGGATGGAGATGCAGTTTTACGGGCACTAAATGGGGCTGACCACCCGTATTTCACACATATATTGGATACAGGACAATACGCAGGTTCCCCTGGAGCAAGCGGACATCGTGGATCATCACATCCTGATTATGACTGTTATGCCAGTATTGAGCAAACTGCACCACATGCTGTATATGTCAGAACAAAGTTCTATGAAATTGACAGCGGAGTAGAGGAGTGGTTAGACTATCCCAGGGTATTGGATATTTTGCGAGGCGTTGGATATAACGGATGTCTATCCGTTGTGTATGAAGGTGAATCCGATCCAATTGAATCAATGCGAAAAGCAAGAAGTTATTTGGAATCAATATTATAAAGATGACTTGGCGAGGGACAGATGAAAACACGTGCTGCAGTAATGTATGAACATAATCAACCTGTTGTCGTTGAAGAGCTTGAATTGGTAGAACCCAAAGCAAACGAAGTTCTCGTTCGGACTGCTGCAAGTGGTGTTTGCCACTCAGACTTATCAGTTGTTACAGGTGCAATCTATTATGACGCTGCAGTTATTCTTGGACATGAAGGAGCAGGTGTAATTGAACAGGTCGGTGAGGGTGTAACAGATTTCCAGGTTGGAGATCATGTAATCTTGTCTTTTGTTAGTTATTGTGGTAATTGTCGCATGTGCGAAATGGAAAAGGTCTGTCTCTGTGAAAGCTACGATGTCCCGCGAGGGTTTTTGTTAGACGGTACATATCGATTTTATAACAGTTCTGGGGATGGTATTCTTCAGATGGCACGTGTCGCAACAATGTCGGAATATATGGTTGTACCGGAACAAAATCTTGTCAAAATTGATCAGCATTATTCATTAGAACAAGCTGCCCTTGTAGGGTGTGGGGTGACCACAGGAGTTGGAGCAGTGTTAAACACTGCAAAAGTTGAACCTGGAAGTTCTGTGGCAGTAATAGGAACTGGTGGGGTTGGCTTAAATGCAATTCAAGGTGCTGTATTGGCAGATGCAGAACAGATCATTGCGGTTGACATTGCTGAGAAAAAACTCGATTTCGCTAAGACTTTCGGAGCTACTGATGTTGTGAATGCAGCAGAGATTGATGCCGTTGAAGGTGTTCGCGAAATAACGAAAGGTCTGGGGGTTGACTACGCTTTTGAGGTGATTGGAAATCCGGATACTATCAGACAGGCTTATCAAATGGTACGTCCTGCTGGCACTGCTGTCATTGTTGGGATGGTACACCATGAAAAAGAATTTAGCATACCAGCACAACATTTCGTTTCATCTGAAAGAAGAATTATAGGCTCTTTTTACGGTTCCTGTCAACCGCGGGTTGATATGCCGAAACTTCTTAGCTTATACACAGAAGGTAAATTGAAGTTAGATGAATTAATTACAAGACACTATCGTCTCGAACAGATTAACGACGCGTTTGCGGATATGGAAGCCGGTGAAAATGCACGAGGTGTTATTATCTTCAATTAACTACTTTTCAAGAATATAATTGTACTTCCTACCCTAAACATTAATATAAGATTAGTAAGACGATACTAGTGTAAAGTCAACTTAATTTTGATAGTTTATTCAAATAATTGTATACTTAGACTCAAGATAATTATTCATTTACCTTGGAGTCTATTATGGCTGCTAAACAATTTAAAGTCATAC
>JAGFCA010000130.1 GCA_022394755.1 Candidatus Poribacteria bacterium
TACTGTTCAACAACCTTGTTATTCTGCGAAACAAGGATGTATTCTTGTAGAGATTCAAGTGTTTGATACGAAGTAAATTTCTCATTTCGATCATAGGTTTCTGTTGATGGAGATAACACCTCTACAATTACTGTGGGATTGAGAAGCGTGTCAAAATTGTTGTCCTCAAAATTGGGTTCTTCGCATACCACAACAACATCTGGATACGTGTATAAACCAGTATCACTAACTTTTACACGCATATCATTTGTATAAACTTCACATGAACGATCAATTAACTGAATATGAAGACCACTGGATATGTTGACAGTTATAAGATTGTGTTGTCGACTCGCCCCCGGCATAGCAACAATATCACCATCGCGATATTCACTCTTGAAATCGGCTGATCTTTCCTTGATAAGATACTCTTCAGGTGTATAGAGAATTTTTGCTGTTGCTGTTGCCATATACCCCGTCCTGTCAACATTCAGACTCCGTATTCATGCTTTCTTATATAGCTTACGGAAGATCTCTCTACCTTCTCTTTGATACTTCAATTCAAAATTTGTCGCAATATTCTCATACCCAACAAATTCAGATGAAGGTTGTAAATTAGTCCACTTAGCAAGTCTCTCTTGAATTTCATTGAAATACTCAGCAAAATCAGTCACAACATATAATTTTCCGTCATCCGATTTTAGTGTTTTCATAATAGCGGAGAGAAACTCCTTATTTCGAAATATCCGTCTTTTCTGTTGGCGTGCTTTCGGCCATGGATCTGGAAAATATATATGATAGGCTTGTATGGATTCCTCAGGCACATACCTCGACAAGAAGTAATTAGCATCAGTCCAAACTAATCTTACATTCTTAAATATACCCGAACCCTTATCTATAGCATAATGACGGATATATTTCTCAAAACGTTCATGAGTAATCTCAACGTACTTCTGTGCTCGTTCTACACCAATATAGTTAATTTCCGGATTCTGTCTTGATGCTTCAAGTAGGAATCGTCCCTTCCCAAAACCGACCTCAATTTCTACAGGATTAGCATTTCTAAACAGAGTCTTCAAATTGATCGGAGTAGGTAAGTCCTGTAGAGAGGTAGTCGTATTACATATCACATCAATTATCTTAGAATAATTGGTCGTATTCTCATAAAAAGTGTCGTTGTAACGCGGTTCAGCATTCATTACTCACTCTGCAGAAATTTGTGGAGATGGGTCTTAATCAAATTATCCTTAGGTTTATAACCTAATACCTCAACTGCCCCACTGATATCAAGAAAGCTGTGTTGGTATCCATCTGTATTGGCAGAACGTCCATAGGTAATGAGATAGGTTACAGATCCATCGTAATCTACAGCAAGACTAAAGAGTTGAACACAATCACGAGGTGTCAAAAGCGTACTGCAGTGTCTAAGACCGTTCGGTTCATAAGTACCACTGTAAGTTCCTATTCTGAAACTAATAAACCGCATACCATACGCATCCACGAGATAACGTCCAGCAATTTCAGCCATTCCTTTCATAGCACCATACCAACCATCAGGACGAAACTGGTCTCCTGTAGAAAACCCTGGAGGAGAACTCAGACGTTCATTCCAACCCGATGCATGGTTTGTACTTGCATAAACAATCTTTTTGACGCCACCTTCACGTGCTGCTTCAAACAAGTTCATGGACGCACTAATATCATTCACCACCGCAGGATCTCTCCCAGGTGAATCCTGTCGTAAGTAAGCTAAATGTACCAAGACATCTTGATCTGCACACAAATCATTCATTGCAGAGAAGTCTCTAATATCTGCTTCCACTACTCTGGACTTCGATCCTTCAATCGTATTAATATCTGTCAAAGTTAAATTATATTTGTCTTGCTTTTCCCATGCTTGCCAGAGGGTTGTTCCTACCGTTCCAGCTGCACCAGTAATTAGAATCCTTTGTTTCATATCTTTAATTACTCTTCGGTTGGTAGTTTTGCCAGTATCTGTTCTCGAACATTCTTCGGGTCTGCCACAGGTTGTACATAGAATCTATCAATAGCTTGTCCACCTAAACCAGAACATCTACACATCTCAACATTCAATTCTAATTCAGCAAGAATTCCGCTAAAATAGTGTAGAAATCCCACCTTCTCTTCTCCAGTAACGACAATCTCGGTATAATTCCTTGCGGTTTCAACAGTGACATCATCTATACGCCAGGTTCCATTTATATCAATATAATGTCTTTCAAAAATCTGCTCAAGAGTAACCTCTTTTGCCATAATACTTCGGATATCGAAATCTAAATCCCTTTTTAATTCTTCATCAAGTGGGAGTGGTTCCGCAGAATTATGGGGTGGTTGATGGACTAACCTGTATATTTCCAATTCCACACTTGTATCCTGCTTCGTATAGACGCGAGCGTCCCTAACATCAATATTATTTGCATAGAACAAACCACTTACAGTATGTAGTTTTCCTACTCGACTGTATCCGCATAGATGTAATTCGGTAAAGCCATGTTTATCAACAAATTGGAGTATTGCTGCACTGGCAGTAATATCAGAATCCTCAGAGTTAATGGTTTCAGCCTGTGCAACCATTTTCATATGCATGGAAATCTCTTCTGGTGCAACTCCTATACGATATGTAACAGGCATATTGTGAAGAAACTCTTGAAATTCTTCAGGTTGTGCATAAGTACCCCATTGAGAATCTTCTTGTCCCCCTAATCGGACCCGAACGACTTCATAGAGTCGTTTTAGATTATGTTTCGCGAGGTTGTTAAAGTTCTGAGAACCATTTGCTTTTGAATCACAATAGGTTAGTAAATAGAGGGCACTTAACCTTTCCATTGAATTGACTGTGTTACAAAACTCTGAAATCGTACTTTCATCCCAATGATGATATCGTGCTAAAGTAATCATCGTAAGATGTTCACGAATTAGAAAAGAAACCTCTTCTGTTTGTTGTGTGTTATAGCCAAATTCAGGGGCAATTCGTTTAGCTTTTTCAGCTCCAGTTTCAGGATGTGTTGGATCCGGTTTGTCAATATCATGAAGAAATAGTGCCAGGTACAATACGGCTGGATCAGAAAGTGTTCGAAAAACAGTATTCAACTCCTCTAATTCAGAAGTTGATGACGGGGTCTGTTGTCCAAATGGTGTTCCTCCAAATGGACTGCTTGATTCAGTTCTACGAATCTCATCAAGATAACCTATGGCAACAAGAGTGTGTTTCCCTACAGTATACGGATCAAGACTACGTTCACTCCGAGTCATCATTGCTTGTTCAAAACGTGCCCCACCTTCTCCAAGTCTGGCTAATATTCCAAGTCTATGCAATCGAGTAAAAGTCTTTTCAACATTCCCGGGAGTATTTATCAATTCTGAAATTCTTGATTTGAATTGTTCTAAATCAAAGGCTTCAACATAGGCAAAAATGAAAGTAGCCAGGGATGGGTCAATCTCAAAATCATACTGTTGGAAGTATGTGAAAAGCATGAATAATTCTTCGGTATCAAGTTCACCGAAATTATTGTCAATACAATATAAGACATCTGTTCGTACCCCTAACACGTCTGAAACAGGGATACCGTTAGCAAGGAATTTACGAATTAGGAGTTCTGCTTTAAAATGTAGATACTTCGCTTTAGCGTAGTAATCTGCCATGAACTCATAACGATTTTCATCGGTCCCAACAGAATACTCTAAAGCGGTGGCTATCTGAGACTGTAATGTATCTTCTTGTTCAGGTTGGTAGGATAGGGAATCGTGTGGTGCATTGGCTAAAACATGAAGTAGATTCCGCACTTTGAACATGAAATCAAGAGAAGGTTTCAAGTGGTCATCATCATATCTTTCATAGAGTTCAAGTATCGGTGTAAAATCTCGCAACCCAATCATCCAAAGAGCATATTGGAGAGTCCTTAATCCACCACGTCCCGTCTTTACATCTGGCTGATTGAGATATATAGTATCCTCAGATGCTTTGAAAGAATCTGCTTTAGACTGGAGTAAATCTAAAACAAGAGAAATGTCAGACTTTTCTGAATAAACTGCCTTTCTGAAAATTTCGGTGAGTGTTGAATTACCAACAATAAACCGCATATCTATTAATGCTGTCATGTCCTGATAATTCCACTTCGCAATATCATCCATTGGACGATAAATAAAACTAAATTCGAAACCGGGTATTACGGTATGTAGACTATCAAAAAAGTCATAATACCATCGTATAAGTTCCAAGGTCCCTTCATCATAAACATCCTCCAAATCCACTGATGATGTATATACTACATCTACATCTGAATAGTAACATAATTCATGCCTGCCGTAACTCCCAACAGCATAAAGTGCGACATCCGGTAACCATTCTTCTGATAATTCAGCACCAAGGTCACTTGATTTTACTTCAGGAATTTTCAGGAGTTCTTCAACTTGTTTATTATATTCAGTTTGAATTTGAAAGGACGCGACCTCATAGACTTTGCGTAATACTGCATCCCATATCTGTGTATGTAATGAACACGCAGAAAAACCGCTTTCACCATTCAATATCTGTTCTTTAAGTTGTTCCCGTTCAGATTGAATGAATGCGCCTAATTGCTTTCTTAATACTTCTTGAGAAATATCCAAGTTTGGAACATATTGAAGTATACGGTCTTCCATTTTTCAGTAGTTTTCCTTAGGGGTTTTAATACTTTGAAAGGATTCGTGATATGTCTGTAATTTGATGCCTCTATTTTGTGAATTATACACTGATTGTGTTTTAAAGACAATATCTTTCTATTAAGTGATATCTAACCTAAAACTTGAGAGGACGAATACTACATTCACTGTGTAATATATCTCTCAACTCATTATCTCTACTCTAACCATTGTTAATTTACTTCAGTTTCTTTTTAAAATATGTACAACGTATCTCATAAATACGAATCGTGCGTTTTTAGTAAATTCCTTTTTCGTATGGGCGGGGTTTCCCCGCAGTTGTATCAATATATAATGCATGGAAAGATCCAAGAATCTTCCAAATATTTAATTTATGAGATAGGCTCTATAAACATTCCGTCCCTACGGGACTCAAGAA
>JAGFCA010000100.1 GCA_022394755.1 Candidatus Poribacteria bacterium
ACTATCTATATCAAAATAGCAGTATGTCTTAGCAGTGCTCAAGTATGTTGTATGTTAACTTCTTGAGCACTGCATTTGTTGACTATTTCATGATTCTCACATGTAGAAGTTTACGACCTACCAAAGCCTCTGTCTACAGTAGAAATATTCCAACTTTGTTATTCTATAAGATGAGATTGACAATATTTTGACAAATAGTAAGACTGCAGAGTATACAAAAGAACATGTCTATTCAAACCAACGCCTTAAATGAAACACAATTAGAAGTTAGAAATATTATCTATGAGTTAGAAGAAAATTCGGCAAATGGAGATTATATCTACCGAGGTGAACCCGAACACTATGGAAAAATATCCTCAAACCTTTATCGACAATATGCTGAAATTGAAGTAGATGGATTTGATATAGAGATTGTTCAGGAAGAGATTTTGACTGAAGCTGAAGCATATAGTCATGAAACGGATAATCCACTTGAAATCCTAACTCAAATACAACACTATGGAGGCCAAACTAACTTAATCGATTTTACTACAGATTACCTTGTAGCCCTCTTTTTTGCCTGCGATAGTTCTGAAGCTATCAAAAAGGATGGAAGGATAATTCTCCTGCATAAAACCAAAGAACTAACAAACTGGATTGAGATACCTCGAAATCCAAGAAATCGTGTTATTGCCCAGAAAAGCGTTTTTGTTCAACACCCTAAAGGTTTTTTTAATCCCGATGATTTAATCATAATAAATATTCCTACTCACCTAAAACTTCATCTGTTAGAACATCTGCGGAAGTACCACGGAATCTCTACAAATACAATCTATAACGATCTGCATGGTTTCATTACGAATCAAAGTATTCATGAAAGTGCCTATACTGAATTGCATAGAGGACTCAGTTATTACATAAAAGGTGATGAAGCAGAGAATCCAAAAGAAAAACAAGAAGCGTATGAAAAGGCTGTTCACTATTATACAAAAGCTTTAGAGTTAAAACCTGATCTGCCCGAAGGCTATAATAACCGTGGTAATGCCTACCGTGAAAAAGGCGAAATTGACAAAGCTATTCAAGACTATAATAATGCCATAAAATACGAAGAAAACGACGCTGTATCCTATAACAATCGTGGTAATGCTTA
>JAGFCA010000205.1 GCA_022394755.1 Candidatus Poribacteria bacterium
ATTACCGTATGGTACTATTTATTTCTTGACAAACTAAAAGTTATATGTAAAAATAATTATAGAATACTCACCAATTCTTGTTCATTAACGAACTAATGCAGTATTTACACGAATCCTGATGTTTGTAAGCGGGAATACTGAGGCGATAGCATGAATACAAAACAAACTAAAATTGAAGAGAAAACACTACCGCTTTTTCCATTGAATCTTGTCCTATTCCCAGGTGCTGTTCTTCCACTTTACATTTTTGAGCAGCGATACCGCGAAATGGTCAAGTTCTGCATTAGAAACGAATCGTCTATCGGTATTGTCATGATTAAAGATGGTGATGAGGTAGGGGACAATGCAACACCCTGCAAAATTGGTACAGCTGTTGATTTAGTTGAAGTGGATAGGTTCCCTGATGGTAGGATGAATATTATGACTTCTGGACATTCAAGGTTTGAGATTTTGGAAGTTGATGATGAACTACCTTACTTGGTTGGACGTGTCAAAGTGCTAGACTCAATGGATTCTGAACCGGATTCAAGTCTGGATGCAATTGCAGGTGATACTCGTGAAATATATATTGAATATGAAACATTATCAAGTTTTCTGATGTTTGGTTGGTTACCACCAGATGAGATACCGCAACATCCTCAACAATTAGCATATCAAATAGGAACGCGATTACGCATCTCTCTTGAAGAAAAACAAGACCTATTAGAAATACGATCATTTGATGAACTTCTTAAACAAGAAATTGATATATTAAAGCAACTGAATAAACAGATAGCTTTCCAATTATCTGCACGGAACAACTAAAAACAACTAATTTGACAAAGTTTATACAGTTTTAACATCATTGTGTTGACAGCAGTAGGTCTATAAGATCAATGGCACTCAAGCCTCCTATACCTCAATTCACGGATACTCGGACCATCCATATCTCTGGGAGAGAGTTCTTTTATATCAGCAATCTACTCTCAATGTTCAGGTTGTTGATAGTTCCACTCCTTTTTTGGTACATATATAATGAACAATACAAACATGCGGTTGTAGTTGGAACAATTGCAATCATTTCAGATATACTGGATGGATTTTTTGCACGTTTGCTGAATCAACATTCTGAACTGGGTATAATTCTTGATCCTATTGCTGATAAATTCGCAATTGGCGCAGGAATAATAGCGATAGCATTTAGAACTCCAGATATTCCTATGTGGGCATTATTCACTGTGATATTTCGTGATGTTGCAATTGTTCTGGGGAACGTCTATCTGGCATATCGTGCAAAAATGATAACACGGTCAAATTGGTGGGGAAAGTGCACCAGTTTTTCATTAGCAATTGCACTAATCCTATATCTAATCCGTTCTATGGATTTCCCACTTCCTCATGATCTGGAACTGTATTGTCTATATTTCGCACTGTGTTTTGTAGGTATTTCGTTTGTTAGTTACACACGAAGTATGTTTAGAGTCTTAAAATCTGAATCAATTCAAGAAAACCGAATACAGTAATCTCTGATAATGCCAAACATTCACATTATAACATGTAACTAATCTGTACAATTTCGTTTTTAGGTATATTTTATGGATCTCTATTTGAACCCCTCTGATGTGTCAGAAATCGTAGGTGTTGATGAAGAAATAATTAAAAGAACTTTAGATAGAAAACATCCAGAGATTGAACCTTTTCTACGTGTTGTTTCATCGCAATCAGAAGACAATGATGAAACCCCTAAAGCCATCTTACAATTACGGATTGATGGATTAGCACCGTTAATCACACATCTCAGTTTCAACATCCCAACAAATGAAATTATTGAGAACTTAATTTCTCAGGTTGTCCACATTACATATCTCCGGGAAGATAATAATCGATTGCTTGATGATAATAATGAATTAAAAGAAAAAGTGAAAACCCTTCAGGAAGAAAAAGCGGATTTGCGTGTGCAGATTAAGTATTTAGAGGAAGAAAGTTCGAAGTCTTTGTTAGACCGTCTCTTTAAAACTGGAAAGTAAGAAGTAAGATCAGTCGAATATTTTGTAACATTTTGACTATTAAGCTGATATGATTAAACCTATTAGAAATCAAATCTTTGCAATTTCTTTCATTATATTAGGTCTGCTCTTTCAATATCTGAAATTGGAGAACATAACATGGCTACCAGGTGCATTAGTCAAGAGCAGTGTTCTTTTAAAAGGAATATCATTTGTCCTCTTGAGTATTGCTGCGATATTATCAAGCATCTCATTTAAGAACAAACGTCTTATCTCACTGATTTCAGGTATCGGATTAATATTAGGTCTGATATTTTTATTCTTACCCGTACCTCTTTTTCTCAAAGGTTCATCATTCCATCTGTTATTCACATGTGCAATTGCCTATGGAATGACTACAGCAACAAAACGGGTTGCTACAGTCGTTTCTTCTGTATGTGTATGTATTGGTTTCATTTTTCTATATCAAACGTTTTCTACCGACCTTGGGAATGCTGCTCTATCTCTACTGTTACCGGGTATAGTTGTCTTTTCAATTGTTAATACACAAAAGGAACTCTGTGAAAGACTATCAATTGGACTAATTGCCCTCGGTTTAATCTCTCTTTGTCAACCTTTCCTTATCCTTTTTTATCAGTCAGGTATTCAATTGCTACTCACTGGTTTAACAGGTTTTATCGTTGTAGCGCATCGCTAAAACACCATAAGGTTGATTGTACATGATACCATCCACTTAATTGACCCGATCATCTGTCATTCAGAAAACCAGAATACAAAACACAAAAAGTGCTAATCACATCAATAAATCCAAAGA
>JAGFCA010000062.1 GCA_022394755.1 Candidatus Poribacteria bacterium
ATGATGTGCAGCTTCACCATTATGTGTCTCATCAGCAGCAAAGATATCCATTGATGAGGATAATGTAAGTGCTAAAACAATACAGAGGATTATAGTAAACGCGATTTTTGATTTCACTATTTTGTCAGTGCCTCCTCAACATCATTCTCCGGCTTTGCCGTTTCTATTTCCAGAACAACAGTGTCCCGCGATTCTTCACGGTTTATGAGTTGTCCAACTTCCGGTGCAGTATCTTCCTCGCCTACTTTAACTTCCGCTGCGACAGCATCAATAGATGGTTTCATCGGATCTAAGAATGTATTCGGATACACGCCTATCCAGACGATGAACACCAATATTGGTAAAAGTACTGTAAGTTCGCGCGTGTTCAGGTCTGGCAAAGATTCATTTGTATTATCAGGTGTACCGAACATAACCCTTTGGTACATCCAAAGCATATAAACCGCTGCCAAAATCACACCCGATGTTGCGAATACTACATACCATCTTGAGAATGCATTGGCAACAAAACTACCGAGAAGGATCTTGAATTCTCCGACAAACCCGTTGAGGCCGGGTAATCCGATAGAGGACAAGGTTACAATCAGGAAGATAGTAGCAAAGATAGGCATTTTCTTTGCCAATCCACCGAAATCAACAATCATTCGGCTATGTCTGCGTTCATATATCATACCGACCAAGAGGAACAACGCTCCTGTGCTTAACCCGTGATTTATCATTTGTAGTACGCTTCCCTGTATGCCAGTACCACTCTGTGAAAAAAGACCTAATACTACAAAGCCGAGGTGACTGACACTTGAGTATGCGACCAGCTTTTTCAAATCCGGTTGCACCATTGCGACCAATGCACCGTAAATTATCCCAATGACAGCAAGCGGGACAACCCACGATGTGGCATCAGCAGCTGCTTGTGGGAAAAGTGGTAAGCAGAAACGGACTATGCCGTAAGTTCCCATTTTGAGTAAGACACCCGCAAGGATGACACTTCCAACTGTAGGTGCTTCAACGTGTGCATCTGGAAGCCATGTGTGGAATGGGAAGAGTGGTACTTTAATTGCAAATGCGATGAAAAATGCAAGGAACAAGTAATTGGCATGCGTAAATGATCCTTCTGCTGCTAAGAGCTGGACAAGATCAAAACTATCACCGTTTTGGAAGTAGAGTGCTAAGATGCCGACTAACATCAAGGCACTGCCAGCCATCGTATAAAGGACAAACTTAATCGTAGCATAAATCCTGCGTTCTCCACCCCATATTCCAATGAGGAAATACATAGGGATTAACATTGCCTCCCAGAAAACGAAGAACAGGAGCAGGTCTAATGCACAGAATACACCTAACATACCTGTTTCCAAGGCAAGCAGTGACATCATGAATCCGCTCAAGCCTTTTTCCACAGAATTCCATGCTGCGAGGATGCAGAGCGGCGTAAGGAAAGTGGTAAGCAACACTAACCACAGCGATATACCGTCAATGCCTATGTGGTAACTTGCACCTATACCGGGAATCCAATTCAATTTTTGATCCAATTGAAATAGGTCATCTGTTGCTGTCGCATCATAAGTATAGAGTCCTATTGAGATAGCGAATGTCAACAAACTGATTAGCAGTGCGACCCATTTGATAGTAGGCGCGCCTAATCCTCTGAGCAATGCAATCGCTATCACGCCAAGCAGTGGTAAAAAAATAACTATTGAAAGTAACAAATAAATCTCCTTCTAAAAATTACTTCTGTATATTGAAATCCTGTTCTATTTTCTGTACGAGATAAAAAACTCACCAATGTATTTAATAACTGCAATTGAATTATTAACATACTAATATAAGAATCGTATATTCAAGCTACAACTTACCATCTTCTAAAGACTTTGGATACTAACCACAAACCAGGTGAAATCCAAATTGGAATTGATGGTTCTCTATCATTTAATTCGCGACGGCGTTTTGAAAATCCATTTTGAGGATTTTTGCGATGCATAGAATATTTCAACTTACGATTGAACTTTGAGATTTCCTCAGATGATTTCTCACAGGTATCCAAGATCCATGCTCCCAGTTTTACATCATTAGTTAATCTGACTGCAGCATCTTGAAAAGCGTCTGCCGTGATTTCAAGAAAGGATAGAATTTCTGTATCTTGCTCGGAATCAGCCCCGTATTTATAACTCCCGATTTCTGCTGTATACGCAGCCCGTGCTTTATCAGTCATCTTGGCAACACCACAGATGCCAGCAATATCTTGATTAAGTATATCCCGCGGGCGAAAGTTATTCTTCTTCATTATTCTTCTTACGTTGGAACTGTTATAAAAAATTAAGGTTCCAAGTCATGTTGACACTTTGGCACATCAAGTTAATAGTAACTTAAACGAAATAGTTACACAAACATATTAGGATTTATCCATATTAGGATTTATCAGAAATTGACTTTAAAATCTCAATGATATCTTTATGATGTGAAGGACTTAACATACCAATATTCTCACCATCTCAAGAATAATCCTGTAATTACTTTTATCTATGACAAATTGTGCTGTTTCTTTCTGTTTTGCAATTCGGCCAATAAGAGTTTCACTTACCTGCAGTTCTGTTATTGGAAAACATAGGTATAACATTGGTTGGACACCAACCGCCCTTTGCTTTTCCCTTATCGTTATCTCAGCAATTATTTCGTATATTCCAAATTCATAGACGAGTTGTGGATACTTTAGAGTCATACCCAAAAATGAAATATCATTTATCTTTTTCTCAACAGGATGAGTTCTTGTTATTTCACAGTCTGGATGATTAGAGAGCAAACTAACTTCCTCTAATTTAGACAAAAACTCAATAGTTTGATCTAATTCTGAAGGTGTAATCATATCCCAAGCATAAAAATAATATAAATATTCAGATAACTCATATAGTATCTTTTTCTTTCCGTTATACGCTATAAACGATATATTAGGCAAACTAGATATATCCTTTTTCTTTTCTTCTACATCATAACCAATTTGCCATTCAACATAATTGTCTTGACCAAGAGGAACACTTCTTGTTGCATGTGGATTTCCATATTGATAGAACATACTTCTTGATTTAACCCTTATTTTTCCAGTAGGAGTAGCTAGAGGAATATCTACAAGAATTCTTTTGTTTTCTCTATCAAACATGGTGTTTCCTCAATAGTTCTTTAAAATAAATATCTAATTTAACTTCCAGCTTTTCCTTCTCCAAAGGTTCAATCTGAAAATGCTCTTTCAAATATGGGTGATGTCTAATAGAATCACTGATGAAACTCTGTTTATGCTGTGTAAAAAGTTCATTATCTATCGGCACATCACAGTTTCCAAAATAAAATGGAAGTCTATGGATGTTCCTCTTGAACACATCTACATAAGCGTAATAATCCAGCTTGGTCTTGTCAATTAGAATCGTGTTACTACTATAGTCTTGAACAAAAGTGCGATTCCTTTTCAATGCATTAATATCCCGCATCGTCCAGAAAAACAGCGAATCATTAGGAATTGGATTATTTTGCTTACTTGGATATTTCCTTATATAACTTGTGATATATTCAAATTCGCTGAGACAGAAACGAGTTTCGCTCTCTGTTCTAAATTGGAATGTACGGATATATTCGTAATCCATTCCATCTGAATCCCGCTGATAAAATGCAATGATAATCGGAAACGCTGTATGTTTAGCCGATTCGGGAAACTCGCAGCTACTAATCAGGATGCCGTCTATCAGTCTGTAATTCTCTGTAAACTCCTTTAGGTGTCTGAAGTTGGTCTGTTTTATCAAGTAAGACAACGGATGTAAAACACAGATATAGTCAGCTTCAAGTTTATTGTATGATCGGAGAAACGATATTCCTAAGTCCCGACTTACTATATCTTCATCTATGTCAAATTCAACTCTTTTAATCTGGTTTCGTATCAGTGATGTTCTATCGTTATATGGAGGATTTCCTACGACAACCAATCTCTTAGTCTGCTGAAGAATG
This sequence comes from Candidatus Poribacteria bacterium, assembly GCA_022394755.1. Lineage (GTDB taxonomy): Bacteria > Poribacteria > WGA-4E > WGA-4E > WGA-3G > MSPOR6. Next base: position 3,988 of record JAGFCA010000062.1, read on the forward strand.
CCGAATTTCTCACGTGATACGTTGTGTAAAGAATTCTCTTGAAAAAATTG
>JAGFCA010000032.1 GCA_022394755.1 Candidatus Poribacteria bacterium
GATACCTATGCGCGCAGTAGGCCGTGAAATGATAGAGAAGCCCCTTGTAGATCGCAGGCACTACTATTGTTTTTCGCTGTCGAAGTGGATTCTCACGCCGTTTATGGCAGCGTTGAATAATATCTTTCAAGGAATTCATCATTTAATCTATCTTGTCTAAGATACCAACAATTTGACATTCCGGTAGCTCCATTAAACATCCATGTTTTGAGTGTTATATTCTCTCATCATCGAGGGACTATGCACCAATTTGATTTCTGATTTTAAAATCTGGTGGTACATAAATATCACAAACCTTCTGCATAGTCAAGTTGATTATTATAACATGGTGGATTAAGTTTGCTGTAACACAGATTTTGAATCCTGATGCCGCGTGGCAGGATCAATCCGTTGGCTGAATGTGATTCATCTTGTAGAACGAATAAAAAACCGATGGCAGTACATGCAATCTTAGTTATCACATGGTAAATGAAAATCATGAGACGTGTGTTATTTAAGCAAGCCTAAAAATTTTTATTTGACTTTTTAATGAAAGACTCATATAATTAATATTGCATTAAGACAATATAAATTAATTATTATATTACTTAAATTTATTGTCTTAATGAAATATTTTATGCTTTTAATTAACGTGAGTTTGATATAAGACATTCTACCTAAATATCACGTCTCTAGTACTACAGATAGTTACTATCAACATATCTGAAGAATGAAAATTCTGATTTCGATTGTCAAATTTCATTAGATGAGATTGTAGCCGCGGGCATCAAGGGATATTCATGAACAAGGTAGTTTTTAAATCAATGTTAAACATTAAACCCTCTAAGGAGCAAAATAGATGAAAAAGATTGTAGTTTTACTGCTGATGACAAGTTTAATGCTGATAGCTTTGAGTATAGGATACACACAAGAGGCAGATATTGAGATGTTGCCAGCATCTGACGTTAATGCCGATGGTATTGTAAACATTCTTGATCTGACGCTTGTCGCCAAGCACTTTGGTGAAACACCTACTGAAGACCAACATCCGAGCCCAGATATTAACGGGGACGACATTGTTAATATCCTTGACTTGACGCTCGTCGCGAGCCATTTCGGTAAAAAATCTGGTGTCCCCTTTGAAGTCACGGATGCGACTTTTAACGACATCGTTTTGGGCTCTGAAATCCCGATCGTGGTGGAATTTAAATCCGATTTGTGAAGATTTTGCATACAGATGAGACCGGTGGTCGCAGAAGTAGCATTGGAATATCGTGAGATCTTCAATTTTGTCAAGTTGGATGTAAACACCCAACTTTTGAAAACATTTCAATACAGGATTCGTAGAACGCCTACCTTTATCGTATTTAGAGATGGAGAGATTGTGGGCCGGTTCACTGGTGCAATGTCCAAGTCTGAATTGGTAGAGCGAATTCTTGGGATCTTAGAGATTGAGGATACTGAATAACAATATACTAAAAATAAAAAATTG
>JAGFCA010000176.1 GCA_022394755.1 Candidatus Poribacteria bacterium
TTCGTCCCTATGGGACTCAAGAGAGTGTATATCCACGTTATCTATAAACATTTCGTCCCTACGGGACTCCAAATTTCTAATACAAACCAATTTGTTGAATAACAAATCCATCCTTGCCAAAAAGGCAGCCCCAGAGGGGTGAAAGGTGTGTAGAAAACGATGCAAACCTACAACTTACCCCCAGAGTGGCGAAATGTGTATTTATATGGATTTTAGCATCACTCTTCTACTGACAGCAGGATTGTAGTGTAATTTATGAAAATAACAATTTTAGACTAATAACATGATAACTCGTTATTCTCCGTAAGTCTTGTAAAATTCGGATTAGGAGATAACAACAGGAACTAATATTTATGAACGTACTCCTTATTGGCGGTTCAGGACATGTTGGTACAATGACACTCCCATACATGAAAGAGCACCACAATTTTCGTATTCTTGATCCGTCTCCGCCCAAAGATAATTCTGTAGATTATATTCAAGGATCAGCGACGGATGTGGACATTGTTCAGGAAGCATTGAAGGGAATTGATACCTTCGTTTATATGGTGATGTTACGACCCACAAGTGATCGATCATCTGTTGCAGATTTTCCAGATATATTGGCTAACTACGATGTGAATGCAAAAGGTTTACATATTGTTTTACATGCAGCAAAAGAGATTGGGATACAACGCGCTGTCTATACCAGTACTTTTACTGTACATGAACGCACACGAAATAGTTATCCTTATGAAGATCTCGTTCCACGTGATAATCCGGGTGTATATGGATTGACAAAAAGTTTCGGTGAACAAGTATGTGAATACTTTTGTCGAGAACACAATATGTCATTAAGTGCATTACGAATTACAGGTCCGTCTACCCGTGAACAGTGGTTAGAACGGCGAGAACAACCGAAAGATTCATCTGTTCATATCTGGTGGACAGATGAAGAGGATTTGGCAAATGCATATCTTGCTGCTATCTCTGCAAAACATGATGGCTTTGAAGCATTCTTTATTGCTGGAGACTATGAACAAAATGAAATTAACCTTTCAAAATCAAAACGGCTTCTTGGATGGGAACCATTAACACACACAAAATATAAATGAATTCTTTCTTAAAATGTGATTACCCAAAAATCATCCAATGAAAAAGAAGCTGGTTATAATCCTCCTTATTCTTCTAATTTTCCTTCCACTTTGTAACTCTCTTGCAGAAAAATGTATCCAAATGAACCTACCTGAAGGGGCAATTGCACGTTTTGGAAAGGGCGGGATACAAATGATTAAATATTCACAAGATGGTTCATTAATGGGAGTAGCAAGTGGAATCGGGGTATGGATCTATGATACATCAACATATCAAGAGGTGAATCTACTTACTGGACACACTGAACTTGTTAAAGCATTTGCCTTTCATCCTGATGGAAATATAATAGTAACAGGAAGTTGGGATGGTACCATCAGGGTATGGAATAGGATTACTGGTAAACACAAGAAAAGACTCATCGGACAAAGTATCCATACAAATACAATCACATTCAGTCCAGATGGATTATTACTTGCTACAGGAAGTGATGATGGTAACATTCGGTTATGGTCAACTGATAAGATAGAATTACAGAAGACACTCACTGGTCATACAGATTGGGTTTGGAGAGTGGCATTTAGTCCAGATGGGAATATCCTTGCAAGTGGAAGTGCAGATGGTTCAATCCGTTAGTGGAATGTAAAAACCGGTAAAAACCTTCACACAAATTCAATTGATAAAGGAGCAATAATAGACATAGCATTCAGTCCTGATGGAGAAAACCTTGCTACTGCTGGATGGGAAGAAAATATCAATATACTGAATACCAAGAATGGTGATGAAAAGATGGTTCTATCTGGGGCTGAAGATGGTTTTCGTTGTGTTACATTTAGTCCAGATGGAAAGAAACTTATAGGTGGAAATTATGATGGTTCTATACAATTATGGAACTTACAATCCGGAACACTAATTAAGACTATTTCAAAATCTCATACAGAAGTCGAGAGTGTCTCATTTAGTCCGGATGGTAAAATATTGGCAACCGGTAGAAGAGATGGAAGTTTTGATTTATGGAATGTAGAAACATGGGATATCCATCAGAGAATTAATGGATACTTATCTTGGGTAAATTGTGTTGCATATAGTCCAAATGGAAAAATGATAGCCAATGGATGCTATGATGGAAACATACATCTGTGGGATCCACATACTAAGTCTCATATAAAAACACTATCAGGAAATCTTTCTTGGGTAAGAAGTATCGCTTTTAGTCCAGATAGTCAAAAAATTGTGAGTGGTACAAGTGACAGATTAATTCGATTCTGGGAGTTGACAACTGGAAAGTATGAAATTGGTAAAAAAGAACATTCTGATAGTGTAAATTCCATAGTATTTTATTCAAAAAGTAATAAATTTGTTAGTGGAAGTGAGATAGGTGATATATATCTTTGGAATGCAATAACAGGTGAATTCAAAAGTAGCTTTTCCAGTCCAGATGATAATGATGTGTTTTCCTTTAAAAGAGGTATCAATAGTCTTGCATTCAGTCCAGATGGAAAAACAGTTGTTAGTGGTAGTACGGACACAACACTCCGATTGTGGGATATAGATACAGCATCGTATAAGGTGACATTTTTTGGACATAATGACTCCGTGAAGTGTGTTGCCTATAGTCCTGATGGAAACACAATCGTGAGCGGTGGTGAAGATGGAGAAATTCGTTTGTGGGAAGCGACAACTGGAATACTCAAAAATACACTTACTGGACATACTTTATGGGTTAATAGTGTAGCATTTAGTCCAGATAACAAAACTCTTGCAAGTGGTGGATGGGAAGGAAATATATTAATATGGGATTATGCAACCGGTACATTCAAGAAAAAATTAGCAGGACATATATCCTGGGTAAATAGTCTTGCTTTCAGTCCAGATGGTAAAACACTTGTAAGTGGGAGTCGGGATTGTTCTGTACTTGTATGGGATATGACGCAATAAATATAACATTACAAATGAAAACTATAACCAATCTAATTATTATTATATGTTTTGTCCAATTATCACATTTTCCTACCAGAATTTATGCTGATGAACAAGTCCAACAAGAACTACCAGAAGGTGCAATTGCACAATTTGGCAAAGGTTTTATCAATGATATACACTTTTCACCAGATGGAAAACTACTTGCTGTAGCCAGTAGCATCGGAATTTGGATCTATGATACAGCAACACTACAAGAAGCAACTTTCTTATCTGAACATAAGGAGCATGTTTTATGTATTGCATTCAGTCCAAATGGAGATACACTCGTAAGTGGTAATACAGATGGTATTATTAACATCTGGAATCGGTTGACTGGAACCCTAAGACGAGAGATAACCGAATATAAAAGTCCCATTTATAGTATTGCATTTAGTCCTGAGGGAACTACATTTGCAAGTAGTAGTAGCGATGCTAAAATTCGTTTTTGGGATACAAATACAGGAAAGATACAGAAGACTGTCTCGGGATTACCAGGAAGAATTTTGAGTCTTTCATATAGGTATGATGGAAAAATGCTTGCAAGTGGAAGCGATAGCGGAGCTATCCAAGTATGGGATACCAATTCCTATGAAATAAGATTTAGTTTTAAATTAGATCGATTATCAGTTGATAGTGTAGCATATAATCCAGTTAGAGATATACTTGTAAGTGGTCATAATAATGGTCTTATCAAGGTATGGGATACAGCAAAAGGTATACTTGATGCGAATCTTCAAGCACATACAGATGAGGTATACGACATCACCTTTAGTCCGGATGGGAATTCACTATACAGCAGTGGTATGGAAGAGTCTATCCGAGTTTGGGATATAAATACTGGTGAACAAAAGATGACATTAACAGAACATGATGATTATGTTCAATGTTTAGCTGTTAGTCCGGATGGGGAAGTAATTGCTTCTTGGAGTACAGATGATCGTATACAACTTTGTGATGTAAATACGGGTAAGGTATTGCGGAAGACTATAGGACATATGGTTGAAGTGCGATGTGTCACCTTCAGTCCAGATGGAAAATTAATCGCTAATGGAAGTTACGATGGGATGATACGTTTGTGGGATGTAAACACTGGAAAACTGAAGGAAACTTTGGTAGAACATGAATGGAATTCAGAAAGTTTAGTTTATAGTTCCAAGGGGCATATTCTTTACTGTGGTAGTGGAGACGCAACAATATCACAATGGGATTTTGCTAAACCTAACAAGTCAACAGGAATATTGAAAGGACATACCAGTAGGATATGGGGTATTGATCTAAGTCCTGATGAAAATATGATTGCTTCTGTGAGTTTCGATGGTACTATAAGACTATGGGACATCAATACGAACGAATGTGAAACTACCTTCATCGTGAAAGATGAATATAATTACAATGCTGTATTCAACCCGAAAGGTGATACATTAGTTACTGGAAGTAATAAAGGTATCATCCGACTTTGGGATATGAATGAACATATATTTAAGAACGAAGTTCAAACTCCAGCAGAATGGATTTTGGGATTAACCTATAGTCCAGATGGCAATACAATCGCATCTGGCGGTGATGATAAGTCTATACATCTATGGCATGCAGATAGCCTTCAACACAATCTTTCTATTACAGGACACATAGATTGGGTTAGTTGTCTATCCTATAGTCCAGACGGGAAAATAATCGCTTCAGGCGGGTATGATGACAATATCCAACTTTGGAATGCTCAGACAGGTGTACACATTAGATCCTATATAGGTCATAAAGGTAGGGTTAATAGTGTTTCATTCAATGCAGATGGTTCATTATTGTGTAGTGGAAGTGGGGATGGTACTGTGATGATATGGGAATTACCTGAAACCGATTTAGGCAACCTTGAATAAGATCTTGTTTAGAATTGATAGTATATACATTCCCCAAACCACTCCGTTTCACAAAAATCAACTGGAATTGAAGTTCCTCCAACATTATGGTATAGTTAGGACTGTCTCTGAGGCAATTCACTAATTCAACTATAGATGTAAAAAAGAATGAGGAAAAACAAAACATCTTAAAATCAACCAATCAATTACAGGAACGGAAAACTAAAAGTTATGTCAGACTACTATTTTGAATCAAATCAGGAACAAGTACTATTAACAAAATTTGAACACTACAAACAGAATTCGTATAAAGAAAACATCATAGAAAAATGTTAAATGACATTTTCACAGAAAATCTGTCAACATACAAATTCGTCCAAGAACACAGTCCAATACAAAGGTTATCGCTAATTTACATGAAGATGAAAAACAGTAAAATGTTACGATTTCGTAACTTTTCGTATATAAGGTGTAGAATTATTTACACCCCTCCATCATGGGGTGTAAATAATTTGTTACTATAATTGTTTCTTGTATCAGAACCGCGGATTGGATTAGTTTTCAGTTTATAGTTTTCAGTTTGTATTTTGGTGAATAAGTTATTTTTCTGAACCGTGGCTTAGTGTTCTGTGTCGATGTTTTTTTCTACACACCTTTCGCACCTCTGGAGCTTGCGGAAATACAAGGAGTCAGGATTCGGAGATCTCTCCTACAATGAGCATAATTCATATATTGAAGCCTATGAATCAAGAGAGTGTTGTAGATATAT
>JAGFCA010000227.1 GCA_022394755.1 Candidatus Poribacteria bacterium
TGAAGCACCTACTAAGGATGATCCCGAGGCGTATACTGTCGCATTAGTTCAGTCTGCGATTGATCTCTATAAATCTCATGGTATAGAAGCAGTTGTTGCATATCATAACGACCCAGAGAATATTGATGGTCAATGGTATGTGTTCATTACCGATGAAAACGACCTATTTATAGCACATGCTCAGAGTCCAAACTTGATTGGTATTGATTTAAAGACGGTCGAGAGTGTTGATGGATTACCTGCTGGAGCTGACATCGCTACTGCAACTGAGGAAGGGAATTGGACTAATTATGTCTGGCCAAACCCAGAAAGTGGTCAGGATGAGAATAAACGCACCTGGGCGATTCGATATGATGGACTTCTGTTCGGTTCAGGATATTATGAACCGGTAGCTTCAACTGATACTGATAGTAATTAGACAACGTTTGAAGAATGAACATGCGTATTGTAAGTTGTTTACCTTACAATACGCATTTATTTTTCTATTCCTAATTCTGTTCTTATTTTTCTTCCGATGATTCCGGCACTGATTTATCAAGTTTCTGAATCAGATTATCGATCTTCATCTCTAATTTCTCAACCCTCTTTTCCAGTTTCTCAATATTTGAATCATTTACCTTTTTTAAGGATTTTGATGGTTCAAGCGGAAGCCACTGTACATCTCCTCTTAAAATGTCGGTATTATCCTGCATCACACCATTAATAAGCTCTATTACTTTTTTCGCCAACGCCTCAAATTCAACGTCTTCTTTTTTGGCAAGTTTACTTATTTTTTTACCTAAATCTTTATAGGTTATGCCATCTTTCAGCGTTCTTGCTGTCATATGAGGATCATACTTAAAAACCATTACACTGTCTTTATCAGGGATTATAATTGGATCAGGCTTCATACCTTTAACAAGATCCTGTATCTTCTTTTTCAACTCAACAGAATCAAGATCTGCATCAGAGGCAAGTTTCTTCATTTCATCAACTATTCCCTTAATTTCTTTTGGATCCTTCAAGACTTTTGTAGTTTTATGCGGTCCATATTGAAAAACCCTTACATTGTCTTTATCAAGTATTACGGACTTGTTATTCTTCATCTTATC